>NZ_JBWQTV010000018.1:0-169225 GCF_056619965.1 Halalkalibacter sp. HAAS-P014 | reverse complement strand
CGAGAGAAGCCATTGCCATGCCAAAGCGAGGAGTAAGAGCGAAACCGCCGTAATGTTTTAAGCCTTTTGGGCGAACTTCCCCAAAAGGCGTACGGCGAGAGAAGCCATTGCCATGCCAAAGCGAGGAGTAAGAGCGAAACCGCCGTAATGTTTTAAGCCTTTTGGGCGAACTTCCCCAAAAGGCGTACGGCGAGAGAAGCCATTGCCATGCCAAAGGGAGGAATAAGAGCGAAACCGCCGTAATGTTTTAAGCCTTTTGGGTGAACTTCCCCAAAAGGCGCACGGCGAGAGAAGCCATTGCTCTTAAATGAGGGCAGAATAACAAAGTACGAGGTCACAAAGGTAGTGTTACCTTTGTGACCTATAATTTTGAATATCGTGATATAATAAACAATAAATTTTTTTTGGAGGTAGTATTCTTGGCTAAGGATTGGAGTCATCTAGTAGAAAACATGTCTAGCCGATTAGCACCAAGTATGGCAAAAGATCACCCAAATTTACCAGTGGTAAAAGAAGAGGGTTGCTATTACTTTGGTGTCGATGGCAAAAAATATTTAGATTTTACATCAGGAATTGCAACGACGAATGTCGGCCATCGCCACCCTAAAGTCGTACAAGCAATTAAAGATGGTGCAGATCACCTAGGGCACGGTCCTTCAGGTGTCATTATATATGAATCAATATTAACGTTAGCAGACCGTTTAGCAGAAAAATTGCCTGGGAATTTAGATACATTCTTCTTTGGTAACAGTGGCGCAGAAGCGATTGAAGGAGCAATCAAGCTTGCAAAACATGTAACCAAGCGTCCATATATTGTTTCATTCTTCGGGTGTTTTCACGGACGCTCGATGGGTGCACTTAGCGTTACAACATCTAAAAGTAAGTACCGTAAATTTTTGCAACCGTCAGGAGCTTACCAAGTACCGTATGCGGATGCAACGGATTGTCCAGAAGGAATCGACAAAGAGCAATATGTCGTAGACCAATTAGAAAAAGATTTTAAACGTCTCTTTAATCACCAGGTGACACCTGAAGAAGTAGCAGCTGTCATTGTTGAACCGGTATTAGGAGAAGGTGGCTACATTATTCCACCGAAAGCTTGGTTAAAAAAGATTCGCGAAATTTGTGACCGTCATAACATTCTTCTTATTTTTGATGAGGTACAAACGGGCTTTGGACGTACAGGTGAGTGGTTTGCAGCCCAAACATTCGATGTGGTCCCTGACATTATGGCGATTGCAAAAGGAATCGCAAACGGCTTGCCACTAAGTGCAACAGTAGCGTCAAATGAGCTGATGCAAAAGTGGCCACTAGGCAGCCATGCGACAACGTTTGGTGGTAACCCAATTGCTTGTGAAGCAGCACTTGCTGTTCTAGATGTCATTGAAGAAGAGAATCTTCTAGAGAACACAAAGCAAATGGGTGCGTATGCAGCAAAAGAACTGGAAAAAATAAAAGAAAAACATTCTGTTATCGGCAGCATTCGCCAGATTGGGTTGATGATCGGCATTGAAATCATAGATCCAAAAACAGGCGAACCAGATGGTGATGCAATGTTTGAAATACTTGATTTAGCACTTGAAAATGGCGTCTTATTTTACTTCTGTGGCAATCAGAGTGAAATAATTCGTATGATCCCACCATTGACGGTTTCTAAGGAACAGATTGATGCAGGGATTGATATGCTCGATCAGGCTTTAACTACATTTGAACAAAGAAGATAAACTTGAAGGATGGCTCATCAATAGTGGGTCATCCTCTTTTTTAATGAATGCTAACGTTTTATATAATAGAAAAACGGTGGAAATGTAAGAGAAAAGCAGATGTACCCGTTTTCACCATTTTTGTTTTCGTTTTCATGCAAGATGTTACCGATTTCAAGAGCGTTGTGAAATTGTTGAAAACAATTCATAATATAGACATAATAACAAAAAGGAATGGTGATCCAGATGGTCAAAAAACTAATTGAAGAAATCAAAGAAACATATGAATTTTATGCAAATACTTACAGCAGACTTGAAGGAAGAGAAAAACAAAAATAACAAATGTAAATAAGGATGGTACGATGATATTACCTCAATTAAATCAAAGTGATCCACGAACCGGTTCTCATTCATAGAAGAGAATCGGTTTTTTGTCTTGCCTTCTTTTTTCTTAACCCCTTTATAGACAAGTTGATAACAATATTAAAACGTTCGTTTAAAATACATAATGACAAAACCCCTAATTTTAATAAAACGTCCCTTGTATGCTTCAAACCTTCTCTAATAGGCATTTTACTCACAATATTGTAAAAACCCTACTAAATTAACACTATTTCCATGTTAATAAACAAAATAATATTGGAAATGAGGATAATTCAATATTGAAATAAATTTTCTGAAAACTAATTGACAGAATTATTCAGGTGTTTTATATTACGTTATATAGACGTAAGAGACAAAAACGTAATAAAAATAATTAAAAAGAGGTGTTTTGAATGACTAGAGAAGAGTTGCTAAAAAAGATTGAAAAAGGGTTTGTTTTAGAGGAAATGGAGGATATGAACGAAGAGTATCTTGAGGCTTTGAAACAAACGCTGATGATTGTAGCTGATACAGAGCTTTTGAGTGTTCCTCCATTGTTAACGGTCTATGACCAAGCACCTAGTTTGAATTTAAAAATTACAGCACTAGCTGTTATGCAGGATGAGATTGGCCATGCCCATATTGCTTGGCGCTTGTTAAAAGATTTAGGAGAAGATGTTGAAAGCTTAATGTTCAACCGTGAAGCTCATCGTTGGAAAAATCCGTATGCGTTTGATTTCAAATTAGATAACTGGATTGAGTTGGGGGTATTTAACGCCTTTTTCGACCGAGCAGGCTATACGCTTTTAGGAGATGCTTATCAACATACAACTTATGGACCTTGGAAGAGAGCGCTTGTAAAAGTTGATAAAGAAGAACTTTTCCATCTCAGAAACGGCGAAGTCATAATGAGAAATGCAATGAAGGATCCAGAAACGGCGAAACAAGTACAAGAAGCAGTAGACTGGATGTTCTTAATGGCGCTTGAGTTCTTTGGAGTTGCTGATAACTTAAAGAGTCGGTCTGCACAATTAGAATATAGCTTAAAAGGAAAAACAAATGATGAGTTACGCCAAGTATGGTTATCTACAGCCATTCCGTTCTGTGAATCAATCGGTGTAGACGTACCTGCTCATTATGATGAAGAAACAGAGAAATACGTATTAGATGTTCCGTTCCCATGCGTGTTCGATGCAGAAAATAAAAAGTGGGACTTTAACCAACCTGACACATGGGACAATGTGATTAAACGCTTTAAACAACGTGGCCCACAAAACGGAGAATTTATTGAACGAGTTCAAAAAGGATACTTCGAATTAGAAAATCTTCGTAACGAGGTGGTTTAATATGCAACAAACAGTGACTAAAAAAGAAGAACGCTTATGGAATGCACTTACAGAAGTAATGGATCCAGAGTTCCCGATCAGTGTGGTTGACATGGGACTTATTTATGAGATTAAAGAGCAGGAGGGTGAGCAAGTCGTTATCAAGATGACCTATACCGCATCATCTTGTGCTTGCATGGAATGGATTGAAAGCGATATCGAAAACCGCTTATTAGAAGAAGAGGATGTAAAAAAGGTTAACATTAATGTCGTTTGGGTACCAGCTTGGACAGTAGATCGTTTAACTGATAAGGCGAAAGAACAACTAAAACATTGGGGTGTGAGTACAAAATGCTAAATGAGAAAAAAGAATATTTGGTTTTTACACGGATTAAGCGAGGCGATGAATTATTATTTATTGGTTCCGTTGATGCTGATACTGATAATCTAGCAAAAGTGTATGCAAATTACACGTATGATGAAGAAGATTGGTTTGAAATGTACGTTGTTAGAAAAGATCATTTCTTAAAAGTTGCCCTTTCAGAAGGTGTTATGAATTATGAATCTCGAGTAAAAGGAGCTGAGGTAATATGAGTAACAAGGAGCTAATTAATGTCATCGAGGGAATTGCTGATAATAAATATATTCTTGGAGATCGTTTAGTTGAGGTTGGTTTTAGTGGTCCGGATGTAGAATCAACACTTTCATCGGTTGCAATCGCACAAGGAGAATTAGGTCATGCAAGAATTTTATACAATTGGGTGCTAGACCTTAAAGGGCATAAAGGGAAAAAGCCAGATCACCGGAATGAAACAGGGAAATCATTCTCACAGGTTAGAGAGATTAATAGCTGGGTGAAGTTGATTGCTGGTTTTTATACGGCGAACTTAGCGATTGATATCGTGATGGAATCAATGGCGCAAGCAAATAACGACGAGGTAACGGCCTATATCAATAAATTATTTTTAGAGCATAAGGAGCATTGCGTATACTCAGAAGGCTGGGCATTAAAATTATTGAATGATCGTGGTGGGGTACCGAGAAAATTTGAGGAAGAACTAAATAAAGTACTAGCTGAAGCAGAAGCATGGTTAAAGGAAATCGAAGAAAATCAAGAGGTAACAGAGTATTTAGCATATAATGATTTAACAGCTAAATTTAAAAGAGCAGTTGATAGCTTAAAAGACCAAGGAATGATAGCCAATGTTTAGTCAAAAGGATCAGCCAACATGCTCATTTTGCCATTCAGAAAATGTTGACATTATTGCTCCATTTGGTACGGCACAGCTTGTTAGACAATTTTATTGCAAAGAATGTAAAAGTGTGTTTGAGTATATTCGTTGGAGAAGTGAAGAAGAAAAGGAACATACTGAACATTCAAGGCAAATGATAAACGCAAAATAGTAAGTAGCAAGCAATCTAGCAAATAAAGCTAGGTTGCTTGCTGTCTTTTACTTATATGAGAGTGTGAGGTTTTATCTGGGAAATGGTAAAGGCTTTTTAAACGTGGCAGAATCGTCCATAATATATGTAACGATTTTGTAGAGGAGAGCGAATATGGCAATACGGACACAAAAAGAAGCTGAGGACTTAATTTACCAATCATATATGAGGGCCATTTCACATGTTAAAGAAAGCAATGATAAAAAGAGTAAGCACCCTGAATTAACAAGGAAATTGCTAGATTTGGTTGGCTCTCCAGACGGTCAGCAGAGATTTATTTTAGTGACAGGAAGCAAAGGGAAAGGGTCTACGTCTAGATTCATCTCTTCTTTACTAAGCCATGCTGGTTATAAGGTAGGGCTATTTACGTCGCCTCATTTAGTAGATTTCAAAGAAAGAATCAGAGTGAACGGAAGAGCTATTTCTACAGATGACTTTATTCGGTTCAGCAATGTTGTAGAAAGTAGCGTCGCAGCAATTGAAAAAGAGCTTCCGTCAGATATCTATCAAGGTCCTATTGGGATTGCTTTAACGATTGCTGCGCTTTATTTTAAAGAACAACAGACTGACCTCAATGTCATAGAAGTTGGAAGAGGAGGAATGTATGATGACGTGAACGTGCTTCCGAATGAATGGGCTGCGATTACGCCAATTATGATGGAGCATGTTCGTCATCTTGGGCCTTCGATTTTTGACATTATTGAGCATAAAGCTGGGATTGTAAAGAATGAAACGAAATTTACCTATATTCATGAACAAAGTGAAGAGGTACAACCAGAGATCAAGAGAGTACTTGGCCAAACGAATGCTGATGTGTTTTATGGTCAAGAAGACTTTTCAGCATACAATATTTCAATGGATAAGAACGGGGTCATGTTTGGTGTGAAAACGAAACGAGCGTTCTATGAGAAGCTACGTATACCGTTGCTTGGGACATTTCAAGCTGGAAATGCTGCACTGGCTTTGCAATTATGTGAAGATATTGTTGGCGAAGAGCTGAACGAAGATATTGTGCGAGATTGTTTTGCTACGCTCCAATGGCCGGGGCGATGTGAGGTAATCAGCAGTCGACCAGTTATGATATTGGATGGTGCTATTAATAAGGATTCAGCTATGTATATTAAAGATGTGATCGACTTGATCAACGAGGATAAGAACCATCACATTACTTCAGTTGTAGGCGTTCCAGAAGACAAAGATTATCAGGGTGTTATTGATATCTTAGGAGAAGTGTCTAACCAGTTGATTATTACGAAACCAGATCAAACTCATCTTTCATTTCCAGACGATGCACTTTCCTATGCAAAAGCGATAGTGCCTACCAGCAAAGAGTTTCCATACTTACAAGAGGCCATTACGTATGCAAAAGAGGAAACTAAAGCAGACATCGTCTTAATTGTTGGAACACAAACACTTATCGGCAATGCCAAACGCATATTGGGACATACCTTACAAGACATCGGAGAATAACGGGGAGGGGTGAGGGGTCAGACACTGCTTTATGTCTGTGAAAGGGTAAAGAGGTGTCTGACCCCCAGAGAGAGTGACTGAGACCCTGAAACAAGAGGGAATCAAAGACTACCCTGCATTAAACGAGCGAGGATGGCGTCTCGGTACAGCTCTGAGATAACTTGTTTACGTCTTGGATCTTGTTTCATGTATTCATCAAGCATGACTTGCTCGTTTACTTCTAAAACGAGTAGGCCCTTTTCTGTTTCAATGATATCAACAGAACAAAAGTCAAGCTCTAATGCTTTGGCTGCCTGTGAAGCAATTGCACCTAATAGAGCAGATTTATCAGCTGTTACCTCAGCTGAAACAGCCCCACCTATTAAATTATGTTTCCACGAAGTAGTCCGTTTTTTGGCCACATAAACCCTAGGCTTCTGCTTAAGTGTTACAACCCGATATTCAAAAGTGGAATCATAAAATGGGCTGATTGCAGCATTTGTTTGGAGTGAGAAAATCTCCTCTAAGCGATGATGGAGGTCGGCTTCATCGCTAATCTTGTAGACATTCGCTCCTTGTGAACCGTTATCTTGCTTTACAACGACATTTTGATCAAATTGATCAAAAAGGTTGCTTGCTAACAGGAAAGGATCGTTACTATTAAATCGCGATTTGTTATTAAGTAGGAAGATATGTTCAACGGCAGGAACATCACTCGCACGCAGGGCATCATATGTAGCTGATTTACTGCTCGCTAGCTTTGCAGAGCTACTATTGTTTAAGCCCACTTCGACATCATACATCATAAAAGAATGCTTGCCTTTTTTTACACGATAAAGATAGTTTTTTGCTACCTCTTCAAATTGAACCCCGTCATCCTCTACTGATTGCTGGATCATTGATAGATATGGTCTAGTCGTCATCGTTACGTCCCCCACAATTTTTTAGTAAATACGAAAAGCGTATCATACTATAAAGGAAGTCGGTAGAACGTAACATAACTAAAGTGGCAAATAAGTCTTTTCTACTAAAAATAGGGCTGCCTCAAAGTCAGGTTTCCATCCCAAAGCAAACACCATATGTGTCTCCTCCTGGGGGATAGATCCTTACGAGACAGCCCTATTTTTACTCGATTTTGACAGTGACATTGTCAATCGCGTAATACCCATAGCCTTTTCGATTCCAAAAAGGTTCAAAAGGTTGCGTTCTTCCATGTGTATCCGTTGCTCTTGACATAATCGTATATTCCCCTTCATCGAATACATCCCATTCAAATGACCATGGTGTCCATTCGTAGCGACCTTTTGTTGGATGCAGTTTGGCATCAGACCATGTCGTACCTGCATCGGTACTAATTTCGACTTTTGCAATCGTACCTTTTCCGGTCCATGCAATTCCTTCAATAATTTGTCTACCGGCTTTTAATTCTTCCATATCCATTGGCTGCTTGATTGTAGAATTAACATTGATGGTTGTAACTGGATAGGCGTCTGTATCATCTTCTTTATTTGGATAATAAACATAATCAATCGATTGAAAAGGCCCTTTAAAAGTAGAGCTAATAATGCTAATTTGTTTAATCCATTTGACCGATGCCATTGCGTACCAATTTGGAACGATCAGCCGTAAAGGATAGCCGTGTTTGAAAGGGATCGGTTCATTATTGTATTCATAGGCAATGAGTGTATCTGGATCAAGGGCTACTTCTAGGGGCAAGCTTCTTGCATAAGCGTACTCATTAGATAAATCGGTTCGTTTTCCACTATCATAGCCTTCGATGAGCACTTCTTTGGCTTCCTGTGTAATACCAGCCAATTCAAGAAACGTTCTTAATGGAACTCCTGTCCAGTAACCTTGGCTTATTGCCCCTTTTTCCCATTGCTCTCCAAACACCTTTGGTTTAAAAAAGCTCCGTTTATTGCCGGCGCATTCTAAGATGACTTTATTTGTTTTTGAGGGCATTTTGGAAATATCCTGTAAGGAGAAAACTTTTGGAGTTGTAACGGCTCCGTTAATCGGCAACCAATAATTTGAGTACGTAAGGCTCGGATAAGAAAAATGATTTCTTTTATAAAATAACGTAGGGGGTATGACGTCTGTGTTCAGAAAGGATATGGGAGCTTCTTGATTTTCTGGATGTAAGCTGCGTGTAGTCAGATGAGGTTGTGTGTAACGATCAAAGGAATTAGACATGGTTACCTCCTATGTTTCAAACGTAGTACTTATACTTATGCGAGCAACTCTGGAAAATTGTGAATCATTTTTTTATACAAAGTCTCAGGCTATACTATTTCAAAGAAGCGATGGGTAAAATAATGGAAAGAAGAAGAATGGTTTGCTAGTTTGGCTTTCTTTAAGTAGAATTAGAATGAATTTTATGTTTTGAAAAGAGGGTAACGAATGAAGAAACAGTCCATCTATGGATTAACATTTGAACAGTTGCAAGCGTGGCTTTTGGAACATGGACATAAAAAAGGTCGTGCCACTCAAGTTTGGGAGTGGCTTTACCGCAAGCGTGTAACGGACTTTTCTGAAATGGTTGGTGTCAATCAAGATTGCATAGACGTGTTAGCTGAGAATTTCACGATTCAAACGCTAACCGAACATACAAAACAAGAATCAGCTGACGGAACGATTAAGTTTTTGTTTCAGTTACAGGACGGGAACCTCATTGAAACGGTGTTAATGCGCCATAAATATGGGTTATCTGTTTGTGTGACAACACAAGTTGGATGTAACATTGGCTGTAGTTTTTGTGCAAGTGGTTTAATCAAGAAGGATCGCGACTTAACAAGTGGCGAAGTTGTCGAACAAATTATGAAAGTTCAACTTCATCTCGATCAAGTCGGTAAGGATGAGCGCGTCAGTCATATCGTGATTATGGGAATTGGTGAGCCTTTTGATAACTTTACGAACATGGTTACCTTTTTGGAAATTGTTAAAGACCAAAAGGGACTTGAAATTGGACCTCGTCATATCACCGTCTCAACGAGTGGGCTAGCCGATAAAATTTATGAGTTTGCTGATCTGAAATTACAAGTGAACTTAGCGATTTCATTACATGCCCCGAATAATGAGTTGAGAACACGTATTATGAAAATCAACCGTGCGATACCTCTTGAAAAGTTAATGCCGGCAATTGAATATTACATTGAAAAATCAAATCGTCGGATTACACTCGAGTACATTTTATTAAAAGATGTTAACGACCAAAAAGAACATGCAGAAGAATTAGCTGAGTTAATCGGAGACATGCGCGCCTATGTAAATCTGATTCCGTATAATCCTGTTGATGAGCACAGTCAGTATCAAAGAAGTGAAGAAGAAACGGTTCTTGCGTTTTACGATACACTTAAGAAAAACGGCATTACGTGTGGGATTCGAATTGAACATGGATCAGATATTGATGCTGCATGTGGACAGCTGCGAAGCAAACAGATGAAAGAGCCTCAAGCATAGAAATAAACAGTAGGGAGAGGATGAAATCTTTAATGGTTTCATCCTCTTTCTGTCTAGGAGATGATGATATGGATGAGTTAACTAAGTCTTATTTCGCAAATCTAGAATCAAACGATAAACAAACGCAATACGAAGCGTATCAAAATATACTAAAAGTGATAGAAAAGGAAGTCGATTGGGCTTATGAAGTTTGGGATAAGCTGAAGAAGGAATTAACTGATAAGGACGATCATAAACGTTCAAGAGCAGCACAGTTTTTATCTCATTTAGCGATTAGTGACCCACAAGAACGGATGCTAACGGATTTTCCTGCAGTATGGGAAGTGACGAAAGATGAAAAATTTGTCACAGCAAGGCATAGCTTGCAGGCTATTTGGAGTGTAGGTCTAGCAGGAAGCAGGCAACGGGAGCTTCTTATGGGCCAGTTAATTGACCGATTTACCCATTGCATGGATGAGAAAAATTATACTTTGATTCGATTTGATATCATTTTCGGCTTAAGGCAATTATATGATGTCTTAAAAGAAGAAGAGATCAAACAAGTAGCGTTACAATTGATTGAATTAGAAGAAGATCAGAAATATCAGAAAAAATATAGGAAGCTTTGGAAAGATACATAATGGATAGGGGGACAATCGCTAGTGAAAAGTGGCCGGAAAATCCAGCTAAAGTAATAAAAGAAGTGATTGAGGACTAATTTAAGAGGAGTTCGGGCTCTTTATTTAACGAGAAGTGGGGCTGAGGCAAAAAGTCAATATTACAACTTTTACGCCAGCCCCACTATTTAACGACCTCTGTTTTATCAGTTGAACGAGGAAAGTGATTTACAGTTCGTTTGAAAAATTCTAGTATTCCTCTTGATATAATTTTTACGACAAAGACAAGAGAAAACGAATAAAGCCAATGCCAATTTCCTGTGAATTCTAGTGCTTTTGTTTTTCTCTCAAGGAGGATTTCATAAATTCCTTGAGGTATAGCAAAAAGGAGGAGCTTTCTTACCATCGCTAAAGGTTTTGAGTTATAGGTTGATTGACAATACCAAATGGATAAAAAGGGACACACTAAAAAATCGTAGACGGCATTTATTTTAAAGACTTTTGGTGCAAATCGAACTGGATACTTTACTTGCTTGGTTTCGACTAACACCTTATCAAAAAGATAATTAATAATACAATTGATTATATAAAGTGGAAGCCAAAGCTTTGCAGATGGTTTTTTAAATAATGTTATGATAGAAACAATTCCGAACGTAATTCCTAATTTAATGATGTAACGCTCTAACATGGGTGACTCCTCCTTTATTCTGCTTCTATTATCAGCCATGTCGTGAAATTTTATGTAAGAACGTTATCTAAAAGTAAGGGCAATCGGGTAGATGCAAAAAGGGCATGGCTCCACACGCCATGCCCTTTAACCTTGTAGGAGAAATAGTTCATCTGAAGGAAGCGCTACTCGTAGGTTACCTTGTAAAATAGGAGTCATTTGTTTATTCGCGATTGCCGAAGTCACTGAAAATGCCTCCGTTTGTACGGTAACATCGGTTTGATGGATGCCTTTAACGATATTGGTAACTTCATACGAAAACGTATTCTCTAGGTCAAGACCTTGTTCGACAAAGCGTATGTTTTCAGCATGTATGCCAATATGGCTTGCGTTATGGATTGGTTGTTTTTTGATGATAAGCTTTGCTTTATTAATTGTACAAATAAGCTTCTCCTTTTGTTCGGTAACAGAATCGAATTTGAGAATGTTCTTGCAGCCGATGATAGTAGCGGCTGTTACATTATTTGGACGTGCAAATACGTCTTCTTTTGCACCAACTTGTACGATCGTTCCTTGATCGTATAAAAGAAGCTGGTCACAAAGTCGATATGCTTCCTCCATATTGTGGGTCACAAGTAAAACAACACCGGAAAAATGCTCTTTAATAATGCGTAGCAACTCAAGTTCAAGAAGATGTTTGACATGATGGTCTAAAGCAGAAAAAGGTTCATCGAGTAGCAATATGTCTGGCTCTGTAATAAGCGTTCGGGCAAGGGCGACACGTTGTTGTTGGCCCCCGGACAGATTCGAGGGATAATGCTTTTCGTAGCCTGTTAATTGAACTTTTTCAAGGATGTTCGTAACGTTTGCCTTTTTTTCTTGTTTGGATTTCGTTTTTAATCCATATGCGATATTTTGTTCGACTGTTAAATGAGGGAAGAGTGCATAATTTTGAAACACATAGCCAATTTTGCGATCTTTCGTTTTTACATTAACATGTTTTTTCGCTTGAAACAGTGGGCGATTTCCTACAAATATATCCCCATAATCTGGTGTTTGCAAGCCTGCGATGCATTGCAGTGTAAGGCTTTTTCCGCAACCAGAAGGGCCGATAATACCAGTAATGCCACTTTTGACCTCAAACTGACTGTTTAATGTAAAATGATGTAGTTTCTTTGTAATCGATACTTTGAGCATAGTGGTTGTTATCTTCCCTCCCGTGTGTTTTTCTTTTCTAACCGATTGAGTAAATACAGGATGGCAATGGATACCGTTGTCATAACCAAGACGAGAATGTTAGCAAGGTCTCGATTGCCAGCAAGCAATGCATCATAGATTGCAATTGGCATGGTCATCGTTTCATTCGGAATGCTTCCAGCGACCATTAATGTTGCACCAAAATCACCTAAAGCGCGAGCAAATGCAAGCGTAATACCAGCTGCGATCCCTCTCCATGCAAGAGGGAACATAATCGTAACAAAAATACTTAATTCGGAACGCCCAAGCACCCGTGCAGCTTTAATGAGTGTCGGGTCAATTGTTGCAAAGGCGGATCGGGCTGATTTAATCAAAAAAGGAATCGACACAACGAGTGCTGCAATGACAGCTCCTGTTGGTGTAAATACAATTGTCATATCAAAGCGCTCTTCTAAAAATTGACCGAGAGTACTTTGTCTTCCCAGCAATACGAGTAAATAATATCCAAGGACTGTTGGTGGCAAGACGATTGGTAGGGTCAAAATTGTATCAAACACATCAGCTAATTTTCCATTTGATTTATTTAAAAGATAGGCAATGGGAATTCCGATAACAATGGCTAAAAGAGTTGCGATTGTAGCAACTCTTAATGATAAAAATAGGGGAAATAAATTAATATCAACCATTACTCATGCCCCTCTGGAACGATGAACCCGTAGCTTTCCATAATCGGTTTCCCAATTGGACCTTTTAAAAAGGCGATAAATTCTCTTGAAAGTTGCTCCTCACTTGTCTGGTTAACAACAGCGATTGATTGCTCGAGTGGCTCGTGTAACTCTTCTTCGATAAGGGAAAAACCCACTTCATCTTCTTTATAGAGCGATAAAGCAATAATGCCAGCCTCTGCGTTTCCTGTTTCAACGTAGGAAAGGGTATCGGAAATATTTCGGCCGTATACGAGCTTGTCTTTTACCTCTTCCCATAATCCCACTGACTCAAGTGCCTGCTTTGCAGCAAGGCCGTACGGAGCATGGTCTGGATTGGCAATCGCTATATTTCTTATTTCCTGTTTCGTTAAGTCCTCTAATGTTTCAATCGTAATCGATTGATCAAAAGTGGTAGCGATTCCTATTCGTCCAAACGCATACGTTGTTTGCGAGTCAGCAAAAATGAGCTCGTTTTCACGTAAGTGGTCAACAAAGGAAATATTCGCTGCAGCAAACACATCAAAAGGAGCACCATTTTCAATTTGATCACTTAGCTGCCCTGTAGATCCGAAAGAGAACGTCACAGCGGCTCCTGTTTCCTCGGCAAATAATGGACCGATTTCTGAAAAGGCTAACGTGAGGTCAGAGGCAGCTGCTACTAGCAATTCAGGCTGCTTTTCGCCGTTATCAGAAGTTTTCCCATTACACGCTGGTAAAATTATAAGAAGACAAATAGTACTAATCATTATAAAAATACGAGTTAGGTTCATAATCGTTCTCCTAAAATCTAATAGATAACTTTTATTATATCGATAATAGTAACGATGGACAACGAGTAATGACTAATCAGTCTGAGAATGACTGCGAGGGATGTTAAAGAGAGAAACTGGGGGAGTGGAATGATGAGCAAAGAGCAAGCAGGATAAAAGGTCGCTGCCCAAAGCTAATCTCAACAACTTAAGGCAGCGCATCTTTTTATTGATTCGAGTTAGGAATCTGATTAAATGTTTGCTTATACTGTTCAAACTGTTCACGGACGAGTTGAACAGCATCTTGGTTTTCATCTTCTGCAGCTTGATTTAAAGCGTGTTCGGCTTTCTCAATTGAGTTCTTTGCTTCTTGAATCGTTTTTTCATTCGGATGAGAACTGGCATGATTGATTGCTTGGTGCGCATGTTCAATGGATTCTTGAGCTTGGAAAATTTGGTTTTGTGATTGTAAACTTGAGACGTTGTTTTTCATAATTCACTCCTCCTTCTGTTTAATAATGTGCTATAGAGCGACTTTTTATATGCAGAGAAGGTCGTGAGATTTTTAGCTAAAATAAAGCTTCACTTTACTTTGACTGACTTATTTTTATCGTTTGTTATTAATTGTTTATGTAATTGACAAGATTGACAAGAGTAACAGGCACGTATAACTTGGTTATTTTTCACATTAGAACTGTTTTTTGCAAGGGCAGAACACTTTGAAATCATGTCAAAATCCTCCTTTAAATGGTTCAAGCAATCGCTTTACCATCTTTCACCGTCTTTTTCCGGGAAATGAGCTTGCTTAACGTAATGCTTACTTCGTATAAAAGAAGTAATGGAATAATGACCAAAATGTCAGAGATAAAGTCAGGTGGAGTGACAAATACAGAGATAACAATGAGCAAAAAGTATGCATACTTCCTGCCTTTAATGAGTTTTTCAGGCTGGACGATGCCAAGCTTTGTTAAGAACATAATAACTGCTGGCATCTCGAATAAAATGCCGAAGGGCAATGTTAAATGAAGCATAAAGGTAAAGTACTTTTCAGCTGTGAAAAACGTTTGGAAGTCATCGCCGGCAAGCCCTGTTAAAAAATGAAGGACAATTGGAAATAAAACAAAATAACCAAATCCAATACCGGAAAGAAATAAGAAAAAAAGACCTGGTATAAAACCGACCGTTACATTCTGCTCTTCCTTTGAAAGAGCAGGTTTAACAAACTTCCAAATTTGAAAGGCGGCAATAGGAGTCGTCGCAGCAAGTGCAAATACTCCTGCAATCATCATATAAACCCAAAGGATTTCTCCAGGTCCGAGCAATGCTAATGTTCCATCTAGATCTTTAATGAGAAATTGATAAATATCGTTTACGAAAAAAAATACAGCAATAAAGGAAATGAGAAAAAATAGTAACGTGATAATGATGCGCTTTCGTAATTCACTTAAATGAGCAATTACATGCATGTTCGTCTTATGCATTGACAAACTCCTTTCATTAAAAAAGAGGAGGGGGATCGTCTATTAGACAATCCCGTTTAAAAAGTTAACTTCCTGTTTTGCTTGCTGCGCGTGGTGCAGCATGAAGTGAATGCGTGCTTTCCTCAGCTGTTTTCTCGGTGTTCTCATCATTTGAGACAAGCTCATTCGTAGCCTTTTTGAATTCCTTTAATGTGCTTCCGAATGCACGACCAATTTCAGGAAGTTTTGAAGGGCCAAAAATGATTAATGCTATAACTAAAATAAGAATTAAACCTGGAATTCCGATATTTGATAACAATACACGCACCTCCCATTATTAAATAGTTATTCCGTGACGATCTAACGCTGCAGCTTCTAAAATCGAGATCCCTTGTTCTTCTGCAAATGCTGTAAGCTTGTCCGAAGCAGCAGGAGCAAAACCTGCAGGTGGCGCTGCATGGTTCATAGCGCGCTTTCTAGCTGCATTGGTTCTTGCAAAGGGTCCCCATATTGCGAGAGTTAGGCCTGGATTTTGAATGTTGACAAATAAGGTGTTTCCATCTGGTGAGAAGACAGGGCCAGCAAACTCTTCGCCATTCATACGATTGTAGGCAAATGGATATACTTCGCCTTCAGGTGTAAGACCAATAATTCGATCTGGTCCAGAGCCATCTTCGGCAATCCAAAGATCTCCCCAAGGTGTAATCGTAATATTATCTGGAGCACGTAAATCATTTGAGGTTGAAGATTCATAAAAAAGCTCTAATGTATTAGTGGCAGGGAAGTAGCGATACACTCTTCCATGTCTTGTGTCACCGGCATTTGTATCATCAAACCAGAATGTCCCTTCCGAAAACCAAGCGCCTTCTAAACGGCTAAAGCGAATGCAGTTCAAGTCAGCTGCGTCTTCTTTTGCCCGTTCTGGATTAACCTCCTTCCAAACGATGCCAAACTTCTGTCCAGATGAAAATTGACTTGCTTGATTGGACGGAAGCTCATCGAATGCAGCCGCTTCAAGAATGCCTCCTTTCTGTAACGAACCCAGCTTTTGGCTGCGATCGTGAGGGGTAAAGCGATAAAAGAAACTAGGGCTGTTATCTTCTGTTAAATACCAAATTCCTGTTGTTGGGTCGACCGCACATGCTTCATGTGAAAAGTAACCCATATCACGTATCGGTGTTTTTGACATTTCGTTTTCAGGATCTTCAGGGTTAACTTCAAATACAAACCCATGGCCTAGATTACGTGTTTCTTCACAGGTTAACCATGTTCCCCAAGTTGAAGCACCACCAGCACAGTTTCGAATGTTGCCTGAGTTTGTGACATATTCCTCAACGACCTCGCGATTAGGAGTTACGACAAGAGCTGTTGTCCCTCCGGCTGCTCCTTTACTCCAAGGGTTTTTCCCGTTTACTGGGTATCGATGATTGGTTGAAATTTCATGGTTTCGAACAAGGACGGTTGTGTTTTTTGAACCTTTAAAAGCGGCCATCCCATCCATAACACCAGGAATCGCATCGACATTGGACATTTTTTCGCCTGTTCTAGAAATGATTTTGTATTGGAAGCCTTGTGGGAGATCAATAATGCCATTTGGATCTTCTAGTAAAGGACCATATCCACCAAAGCCACTAGTGGGGGTGCTAGTTGCAGCTGCGCTTTTTGAACCATTGCTAAGTGATAAGATGCCAGTTGTTCCAAGCGTTAAAGCTAACGTACTCATTCCACCTACTTTTAAAAACTCTCTCCTGTTCAACTCTCCATTCCTTTTCATAACTTGTCCCTCCAATCATGTATTTGTTGTTAACTCTTATAGATGCTTTGTCTATTTACAAGGTAACAATCTAGTGTAAAGACAATATAAATTGCTTGTTAAATAATTTGTTAATTCCCGAAAATAGTAAAATTGATGGGGTCTATCGAAATAATAGTAGTCATGATAAGACGCTTTGAGTTTCATTTGTCCTGAATAAAAGAGAGGAGGGTGGTAGACTTTATAGTGGAAGGGTTTTAGCATAGGTAATTAGAGATGGTGAAATGTAAACTGTATTAAGAGAAATCATGTTTTTAACAATCTTTTTACATGAAAATTAACAACGATGCGTTGAACTTTATGAAAGCGCATTATAAGAAATGCAATTACCAAATAATCAGAAAACAATGGAGATATGTTCGCTTTTCTGTTAAACTAATAAACAATATATTTTTTTGCATTACAGGGACGCGACATGACCGTTCGGGACGTTTATTGTCCCGTGTGGTTTTGTGATATAATGATTTCCTGTAGTGCAATGCAGCTTTTATTAGGGGGGATAAGGTTAATGATTAATGTAACAGACAATGGCTCTCTTTTACGATGTGATGTAAAAAAACTAGGCAATATCCTAGGAGAGATTCTCATACATCATGGTGGTATTTCACTATTTAACAAAGTCGAATCTATTAGAGAGATGACAATAAGCTTAAGAAAAGACTATGATGAAGAAGAATACAATAGGTTAAAAAAAGAAATTAGTGAGCTTAAACCACCTGAACGTCAACAAGTAATTCGCGCGTTCTCCATTTACTTTCATTTAGTAAATATTGCGGAGCAAAACCATCGTGTTCGCCGCAGACGCCAATATCAATTGCAAGATGATGGAGTGATCCAGCCTGTTTCTCTTGAAAGTGCCGTTCTCTCAATCAAACAAGGTGACTTTTCGGACGAAATAATTCAAAAAGTATTGGATGACCTTTCAATAGAGTTAATTATTACCGCACATCCAACAGAAGCAACGAAGCGAAGTGTACTTGAGATACAAAAACGGATTTCAACCATTCTTCAAGAGTTCGATAACCCGTTGCTAACGGAAAAGGAAAGAAGAAACTTAGAAGATAGTTTATTTAACGAAGTAACAGCATTGTGGCAAACAGATGAATTACGTCAACGTAAGCCGACCGTACTAGATGAAGTGAAAAATGGACTGTATTATTTTAATGAGACATTATTTGATGCGTTACCAGATATTCACCAAGAACTTGAAGCGCAATTAGATCAGCATTTTCCTGATCATAAGTGGAAGGTGCCAAACTTCCTGCACTTTGGATCATGGATTGGTGGCGACCGCGATGGAAATCCGAATGTTACGCCTGAGGTAACATGGGAGACATTAAAATTACAGCGCCAAGTTGCATTGAAAAAATACAAAGAAACAATTGTTGATCTAATGAAGCGCTTCAGTCAAACTACAACTCGAGTTGAGTTAGATGCAGAGTTAATTCAATCGGTTGAACAAGATGAAGCCACGTATATGGAACAAGGGGAAGAGTGGCCAATTAAAGTTGAAATTTACCGTCGTAAATTTGCAGTTATCCTAAAGCGTCTAAGTGAAGTAGGGGAGTCAGAAAATGGCTACAACAACGCTGAAGAATTGTTAAGAGATTTAATGTTGATTAAAGAAAGTGCAGAAAGACACCAGCCTTCTAATCGCAAATTGAAAACAATTCGAAAGTTGATTCGTCAGGTTGAGCTGTTTGGTTTCCATGTTGCGACATTAGATATTCGTAACCATAGTGGTGAACATGAAACAGCTGTTGCAGAAATGCTAAAAGTAGTCGGAATTTCAAGCGACTATAAAGCGTTATCTGAAGAGGAAAAAGTAGCCGTTTTAAAACAAGTGCTTAGCGAACCAAGACCACTTTTCTTACTGGAAGATGATTATTCAAACGAAACACTGGAAGTCTTTAAAGTGTTCAAGATGATTAAACAAGCCCATAAAGAATTCGGGCCTCGCTCAATCGAAGTGTACCTAGTAAGTATGACTCAATCGCCAAGTGACTTGCTTGAAGTACTTGTTCTTGCAAAAGAGGCAGGAATTTATCGCCTTCATGCCAATGGAAAGGTAGAAAGCAATCTTCATGTTGCACCACTACTCGAGACGATTGATGATTTAGTGGCTGGACCAGAAATTATGAAGACATTGTTTGAGATGGATGTGTATCGCAATCATATTAAAGAGCGTGGAAACCATCAAGAAATCATGCTAGGATATTCAGATGGAAGTAAAGACGGTGGAACATTAACAGCGAACTGGAAGCTCTTTAAAGCACAACTAGAGATTCACAATATGGCTAAGAAATTTGATATTCGCTTGAAGTTCTTCCATGGACGTGGTGGTTCATTAGGGCGAGGAGGCGGCCCATTAAACCGCAGCATCTTATCACAGCCGTCGGAAACATTAGGAGATGGAGTGAAAATTACCGAGCAGGGAGAGGTCCTTTCTTCTCGTTACTTGCTTGAAGATATCGCGTATCGTAATCTTGAACAGGCAGCCTCTGCTTTACTTGAAGGTTCTGCAAAGGCACATAAAAATCCATTACAAGGTCATTCTCGTGATAAAGCATGGGAAGAGGCAATGGAAGAAATGTCGAAAGTGGCGTTAAAGAAATACCAATCGCTTGTTTTTGAAGATAAAGATTTCTTGAAGTATTTTACACAGGCAACCCCGTTAAATGAGTTAGGGGCGTTAAATATTGGATCACGTCCAATGAAACGTAAAGGCAGCGAGCGCTTTGAAGATTTACGTGCGATCCCGTGGGTGTTTGCTTGGACACAATCGCGTCAAATGATACCAGCTTGGTATGCTGCAGGTACAGGCCTAGATGCATTTATTGCAGAAGGCGAAGGAAATCTAAGCATGCTACAAGACATGTATGAAAACTGGCCATTTTTCCAAGCGACGATTAACAACTTGCAAATGGCTCTAATGAAAGCTGATTTAAAGGCTGCAAATGAATATATTAACTTAGTGCAAGATAAGGAAATGGGAGAGAGAATTTTCAATAACATTTCTGATGAGTATAATCGAACAAAGAAGGCTCTCCTACAGATTACAGGGAGTAAAGAGCTTCTTGATCATACACCAGCGATCAAGGAATCTGTCCACAGACGGAATCCGTATGTTGATCCACTTAACTTTTTACAAGTTGATTTAATTCAAAAAATGCGAGAATCAGATGAGAAATCAGAAGAATTATTAACAGAAGTGTTGCTTACTATTAGTGGTGTAGCAGCAGGTTTAGTAAATACAGGTTGATGAATATTTTGTAAATCAGCACCGGTGAAATCGATTTCACCGGTGCTGATTTTTTATCCTCTGAAATGGTTTAATAGGAAAAGCTTGAGAAAAATTTGTCTTCTCAAGCTTTTAAGATCGTAAACTATATCAATTGTTTCACGTGGAACAAAGCACTATGTAGGAACCTTCATATTCTTTAGTTCTTGTAATCTTAGCACTAGTTTGTTGAAGAGGGGCTTGTCATTTTGATCAAGCGCATCATCAATTTGCTGGCGAACTTTTTCAATTTCTTGATCAAGAAGCGCTTTTTCAAGAATGACGTTCGTTTCATTTTCGTATTCTTTAAATTGTTTATAACGGACAAAGGAATTTGAAGTAGACTGGACTAGCTGAAGGTAACGATGATTCAGCATTTTCCCATAAAAATGAAGAACAACAAAAATCTTGTCTGAAGGGTTGTTCATTAAATCGCCCAGCGCTTTTGAAACATCTTCTGTTTTTCTTTTGTTTTGATAATAGACAAAGCCAGGTTTATCTGAGTTCATGCTGGAAATGATCATTGTTTTTTGGTTAGTTGGAGGCGTCTCTGTAAAGGTGAGGTTTTCAAGAATATGATGATTTTTTAGAATGTATTCAAGTAACATTTTTGCATCTTTATGTTTAAGTTGGTGTTGATTTATAAACCACTTTAAAAAACTACTTTTCTCTTTCGTTGAAACCCAGCTTTTCAATTCGCATCACCCTAATCATCTGCTTTCTTCAAGCATAACACGTTGATAACAAATTAGTAAATTCTGAATATAGTAGTACATAGATGAGAGCATAGGAGGAGAGCTGGGTGATTATAAGAAAAGCAACAAATAAAGAGCATCAGTATATTAAAAGCTGTGGAGAAATAGTGCAACAGGAAGCAACGGTAGGGTATATGAATGGAAAGAGCAACTTGATGACCGATGACATTTTTTATTATCATCAGGCTGAATACTTAGTGTTAATAAATCATAATCAGTTATGTGGATGGGTTTTAGTAGGGCAGACACAAACACCGTTTGACTTTGAACCTGTTGGAATGATCCTTGAACTGTATGTGATGCCAAACTGTCGTAAAGAAGGGTATGGGGTTCGTTTAATGAACGAATCTATGAATTATTTAAGACAAAGGGGATTTAAAAAAGTACAGTTAAATGTATTTGCAGGCAATACAGCAAAGCAATTATATGAACGCTTAGGTTTTAACGATGTGTCTACATTAATGGAGAAACCATTATAGTTTCATGTGAAACAACGATGCTAAACTTTAGTCTGGCAAGTAGGTGACACCATATTGCGATTTCTTTCCTATATGGCACGTATCTGTCAGACTGTGACTTTAGGTATCCGTTGTATTTTATGATGGAAACATGTGTACAGTAAGGGGTGTATTGGAGCGTTGAAATTATTGCCTTTTTGAATACATTCTTATATGATGAATGATACAAATTACAAAAAAATTCACTGAAAAAGAGAGATGGAAAACGATGTATCCAAGAGAACTAGGCTACCAAATGCCAGCAGAATGGACAAGCCATCAATGTACATTTATTTCTTGGCCTGTACAAGAATCGATGGTATACCCGAATGATTATGATACGGTTTGGAACGGTTATGTTGAGTTGGTTCATGCGATTGCTGAGTTTGAACCTGTATCGATTGTTGCTAATCCAAATGATATAGATAAATTGAAAGCAATTTTTGTAGATGAACGAGTTGGCTTTCTCGCAATCGAGCATAATGATGCATGGCTTCGCGATAATGGACCAACTTTTGTGAAAAATAGCCAAGGGGAAATTGCAGGAATTAACTGGATTTTCAATGCGTGGGGAGAAAAGTATTCTCCATGGAATTTAGACAATGATGTTGCACCCAAGATCTTAAAACACTTTGATATTCAGCAGTTTGATGCTCAAATTGTAATGGAGGGTGGTTCTTTTCATGTCGATGGTGAAGGAACATTGCTTACAACGGAAGAATGCTTGCTAAATCCGAATCGTAACCCGGACTTAACAAAAGAATTAGTTGAACAATATTTGAAAGATTATGTAAATATTGAAAAGGTGATTTGGTTAAAGAGAGGGTTATTTGGTGATGAAACGGACGGGCATGTTGACAATGTAGCTTGCTTTGCATCCCCTGGAAAAGTGATGATACAAGTCTGTCATGATCCTAATGATGCAAATTACGATATCACGAAGGAAAACCTTGAAATTTTGCAATCGGTAACGGATGCGAAAGGACGAAAGCTTGAGATTGTTGAGATCGAACAACCACCAGCGTCTCATTTTGAAGAAAGTCGCCTAACATTAAGCTACTTAAATTTTTATTTTGTGAATGGTGGTATTATTTTACCTGTGTTTGGTGGCGAAGCTGCAGAAACGGATCAAAAGGCGATTGATATTTTACAAAAGACGTTCCCTGACCGGAGAATTCGAACAATCGATGGAATGGCGATCATCAAAGAGGGTGGCAATGTTCATTGTACAACCCAACAAATGCCGGTAGGAAATGAATAGAATCTGGGGTGAAAACTATGAGAAACGTAAAAGTAGCAGCAACACAAATGAGTTGTTCAGATAATATAGAGGAAAATATCAAAAAAGCCGATAAGCTTGTCAGAGAGGCTGCAAGTCAAGGAGCACAAATCATTCAAATTCAAGAACTATTTGAAACACCTTACTTTTGCCAAAAGGAGAAATCGGATTACTATATTTATGCGACTGAAGTAGAGAAGAACAAAGCGGTTAATCACTTTAAAGAGATTGCAAAAGAATTAGAAGTTGTTCTTCCTATTAGCTTTTATGAAAAGAAAAATAACGCGCGCTACAACTCATTAGCGGTTATCGATGCCGATGGGGAAGTGCTGGGAGTTTACCGAAAAAGCCATATCCCGGATGGCCCAGGCTATGAAGAAAAGTTCTATTTCAACCCTGGTGACACGGGCTTTAAAGTGTGGGAGACGCGCTATGCAAAAATTGGTATCGGGATTTGCTGGGATCAATGGTATCCAGAAGCAGCAAGATGTATGGCATTAATGGGAGCTGAAATCTTGTTTTATCCAACTGCGATTGGATCAGAGCCTGAAGATGAAGAGATTGATTCAAAAGATCATTGGCAAACATGTATGCAAGGGCATGCAGCAGCGAACTTAGTACCTGTTATTGCTTCGAACCGAGTAGGGGTTGAGGAAGATGATGATTCTTTGATTACGTTTTACGGTTCCTCATTTATCGCAGGACCTCAAGGTAATAAATTAGCTGAAGCAGATCGTACAGAGGAAACCGTTCTTGTTGCCGAGTTTGATCTTGATGCATTAGAAATTCAACGCATCGAGTGGGGGATCTTCCGAGATCGCCGACCAGATTTATATAAAATCATCACCTCTTATGATGGGGAAACGATGATTGATTGAAAGAATTTGTAAAAATAAGGCTGTTTTCATAAGGATTGTTACTTTGGAATATTTTTTTAGCTCTTAGTGAAGTGGAGCGAAAGTCACTCGACTCCTGGGGGATGTAGAGGAAGGGTGAGACCCCACAGGCGCACCGAGGAGGCTCAGCATCTCGCCACCGAAAGCGAGTGGCTGTAGCAGAATGGAACGAGCATGTCTTTTCCCCTAACCTAAAACAATGCGAAAATAGCCAAAACTAAATAAGGAGTGGTAGCTAGGTGTCACGATTAATCCCGTATTTAATTTTTGATGGTAATGCAAAAGAAGCAGTCAGCTTTTATGAAAAAGCCCTACAAGGAAAAATATTTGGAGTCCAAACTTTTGGCGAAATGCCTGATAATCCAGAGTTTCCTTTGCCTGAAGAGGCTAAGGACCGAGTCTCGCATGCGATGTTAGTAATTGGGCAATCGGAATTGATGATCTCTGATACATTCCCTGGCCAACCGTACGAAACAGGGAATCATATGACCATTTGTATTATGACTGATACAAAAGAACAAACAAAAGAGATCTTCGAATCATTAGAAGAGGGTGGAAAGGTTACGATGCCACTTCAGGAAACGTTTTGGAGCCCAGCATATGGGGTCGTGGTAGATAAGTTCGGAGTTACGTTCCAACTGTCAGCAGAAGGTCAATTATAAAAAAAGAGTGCCGGAAAGATCAATAGATCTTTCCGGCACTCTCATTTTCATTATTGCTCAACAACTAAATCTTCAATTGAATCTATATCCATATAAGTTGGAACTGTTAAACCAAGTAATGTACCATGAAGGTTTGAACCTAAATCGTCAAAGTCTCCCTCATATTGAGCATAGTAGTCGGCATGCGTTGTTGGCAGCCAAGCACCAACTGTTGCATCGCCACTGCCACTCGCAACTCCAGCCCACATTGGACCTGCATCAACTTGAGTAAGAGTAACATCATAGTCAAGAGTTTCAAGTACATGGCCAAGTACATTTGTGCTGGCAATTACATCATCCCAAGCAACATATAGTAATGTGAACTCTTCACCATCAACAGATTCGATACCTTCAGTCCAAGTTGCAACAAGTTCTTCATACTCTACTGCGAATTGTTCCGCTGCTTCTTTAGGGTCTGTTCCTTCATTAATAAGTGCCATCACATACTCAATATGTTCTGGCTCCCATTGGAACTGGGTTAATAGTTGGTAGGCATTAGGATCATCCTCTTCTAAGCCTAAACGAGCAATAGTATGAACATCTTCCGCATCACCATAGATGTTTAATGGGTCTTCTAAGTATTTAAGATCGAAGTCAGAAAACTTCCAGTGCGGGCTCCAACCAGTTACGATAATAGGTTCTTCATTTTCATATGCACTCTTTAACTCGGCAGCCATAGCAGCTCCAGAACTTTCAATAACTGTCCAGTCATCTTCAAGACCATACTCAGGTAGAATTTCATTGATTGTAATGTTCATAATTCCTGCACCAGGATCAATTCCTACGATGTTGTAATCAAGTAACTCTCCTACATGAGCAGTTGTTTCCTCTGTACCTTCTGCATCATCTGCTGGTGCTTCTTGAGATGCTTCTTCTCCACCACAAGCTGCTAGACCAAGCGCTAGAACAGATGCAGTTGTGAAACCTAAAAATTTCTTTAACATTACTGTGTACCCCCTTGTTTTTTCTTGCCTATATTTTGAGTGATCCGGTCTAAAATAATTGCAATGATTACAATAGCCAAACCAGCTTCAAAACCAACTCCAGTTTGAATCTGTGTAACAGCACGGTATACTTCTGTACCGAGTCCAGGTGCTCCAACCATCGCTGCAATTACGACCATGGAAAGAGCAAGCATGATGCTTTGGTTAATTCCTGCCATAATCGTTGGCATCGCGAGTGGCAATTGGACTTTTAACAAACGTTGTTTTGTCGTTGAACCAAA
Organism: Halalkalibacter sp. HAAS-P014; assembly: GCF_056619965.1. Lineage (NCBI taxonomy): Bacteria > Bacillati > Bacillota > Bacilli > Caryophanales > Bacillaceae > Halalkalibacter > Halalkalibacter sp. HAAS-P014. Next base: position 143,661 of record NZ_JBWQTV010000018.1, on the reverse strand, counting down.
TGCATTCGTTGCTTCAATTAAGTCAGATGGAACTTGTTGAATACCTAATATCGTTAACCTGATTGTTGGTGGCATCGCAAAAATAACCGACGCAAAAACTCCAGGAACAACCCCGATATTAAAGAAGAAGATTGCCGGTATTAAATAGACAAATGCAGGCATTGTTTGCATAAGGTCCAAAATCGGTGTAATGATTTGCCTTACTACTTTCTTTTGAGATGCCCATATCCCAATTGGAATTCCAATCACGATGGTAACGAAGACTGCCGTTAAGACTAGGGATAGCGTTTGAACCATATGCTCCCAATAGCCTAAATTCCAAATTAATAATAAACCTAGAATGGAAAATAACGCCATTGTCCATCTACTTGTCTTCCAAGCAATAAAACCTATTAGCAAGATTAATAGAATTGGAGGGAGAATCAGTAATAGCCACTCAATTCCATCTGTAACTCCACGTAAAACCATGCTAATAAACTGGAAAAAACCACTTAGATTATCTGTTAGCCATGAGACAAAATTATCAATAATGTCTGCTAAGGGAAGTCTAGGTATGAGATCTTCCATTTACTTCACCCCCCTAACAGAAGCGCCGGTCATAAGGTTGATGTGCTCTTCATCGCCGGCAAGTGCGCCGATGACAGCACCTTTCACTAGAAGACCTTTAAGACGGTTTCTTTCATCAGTTACGGCAACAGGGACAGTTGCATTTGAAACTTTTTCAAATAGATCCGTTAAGACAACATCTGGTTTGACCGTTGTGACATCATTCGTTAATACATCTGTAAGCGACTGACTTCCATCAATTGCAGCTTTTGCAGCATCTGCTGTAACTGCTCCAAGTAACGTTTTTTGTTTATCTACTATGTAAATAGATGAAATTCCTAAATCTTTCATCATTTTAAGTGCAACACGAGGACCTTTATCGACTTGGACACTTTCTGCACGGTTCATTACATGTTCTGCTGTTAGCACTTTCGAAAGGTCAACATCCTCAACAAATCGTTCGACATATTGGTTAGAAGGATTCATGAGAATCTCCTCAGGAGTCCCGATCTGAACGATGTTACCGTCTTTCATTAGAGCAATTCGGTCGCCGATACGCAGCGCTTCATCCAAATCATGGGTAATAAAAACAATTGTTTTTTCCATTGAAGATTGCAGGTCGAGTAACTCATCTTGCATGTCTTTACGGATTAGTGGGTCAAGGGCGCTAAATGCCTCGTCCATTAATAACACATCAGGGTCATTTGCAAGGGCACGAGCAAGTCCAACCCGCTGTTGCATCCCACCACTTAATTGGCTAGGGTATTGATTTTCATAGCCTTTTAGTCCAACTAGTTCAAGAGATTCCATTGCTTGCTTTGTTCGATCTGCTTTTGGTACGCCTTGTATTTCTAAGCCGTATTCTGTGTTTTCTAAAACGGTATAGTGTGGGAGTAGGGCGAACTTCTGAAAAACCATACTAATCTTCTTTCGCCTAACTTCGCGCAGTTGCTCCGTTGTCATTTTGACAACATCTTGTCCATCGATTTCAACTTTTCCACTCGTTGGATCAATAAGACGATTTAATAAACGAACAAGTGTCGACTTTCCACTTCCTGAAAGTCCCATAATAACAAAGATTTCACCGGCATGAACGTCGAATGTCGCTTGATTTACACCAACTGTGCAGCCTGTACTTTGTAGGATTTCCGTTTTTGATTTCCCACTTTCAAGTTGTTGTAACGCTTGTTTGTAATTCTTGCCGAAAATTTTCGTTACATGATCAACTTTTATTTTTACTTTTTTCTCAGTCATGTTTCCACCTCTTCTATAAGACCATTTAATTATATAAAAGGTCGACAATAAGTGACAAAGTTCAAAATAGGCCAAATATCATATGTTAAGTTTGTACAGTTAAAACTGTACAAACTAGTTAGTCTGTAACATACGAATGCTCACTCATGCTGTCAATTGCTACTCATTGCCAATTTCAGTTTTTTATTTTCGTATGTTAGTCTATAAAAAAAAGAAAGTCACAGGGAAGTGATGGTATGGGCGAGAAAGAGACGCTAGAACGAGCTAGATCGCGATTTATTGATTCAATGGCACAAAATATGAATTTATATGGGATTACTCCATCGGTTGGACGACTATATGGATTGCTGTATTTCCACAGTGAACCACTAACATTAGATAGGATGAAAGATGAGCTAGGAATGTCTAAGACAAGTATGAGCACATCCGTAAGACAGCTTCAAGAACTTAAAATGGTTGAGAAGGTATGGAGAAAAGGGACCCGTAAAGATTTATATCAATCAATTGATGACTGGTATGAAACATTTTCTGACCTATTTTCAGTGAAATGGAGAGCAGGTGTTTCATTTAATATGAATACGATTCATAAGTCACTCGTTGAATTAGAACAATTGATTGATGATAAGCAGACGTCAGAGGAAATAAGAGAAGCAGCGAAGGTTGATAGGGAAAAACTAGTGCATGCACTTGAATACTATAACTGGCTTAATCGGCTTATTGATAGCATTGAATCGAAAGAAATATTTAATTTTATTCCAAAGGATAAGGACCTTAGCTAGAGGTTACCTTATCCTAAAAAGAGGTGCCCAATGACTTTTCAACTACTGCCACAGGATTTTTATGAACAGGATACCCTAAAACTGGCTCGCTCTTTAATCGGGAAGCTGCTTGTTAAAGAAACGGATGAAGGGGTCTCCTCGGGTTTTATTGTAGAAACGGAAGCCTATATAGGACCTGATGACCGCGCTGCGCATAGTTATCGAAATCGTCGAACGAAGCGAACGGAAGTGATGTTTGGTCCACCAGGCTTCATTTATACCTATGTGATGCATACGCATTGTCTTGTTAATGTTGTCAGTGCAGAAATTGATAAGCCAGAGGCTGTTTTAATAAGAGCTCTTGAGCCATACAGTGGGGTAGAGTTAATGTATGAGCGTAGAGGGAAGGCAAAGAAAGAAGTCGAGTTAACGAGTGGTCCGGGGAAATTAACAAAAGCATTAGGCATTACGAAGGAGGATTATGGCCTTCCTTGCTTTCAACCACCATTGTATATAGCGGAAGGGAAACCAGCTACAAAAATCGAGGCAGGACCAAGAATTGGCATCGATAATAGTGGAGAAGCAAAGGAATACCTATGGCGTTTCTGGATGGCAAATAGTAAATTTATCTCAAAGTAAATAAGGACCTAGCAGAAGCTGAGTTGGTTACAGACTAACTTCAGCTTTTTTCTGCTTTAATAATTCTTTATAAAGAACAAAAATGTTTACCTCATTAAGATAAAAAGGTATAATGTTCTTATTAGTGAACAAATGATTCTATTTTTTTATAGGAGGAAATGATGAAGAATCACTTGATTGATAATTGCCCGTTATTTGGGAGCCTCTCTATCATTAAAGTTGAAGGAAGACATGTGAATTCAAAGGCAACGTCGATTGTTATTGAAGAAATGACACTAACATCATTGTGGTTTAAAAGTCATTTGAAGTTTCCATTGTCTGAGACAGTTATCTACCTGCTAAATACAAAAATAGCAGAAAATAAAATTGAACTATATGGGTTCATTAGTAAGTCGATCAGGAATTTGAACGGTGAAGTTTCCTATTACCAATTGGACTATGTACGATTGATGGAAGATGTCATGTCAAAACCTTCATGTAAACGAATAGAAGACAAAAAATCTTGCTCCAAAAAGCAGAATAAGGAGAACCGTCCAGGATGAATGGTAAAAATATAAGACTATTAAGGGAAGAGAGAGGAATTACATTGAATGAGCTGGCTGCTTTATCAGGGGTATCGAAATCATATATCAGTTATATTGAAAGAGGAATGCAAAAAAACCCTAGCATTTCTATTCTCGAAAAGATTTCAAATGCACTAGGGGTTGAATTTTTAGAGCTAATTGAAGTACTAAATAAAGAGTGAAAAGGAAAAAGGGTAGAGGGTAGAAGGGTGGCATGAAATGTAAGGGTTGCTAGTAGTGCTTAGCTCGGCGATATACTAATTTTACGTCACCCATTTTATTGATGAAAATCTATGATTGGTTGTTCTTCCATTTATTAAACTCCAAATATTCTCTGAATTGGTCCTTGCTAATACCGGAATCCATCGCTTCTTTTACTAACTCAATCCAAGCTGGATCTAAAGGAGTCTCTTCACTTTTTTCTTCACTTAATAAGTGCTCCACCGTTACACCTAATACTGAAGAAACTTTCTCCAAAAATTGTATAGAAGGGTTAGATTGAATGTTTCTCTCAATCGAGCTTAAATAAGACTTAGCTACTCCGGCTTTTTCAGCTAACTCCGATAAAGAGAACCCTTTTTCTAGTCGATATTTTTTAACTTTTTCGCCAATCATATTTATCTTGTCCTCTCTGCCTACTTTATTAGTAAAATTATAACAGTGCAGAGGTTGTTCTGTAAATAGAACTATTGCGATCTCCGTTGTATACTTCTGAACGATTAACTAGGCTAAATTTCCTTGTATACCTGATTCACCACACTTTTTATCAAGTACTAAAGTTGTGTTATTTAGTTGTTTTTCTGAATTGTAGTTACTTCTCACTATAAGATTAACACTATGGTGATAGTACAAACGTAGGGTGGAGAGTGGTGTAGAAATAGTAAGAATTAAGAAACATTTTCTTTTGAATGGGTTTGTAAGAATTCTCGTACCTCATCGTAAGTAAGACCAAGCTTCTTAGCTTCTATTAACAATGTTACCCAATCCGGATCTAGAGCATCAGGCTGATTAGACATTATTTCATCCCCTCTTCATCAATGGTATTCATTATAAAGAACAAAAATGATATAAAATAGCGCGTTCTTTTTGAAGAACATATGTAGAGTATAATACGATTTTTCTATAAAATAAAGGGATTTCTTGCTAGTTTGTGTAAATTTTTGTTTAGGGTTGTTCTTTATAAGAGTTGGGTATCTAACAGTGAAGCCGTAAAATCAGGAGAAGAGCGAGAAAAGGGAATCAAAGAATTAAAGAATCAAACTGACATTATGAGGGGTCACAATATGTTTTTATACTACACTCCCTAATGAATTAACCACTTTTTTACAATACAATTATGAAATGACAAACCCCCTTTAGTTCAAAAGTTCAAAGGGGCATAATAGGTAAAAAATGTTCGTTATGCACTTTTGCTGGTAGTAGCTGGTTCTTCTTTGAGTAGTTTGGCATCAAATGTAAAGGGCCCGAATGGGATGACGGATGCTACTATCGCAAGTAGACCTTTTTTAGGTGGTTTCTTTTTGTTTAGTAATCAAATAGAATAGAAAAATATACAAGTATGTAATTTTGTGAGATGGTACTACTGGTTGTTTGCAATCAGAAGGAGGGGCAGTCCTATTGATTGAGGAAGTAGAAGTCATTAGAATCCAGAATCTAGTTAGATCATTTGAACATTTGTATGGAGTCGTCTTTTTAATGGAATGTATAGATGATGAGTTCATATATAAATATATTAGTTCTGCTGCTGCTGATTTAGCTGCATTAGATGAAGGCTGCATTGGACATTCGCTAAGAGATATTTACCCTCATTATATATCTGAACATTTAGGAGCCTTATATAGAGAGGCCAAGGAAACGCGCAAACCGGTCGTTGTTGAGGACAAGTTTAATATGGGTTCAGTTGATCGCGTGGCGAAATTAGTTGTGATGCCATTAGAAGATGCTGCTGGTAATTTGCGCTACTTTTTAAGTTATTCAGAAGAAAAGGCATTTGAAAATGAACCAGTAATTGATGTGTTAACAGGGTTGCCCAATTTTCAATTGTTTGTGAACAGAGTGGAAGCAAAAGTACAGCAGGGTGAGCAAAAGTTTGTACTTTGCTATATAAAGTTGCGTCAAGTAACGGTGGGTGGGCTGATAGTTGATCACATAAAGAAAAATGTTTACATGATGGAACTCATCAAACGAATGCAGGATCAGATAGCTGAAGAAGGAGAACTATCTCGTGTAGCCGGAGATGAATTTGTTTATGTTTTCCCATGGAGAGAGAATCCAATTGATTCAGTTAATGAGCTGCAGCAAAACCTTTCAAAACCGTTTGTGGAAAATGGAAAAGACATTATTTTGGAAACGAAAATTGGTCTAAGCTTTTCAGATAGTGTGACTAAACCAATTAAGAAGTTAATAGACGAAGCGTATCATGCAATGCTTCAAGCTAAGCAAGAGACCTGCAATGTGGCGAGTATGTTTGACTTAAATAAGCAGGCGAATGAGATGAAACATAAGCGTAATGTTGAAGAAGAACTGAAAAAGGCCATTGTGAATGAAGAGTTTGTGTTATATTTTCAAGCGATTATAGAGCTAAACACGGGAGAGGTTCATTATGAAACTTTGTTACGCTGGTTCAGCTCGAAATTTGGTCCAGTTGCTCCTGATGCATTTATAACCATGGCCGAAGATGGTGGATATATTGAGCAAATTGATTTATGGGTCATTGAGAATGTTTGTAAGAAGTTGGGGGAGGATGATAACCCTTTGCGAAAAGTCTCGATCAATCTTTCAATGAAATCGCTAGAGACGATTGATTTGCCAACTTACTTGCTATTGCATTGTAAGAAAAACAGTCTTTCCCCAAGCCAAATTGAGTTAGAAATAACAGAGCATTCACTCCTGCAAAATGAAAAAAGGACGATTAAAAAGCTGGTGGAGCTAAAGGAAATGGGCTTTCGCGTTGCAATTGATGATTTTGGGATGAGGCATGCATCTTTTAATTATTTACGCTTGCTTCCTGTTGATAAAATTAAAATAGATAAATCCTTTGTGCAAAATATCTCTTATGGCTCAAAAGAGTTCCATATTATTTCAGCCATCCTTAGTTTAGCTAAGAAAATCAATGTGAATGTGACAGCAGAAGGGGTTGAAACAGAAGAACAAGCAAGACTTCTGAAAGAAATCTCATGTGATGAGCTACAAGGGTTCTTATTTAGCAAACCGGTTCCTATAGAAATTTTGGATAAAACTACAAAACAAGCCCAAATGGAATGGACTTTGATCGATCAATCATAAAAAATCGAGTATGGATCTCCATACTCGATTTTTTTATGATTGATTAACTAAACTCTCTTACACCTATAGATCTATTAATACTATATTTATGTCAATTGGATTTGAAAAAATTTAGGACAGGCATTTTTGGTTGCGAGGAGAATCTGTATAGGGATGCTAATGATTGAAAATTATACTTGTATTAGGGAACCGATATATGTATAAAATGAGTGAGAAAACAATATAGAGGCTTAAGTGGAGTAGCTTCTGATAGATTGGATGGTTTAGTGTGAGTGAAATAACAATTAAAGTAAAGAGACGATCAGCTGATAAGATGAAAAAGGGCTATCCATTAATCGAACCAAATGCGATTGTGAACTCTAGCAGCCTAAAGGAGGAAGGAGCAATCCTTCGTCTCGTAGATGAATCATCGGGTGTGTTCATCGGTAGGGGGTATTACGGGAAACAAAACAAAGGGTTAGGCTGGTTGTTAACGAAAAATGAAGGAGAGCCAGTTGACCTCGTTTTTTTTACAGGCAGAATTCAAGCTGCAATGAACAAGAGAAAGCATTTTTTTCAGGATACGATGACGACTGCATTTCGTCTTTTTAATGGAGAAGGGGACGGAATTGGTGGATTAACCATTGATTATTACGATGGTTACTATGTGTGCACGTGGTATAGTGAGGGAATCTATCATTTTCGATCTGACATCTATGAAGCCTTGCAAGCAGTAGCCTCGCCTCTTGGCGTTTATGAAAAAAAACGGTTTGCAAGAAAAGGCCAATACGTAGAAGATGATGACTTTGTTATGGGCAAGCGTGGCGAGTTTCCGTTACTAGTAAAAGAAAACGGTATGACCTTTGCCATTTATTTGAATGATGGACCGATGGTTGGGGTGTTCCTTGACCAACGCGATGTTCGGAAGCGAATAAGAGAGAAGTATGCCGATGGGAAGCATGTGTTGAATACATTCTCTTATACAGGGGCATTTTCAGTTGCAGCAGCTCTTGGTGGTGCTGCGAAAACGACGAGTGTTGATTTGGCAAAGCGCAGCCTCCCTAAAACAATTGAGCAATTTAGTGTGAATGATATTGATTATGAGGCGCAGGACATTGTTGTAATGGATGTCTTCAATTATTTTAAGTTTGCGAAGAAGAAAGAGAAGACATTTGATCTTGTCATTTTAGATCCTCCTAGCTTTGCTCGATCAAAGAAACACACATTTAGTGCTGCAAAAGATTATCCAAGCTTGCTACAGGATGCGATCTCGATTACCGAGAAAAATGGAGTCATTGTTGCTTCGACAAATTGTAGTACATTTAATATGGAAAAGTTTCATATGTTTATTAAAGAGGCTTTTAAAAGAGAAAAAACAGCTTACAAAATTTTGGAAGAGTACTCTCTTCCTGAAGACTTTCGCACAAACAAGGCTTTTCGCGAAGGCGATTATTTAAAGGTTGTGTTTGTGAAAAAGTTGGGATAAGATTTTAGAATAAATAGTTATAAAGAAAAAAATACAAGGCCTTCTAGGGTTCCGCGTTAAAAACGGTCTGGTCCGAGAGAAGGCGCATAGAGTATCTATGTACACGGAGGGAGAAAAGCCCGGGAGGTTACTATCTATTGATAGCGACGTTTCGGGCTTTTTTCTATTGAAGAGGCTTTATAGACCAAAACTGTAAGAAAGGAAGAAGAGATTATGGGAAAAAATATCGCATGGGTGATGCTTTTGATTGCTGCCTTTTTTGAAGTGGGGTGGGTCGTTGGCCTTAAATATGCAAGTACTAGTGTTGAGTGGTTAGCAACGATTGTCGCAATCGCAGTAAGTTTTACATTATTAATTAAGACAGGGAGACAGCTTCCAGTTGGGACGGCTTACGCTGTATTTGTAGGGTTAGGAACGGCTGGAACAGCGCTCGTTGATATATTCGTTTTTCAAGAGCCGGTTAATGGGGCTGTTTTATTGTTAATCTCCTTATTGTTAATAGGGGTTGTTGGCCTAAAAATGACAACGGTGGAAGATGTTAAAGCAAAGGAGCGTGCTTGAAGTGGAGTGGGGTTATCTTGTGTTGGCTGGATTATTTGAAATGGCTGGTGTTGCGATGATTACGCAATACAACCGGAAGAGAGGAACTGGGTCGCTTCTATTATTGGTTTCTGCATTTAGTTTGAGCTTTTTCTTTCTCTCGTTAGCGATGAGCGCTTTACCGATGGCAACTGCTTATGCTGTATGGACGGGAATTGGGGCTGCTGGTGGCGTTCTAGTTGGGATGTTGTTTTTTGGTGAACCGAGGCATTGGAAGAGGGTTTTCTTTTTGAGTTTGATTGTCTTAGCTTCTGTTGGGTTAAAGCTTGTGACATAGGTGCTAGTTTGCTAATTTATGAGAATATTCATAAGAATGTTTCACGTGGAACATGTGGTGTGAAACTAGAAGTTTTGTAAGTGATAGGTAAGGTTTAGGGCTTGTGGTGTTTGGGGCTTGATTATCTTTTTTTAGTGGAGGATGCTATCATAAAAGAACCGATATTGGAAAGGATGTTTCGATGCAAAAGTCAGTTGTTTTAGCAGAAAAACCGTCCGTCGCACGCGATATTGCGCGAGTGTTGAATTGTGGACGAAAAGGAAACGGATTTATAGAAGGAGATCAATACATCGTAACATGGGCTTTAGGGCATTTGGTGACTTTAGCAGATCCTGAAAGCTATGGTGATAATTATAAAACATGGAAGCTGGAAGAGTTGCCAATGCTGCCAAATCGTCTTCAGCTTGTTGTAATGAAACAAACGAATAAACAGTTTCAAGCTGTAAAAACACAATTGAAGCGCAAGGATGTTAAAGAAATCATTATTGCAACCGACGCGGGGCGTGAAGGGGAACTTGTTGCAAGGTGGATCCTTGAAAAGGCCCATGTGAATAAGCCTTTAAAGCGTTTATGGATTTCATCCGTTACCGACCGGGCGATTAAAGAAGGCTTTAAAAAATTGAAAGATGCGAGAGAATTTGAAGGACTGTATCATTCGGCCGTCGCTCGTTCAGAGGCTGATTGGTATGTCGGCATCAATGGGACACGCGCGCTTACAACTAAATTTAATGCGCAACTTTCATGTGGTCGGGTGCAAACGCCGACACTTGCGATGATTGCCAAGCGCGAAAAGGATATTCAAACGTTCAAACCAGTTCCATATAAACAGGTGACAGTTAAAACAAAAAATGGAATATCGTTTCAGTGGGTTGATCAAAAGACGAATGAGCGTCGTATTTTTGTAGAGAAAAAGGCAGAAGAGATTGAACAACGCGTTAAATCAAGTACCCTTAACGTAAAAGATGTTCAAATAGCGAAGAAAAAGACACCAGCTCCAGGTTTGTATGATTTAACAGAATTGCAACGGGAAGCGAATAAGATTTTTGGTTATTCAGCGAAAGAGACGTTGCAAGTGATCCAGCGATTGTATGAACAGCATAAGGTGATCACGTACCCCAGGACAGATTCAAAATATTTATCTTCGGACATGGTAGAAACGTTGCAAGAGAGAGTCAAAGCTTGTGATGTTCAACCATTCCGTAAAATTGTTTCACAGCTTAAAGGCGTTAAAATTGATAAAAACTTGCCGTTTATTAATGATAAACTCGTTTCTGATCATCATGCGATTATTCCGACTGAACAATCTCCTAGTCCGAATGCATTGAGTGAGAAGGAAAATAAGCTATATCGCTTAATTGTGCGTAGGTTTTTAGCAGCATTTTTTGCAGCGTATCAATATGAGCAAACGACGGTAACAGCAACTGCAGAGGGTGAAACGTTTGCGGCAAAAGGAAAAAGGATGACAAGCTTGGGGTGGAAAGTTGTGTATAGCGATGATTCCTCTTATCAAGATGATGAGGAAAAGGATAATGACCTGCCGAAACTAGCAGTTGGTGATGAATTAGCAGTAAAAGAAGTGAAAGTTGCTGCAAGCCATACGCAACCACCACCTCGACTAACGGAAGGAACTTTGTTGCAAGCAATGGAGAAGCCAAGTGCTTATTTAGAAAGTAATAACAAGGAGCTCGCTCAGACACTTGGAAAAACAGGTGGAATAGGAACGGTAGCAACTCGTGCTGATATTATTGAGAAGCTTTTAAATACCCATTTAGTAGAGAAACGAGAAAAGTATTTACATGTGACAGGAAAGGGACGACAGCTCTTGGATCTCGTTCCGGCTGATCTAAAATCACCTGCGTTAACGGCAGAGTGGGAACAAAAGCTTGAGCAAATTGCCAAAGGCCAGTTGAAGAAATCGATGTTTGTCACAGAGATGAAACAGTATGCGACTGAGATTGTTAGCTCAATTAAGAAAAGTGAGAAGAAATTTAAGCATGATAATGTGACAGGAAGTCCTTGTCCAGAATGTGGGAAGATGTTGCTTGAGGTCAAATCGAAGCACGGGAAAAGACGCGTTTGTCAGGACCCTAGCTGTGGTTACAAAAAGAACATTGCGAAAACAACGAACGCACGCTGTCCTCAGTGTAAAAAGAAATTAGAGCTTTGGGGAGAAGGCGAGGGCCAAACGTTTGTGTGCAAATGTGGGCATAAAGAGAAGCTTTCAACGTTCCAAGAACGAAGAAAGAAGAACCAAAATAAAAAAGTGTCAAAACGAGAAGTACAAAATTATATGAAACAGCAAAACAAAGATGAAGGATTTGCGAATACAGCCCTAGCCGATGCCCTGGCAAAACTGAAAAAATAAACAGACGGGGGTCAGACACCTCTTTCACACGATAGTGTGGTGAAGAGGTGTCTGACCCCTATTTATCAAGTTTGGTTAGTGGTTTTTTGGCTGGGCCTTCAACGACTTCGCCTTCGTAGGAAAACCTTGACCCGTGGCATGGGCAATCCCATGTACGATCGCCATGATTCCAATGAACTTCACAACCCATATGTGTACACGTTGTATCGACAACGTGGAGGTGTCCATCTTTATCACGATAAGCACCAGCGCGTTTTCCATTGACGGTCATAATCGCAGATTCGTCACGTTTTACATCATCTGGATGTAATTCATTTTTATCGAACTTGCCTTGCAGCAATTGTTTTGCTACATCTGCATTATGAGTAATAAACTTTTTCACGCTTGGGTCTGCAAGAAATCTAGATGGACGGTACAGCACTTCATAACGATTTTCACGATTGGTAATTAAATCGCTTAACAATAGACCCGCCATCGTTCCGTTTGTCATTCCCCATTTACGATATCCAGTTGCAACAAATACGTTCGGATGTAGTCTAGAAATTTTTCCGATATAAGGAACTTTATCAAGTGTGATTATATCTTGAGCTGACCAACGGTGTTGAATGTCAAAATCTGAAAACAGTTCCATTCCAAATTGTTCAAGTGCTTCATAATGATATTGCGTATCAATCCCTTGTCCTGTTTTATGTTCTTCTCCACCGATAATGGCGAGCTTTTCACCGTCTTGCATCGTATAACGAAGGGAGCGTGAAGGAGAGTCAACATTTAAATACATTCCATCAGGGCATTCCTCTTGTTTAACTTTTGCAGCTATCACATAGGAACGCTCCACATACATTCTTGAAAAATAAAGGCCACCACCATCATAAAAAGGAAAGTGGGAAGCAACGACGACTTGGTTCGCTGTTACTTTCGGGCCTTGTCTCGTCATGATCGTTGGTTTTGGACGATCTTTAATATCAACAGCAACGGTATTTTCATAAATTTTCCCACCGTACTCTTTGATTTTATTGACCAGAAAAGAAAGATACTTAAGTGGATGGAACTGGGCTTGGTTTTTCATGACTAGTGCTGACTTGACGGGTTGTTTCAATGGAATTGAATCAACAAGTCCACCATCAATTCCTAGCGTTTGATAGGCTTCATGTTCTGTTTGGAGCTTTTTCACACCACGATTCGTAGTAGTGTACAAGTAGGCATCTTCATTGGAGAAGTCACAGTCAATTTGCTCTTCTTTTACAAGGTTTTCAATGAAATGGAGGGCATCTGTCGCAGCCTCATAGTAAAGCCTTGCCTTTTCCTCTCCCAAGTGGGAAATAAATTCGTTATAAATGGCGCCATGTTGAGCAGTGATTTTGGCAGTTGTATGACCAGTCGTCCCGTTTAATAAAACATCTGCTTCAAGTAAAGCAACCTTTTTCCCTTCTTTTGCAAGGAGATAGGCAGTTGTAATCCCAGATATGCCACCACCAACAATAGCAATATCGGTCTCAATATCTTCATTAAGCGCAGGAAAAGCAGGTAGATGCAGCGAATTACGCCAGTACGGCTCAGGTTTTTCTGGCATGGTAGAATTTGTTAATGTGAATTCATCTGACATATGTATCCCTCCGATATGGATTTCTTTTCATAATATAACCAGTGGAGGGTTTTTCATGTACGAGTGCCTACTCTTTTAGAATTGGAACGGCTGATCGTTTCGTTGTTGAGAAAATCTATTGTTTAAAGCTTATAAAAAGATTTAAAAAAGGAGTGAATTTCATGAAAGAGAAAACAGCACTTGTTGTGGGGGCTACCGGGTTAGTAGGCCGTGCGCTTGTTAAAAGGTTATTGGACCAAAATGAATATGAGAAAATATATGTTTTCGCTCGCAGAGAGATTGATATCAAAAACCCAAAAATGTTTACTCGAATTGGAGCGTTTGATTCACTCAATTTAGATGATTATCCAGTTGTCGATGATGTCTTTTGTTGCTTAGGGACGACGATCAAAAAGGCGAAAACAAAAGAAGCTTTTCAAAAAGTTGATCTCGAATACCCAGTGAAAATAGCCGAAGAAGCCTTAAAAAAAGGGGCTAAACAGTTTTTAGTTGTTTCAGCGATTGGTGCAGATGTAAACTCACGCTTTTTTTACAGTCGGGTAAAAGGGGAAATGGAAAAAGCAGTCATGAAACTAAATTATGAACATATACATATTTTTCGTCCGTCTTTGTTAGTAGGTGAGCGTAATGAGTTTCGTTTTGGTGAAAAAATGGGCGAGTGGGCAATGGCATTGTTTCAGCCGTTGTTACGAGGGGGCTTAGCAAAATACAGAGCGATTTCAGATGATGTGGTCGCAGGTGTAATGATGGGTGCTGCGCTAGCCAATGTAGATTCTCACTTGACGGTATATGAATCTCATCAAATGTCAGAACACAACTAAAATGGGGGGGATCATATGAAGAGGTATTGGTGGAAGGAAGCAGTAGCATATCAAGTTTATCCGCGCAGTTTTATGGATTCAAATGGTGATGGAATTGGTGATCTTCAAGGAGTCATTCAGAAGTTGGATTACATCCAGGAGCTTGGAATTGATGTCATTTGGATCAGCCCGATGTACCGATCTCCGAATGATGACAATGGTTATGACATAAGTGATTACCAAGATATTATGGAGGAGTTTGGCACGATGGAAGACTTTGATGAGCTGCTAAAAGAGGTTCATCGTCGTGGGATGAAGTTGATTATTGATTTAGTCATCAACCATACATCAGATGAACACCCTTGGTTTGTCGAGTCGCGTACATTAAAAGAGAACCCAAAGCGAGATTGGTATATTTGGCGTGATCCGAAACCGGATGGGAGTGAACCTAATAATTGGGAGTCGATTTTTAGTGGACCGGCATGGGAATTCGATGAAAATACAGGTCAATACTACATGCATCTTTTTTCGATAAAACAACCGGATTTGAATTGGGAAAATAGCGATGTACGCCATACGCTGTACTCGATGATGAACTGGTGGATGGACAGAGGAATTGACGGGTTTCGAGTGGATGCGATCTCTCATATTAAAAAAATTGACGGGCTGCCTGACTTGCCTAACCCTGATGAGTTAGACTTTGTTCCTTCGTTTGAAGGTCATATGAACCGTGAAGGGATTCATGAATACTTGCAAGAAATGAAACGTGAAACATTTGACAAATATGATGTCATGACGGTTGGTGAGGCAAACGGGGTTAGTGTTGAGCAAGCAGATTTATGGGTAGGTGAAGAGCGTGGCGCTTTCGATATGATTTTTCAATTTGAGCATCTGGATTTATGGGGGAAGGAAACAGGGGGAAAGCTCGATTTACCAGCACTTAAAACGACGCTAACAAAATGGCAAACAGGCTTAGAAGGTCGTGGTTGGAATGCGCTCTTTTTGGAAAACCACGACCAGCCAAGAAGTGTTTCAACTTGGGGCAATGATAAAAGGTATTGGAAAGAAAGTGCGAAGGCCCTTGCAACTATGTACTTTTTTATGCAAGGAACGCCTTTTATTTACCAAGGGCAAGAGATTGGGATGACGAATGTGAAGTTTCCCTCAATTGATGATTACGATGATGTGAGGATGAAAAATTTTTATAAATTCGAAACGCGTTCTGGAAAAAATCATGATGACGTGATGAAGGTCGTTTGGGAGCAAGGACGTGATAATTCGCGTACACCGATGCAGTGGAATCGTAAGAAGCAAGCTGGTTTTTCTACTGCCAAGAAGACATGGTTACACGTTAATCCAAACTACAAAAAGATTAATGTTGAGAAGCAGCGAAAAGAAAAAGACTCCATTTTAACCCACTATAAGAACATGATTACACTAAGGAAATCCCATGAAGCCCTAATTTATGGGACCTATCAGTTGGAGCTTGAAGATCACAAACAGATTTATGCGTATACACGGACTTTAGACAATGAGCAATATGTAGTGATTGTGAATCTCTTTGCTGAGAAAACATACTTTGATTTGCCCCTTTTACATGATGCCAAAAAAGCAGAGTTGTTGCTCGTGAGTGGAGGGAGAGGAAGATCAAAGAAAGCGCTACAACCATATGAAGCCAGACTATACCGTGTAGGGTAACGGGGTCAGACACTTCTTTAACTATTTACAGTAATAAAGAGGTGTCTGACCCCTCTTAAAAAAAATACATATTGTGCTGTGGTGCTGGACATGATAGTATTAGAGATGTTTTCTATTTAGAAACATGGTGAATTCACCGATAAAGGAGATTATATATTTGGCAACTTTTTATGACTTTAACTTGGATCAGAAAGTGGTTCGAGCAGTAACAGAAATGGGATTTGAAGAAGCAACACCTATACAAACAGCAACAATCCCCACAGCATTAGAGGGGAAAGACATTATCGGACAAGCGCAAACGGGTACAGGTAAAACAGGTGCTTTTGGTGTACCGCTTATTAACCGTATTAATGTAGAAGAGCCACATGTTCAAGCACTTATCCTTGCCCCTACACGAGAGCTTGCGAATCAAGTCGCAGAGTCACTCGTTAAATTTGGTAAGCATAAAGGCGTTCGTACGGTTGTCGTGTATGGTGGCCAGGACATGCGTAAGCAAATCACTGATTTAAAACGCAAGCCTCACGTTGTTGTGGCTACACCTGGTCGCTTAATGGATCATATGAGACGAAAAACAATTCGTCTTAACGAAGTGGAAACAGTTGTCCTTGATGAAGCAGATGAAATGCTTAACATGGGCTTCATCGAAGACATCGAAACGATCTTAAAAGAAGTACCAACTGAGCGCCAAACGCTATTGTTCTCAGCAACAATGCCAAAGCGTATCGAAAAGCTTGCGCAACAATTTATGTCCAATCCGGAATTAATTGCTGTTAAAGCAAAAGAAGTAACGATGGAGAATATTGAACAACAATATGTCGAAGTTCATGAGAAAGAAAAATTCGATGCATTAAGCCGTTTCATGGATATTCATACTCCAGAGCTTGCGATTGTTTTCGGCCGTACGAAAAGACGTGTTGATGAGCTTTCAGAAGCACTTATCAAACGTGGTTACCGTGCTGAAGGAATCCATGGTGATTTGAACCAAGCGAAGCGCGATAGCGTGCTGCGCAAGTTTAAAGGTGGTTTAATCGACGTTCTTGTTGCAACTGATGTTGCAGCTCGTGGATTAGATATTAGTGGCGTAACACATGTCTACAACTTTGACCTTCCACAAGATCCTGAAAGCTACGTTCACCGTATCGGGCGTACAGGGCGTGCTGGAAAATCAGGCTTAGCTATGACATTTGCTACACCACGTGAAATGGACCACGTTAAAACAATCGAAAAAGTTTCGAAGAAGAAGATGACAAAAGTCGCTAAGCCGACATTTGAAGAGGCAATTAAAGGTCAGCAAGAATTAGCAATTGAACAATTGCGCTCACTTGTAGCTAGTGGTGATGCAGATAACTATCGAAAAGCTGCAAAGGATCTACTTCAAGAAACAGATGCAACAACGGCCCTTGCAGCAGCGTTAAAGCTGTTAACAAAAGAGCCTGACACAACGCCAATTCGCCTTACGGGTGAAGCACCATTACGTGCCAAAAAGCGTCGTGATGGTGGTGGTAGTGGCGCTGGGAAGCCATATCGCAAACGTCGTGATGACCGTCGTAAAGGCCAAGGTCAATACCGTGGCAAAGATGATCGTTCATCTCGTAGACAAGGTGGACGCAGTAACACTGGCGGCCAACGCAGAACGAAAAACGCATAATTAAAATAAAAAGTTGACTCACAAGAGTCAACTTTTTATTTTAACCATTTAATAAAATTTCAAATAAGTGAAAACCTTTTCATTCCTGTTATGATGCAAACAAAGACAACTCAACGAAAAATGGTACTTTAGATTCTTTGTTAGATTATCTTACATAGTAATTGCGAAAATGTTCGTAACATTCTAAAGTAAACATAACAAGTTGATGTCACATATCATTACATGAAAAGGAAGTGTTTAGAAATGGCAATATCTACACCGACAAGGGAAAGTTTAGTTGCGACGATTAAGGAAACGATTGAGAAAAAGAATGTAGAACTTCTTCACGTACAATTTGTCGACATTGAAGGCTCACTAAAGCATGTTACGGTTACTGCTGAACAAATAGATCAAGTGTTAGATGGAAAGGTAATGTTCGACGGTTCTTCTATTACTGGGTTCACTCCAATTAATGAATCAGACCTTTACTTAGATCCAGATTTATCTACATTTGCTGTACTACCTTGGACGGAACAAGAAGGCTATTCAGAAGCTCGTTTCTTATGTAGTGTAAAAAAAGCTGATGGGTCTGACTTTGATGGAGACCCTCGTAACGTTTTGAAAAAAACAGTTAAGCGCGCGAAAGATCAAGGGTATTCTATCAGTGTAGGCCCAGAGCTTGAATTCTTTCTATTTAAAACGGATGAGGATGGAAAACCGACTTTAGATACACAAGATAAAGGTGGATACTTTGAGCCATCTCCAAAAGACCTTGGTGAGAAGGTTCGTCTTGAAATCTATAAAGCATTGAAAATGATGAACTTTACAATTGAAGCATCTCACCATGAAGTTGCGATCGGTCAGCATGAGATTAACTTCAAATATGCAGATGCATTAGGTTCTGCAGATGCTGCAACAACGTACAAGTGGGTTGTTAAAACAGTTGCTCAACAATTTGGTTATCATGCGACGTTCATGCCTAAACCTCTTGCTGGCGAAAATGGAAGTGGCATGCACGTTAACATCTCATTATTTGATGATGAGAAACAAGAAAATGCTTTCTATGATGAGTCAAATGATCTAGGTTTATCTGAAAAAGCGTATCAGTTCATTGCAGGTCTAATGGAAAACGTTAAAGATTTCGTCGCGGTAACTAATCCTCTAGTAAACTCTTACAAGCGTTTAGTACCAGGATATGAAGCGCCTTGTTACATCGCATGGTCTGCGTCAAATCGTTCTGCATTAATCCGTATCCCGGCAACTCGTGGCGCGGGAACTCGTGTTGAAATCCGTTGTCCAGATCCATCTGCGAATCCTTACTTTGCATTTGCCATCATTGCTGCGGCTGGTTTAAATGGAGTCGATCGTGAATTATCAGTTTCTCCAGCTACAAATGCTGATATTTTTGAAATGAGCAAAGAAGAACTAGAAGCTCGTGGAATTGAGAACCTTCCTACAAGTCTAGAAGCTGCGATTGAGCGCTTTGAAGCTGGTGAAATTGGTAAACAAACATTTGGAGATCATGCTTTTAATGAGTATGTCGCATTAAAACGTGCTGAGTGTGATGACTTCCGAATTGCTGTTACAAACTGGGAAGTTGCAGCTTATCAAAACAAATTTTAATCTACTAGAAAGAAAGCAGTTGAGAATTATTTCTCAACTGCTTTTTGATGCTGAATGTAAATGTAACGGCAAAATGAAAAAGAGCCAATTCTCTTATAGAATTGGCCCAAAACTACTATACCTTCGATACGGACACCAATTTTTCGGTGTTTTTTTTGAAGAGATTTGTCTTGGAAGTTGTGAAAATAAACAACCCGATCCAAATAAATAGAAACGCGATAAATTGTGCTAATGAAAAGGGCTCTTCGAATAAAAAGATTCCTAGAAATAGCATAAGCGTCGGGCCGATATACTGGAGGAAGCCAATCAGAGAAAGTGAGATTCTTCTAGCCCCAACAGCGAATAATAACAACGGTATCGCTGTTGCAACACCAGCACCGATTAGTAACCAAGTTGTGCTTGAAAGCAGAGAAGTGAATCCTGCGTCATACCCAGGCTGGGTGTAAAACCAAAAAAGAAACAAAAGAGCAAACGGAGTCATTAACAACGTCTCAACTGTTAGTCCAGTCATCGCGCCTACATTTGCTAACTTCTTAATCAATCCATATAATCCAAAGGACAGTGCTAAAAGAAGGGCTGCCCACGGCATTACACCATAATAAAGGGTCATAATGGCTACGCCGGTAAAGGCGAGTACAAGCGAAATGGCTTGCCAACGGGTAAAACGCTCTTTCAGAAAGACGAACGCCAAAAGAACATTAATAAGCGGGTTTATGTAATAACCTAAACTTGCTTCGATAATTCGATCATTCGTTACAGCCCAAATAAAAACAAACCAATTAACCGTAATAAAAATAGATGCTAAAATAATAGCGATTGCTGATCGTAACTGTGTAAAAATCGAAATGATTTCCCTCCAGCTTGAACGTAGTTGTCTCGTAACCGCTAAAATGAGTATCATAAAAGCCAATGACCAAACAACTCGATGCGCAAGGACCTCAAATGCTGAGACGGAATCTAATAATTTCCAATACAGGGGAAGGACTCCCCATATAAGATAAGCACAAATTGCAGCTATTACACCAATCTGATGCTCTTTTTGTTGCATAGTTTAAACTTCCTCTCTCTCAATGATGTAACTATATTTTACACAACTGATCTGTAAAAGCCTATGGAAACTTCTTCGGTTTCCTAAATAAAAAGGAGGAGCCATAATGAAACAAATAAAAGCAGTGATTTTTGACATGGATGGCATTATTTCAAATACAGTTCATTTGCATTATATTGTCAATAAGAAAGTTGCAAGCGAACTTGGTGTCAGCTTCAGTACAGAGTGGAACCAACAGCTGCAAGGCTTAAGCCGACGTGTAACGGTTCAAGCAATTGTTGATCGGTCAGAAACCGAAGTAACATCTGAGGAATTTGAAAAGATTTGTGAAGACAAAAATGCCCACTACATAAAGTTACTTAGTGAATTGACAAGAGAGGATAGCCAGCCAGGTATTCGCTCATTTATTAACGAATTAAAGCAAATAGGCACGCCGATGGTTGTTGCATCTGCAAGTCAAAATGCTAGTCGCGTATTAAAACAACTAGAGTTAATTGATTCTTTTGAAGGAGTTGTCGATGTCACAACTTTGACACGAGGCAAACCAGACCCAGAAATCTTCTTAAAAGCAGCAGAGATGCTTGAAGTCGAACCGAGCGCCTGTGTCGCAATAGAAGATGCTGAGGCAGGATTAACAGGAATTTTGAAAACTGACATGTTTTCTGTCGGGGTTGGGGAGGAGCCATCTTTAACAAGAGCGCATTTTCATCTTCACTCTACGGAAGAACTGACAGCAGCATCATTAGAACAAGCGCTGAACACACACGGAAAGACGCTTTACAGGAGAGAGTGATCTCTCTTTTTTCTGTGAGGGTGGATGAAGCCTTGCAAACGGGGACGGAGGGAAACGAGGGATTCAAAAGAGAGAGACTGGAACCCTGAAAATAGACAAGGAAAGAAACGAGGGTATCAGAGAGGACGACTGGAACCCTGAAAATAGAGAAGGCGAGAAACGAGGGTATCAGAGAGGACGACTGGAACCGTGAAGACAGAGAAAACAGAGAGGCATCACCAAAGAGATATTAAAGAGAGCGAACCTACCATCTTAAAGTAAAATAAATCCGACCTCTAGCCAGAGCAAACATCTATTAAGCAATGAATCCAAAAAATATCAATAATTTTGTTTTACTATAATAAAAGAGAGAAGGGACCACTACAAAATGGCTAAGAAAAGAAAAAGAAATGATGACAAATATTTGTGGATACCTGATGTCATTGGCTTTTTTATTGAAATTTTATTATATGCACCAAGGCTTGTTGCTCGAATGGTGAAAGGAATTTTCTCGAACTGGTAATCTTGCTGTAGACTTTTTCACTTTGTGCTAAACTAAAGGGCACAAAGGTGGTATAAAAATGAAAGTGATAACAAATGATTGGCAAGATATCATAGGAGAAGAGTTTCATAAAGAGTATTACCAAAAGCTTGAGGCCTTTTTGCAATCAGAATATGAAAATGAGATTGTCTACCCGAACCGAAATGATCTATTTAATGCATTTCATTATACGCCCTATCATGAAACAAAGGTCGTTATTTTAGGTCAAGATCCATATCATGGTGAAAATCAAGCGCATGGGTTAAGTTTTTCGGTAAAAAAAGATGCGAAGGTTCCTCCCTCTTTAAAAAACATTTATAAGGAACTGCAAGAAGATCTTGGTTGTGCGATGCCAAGTCATGGAAATCTTGAGGCTTGGGCTTTAGAAGGAGTCTTGCTTTTAAATACAGTGTTGACCGTACGAAAAGGGGAGGCTGCTTCTCATAAAGGTCAAGGATGGGAGTTATTTACCGACTCCGTCATTAAAGCATTAAATAATCGCAGAAAGCCAGTTGTTTTTGTTTTATGGGGCAAGCATGCACAGTCGAAACGTGACTTGATTACAAATCAGCACCATGCTGTGATTGAATCGGCACATCCTAGCCCGTTTTCAGCAAGAAGAGGTTTTTTTGGTAGCTGCCCGTTTTCAAGAATCAATCAAATATTAGCAGATCGTGGCGAGTCAGTGATTAAATGGGAGATAAGTGACTAAGGTCTTTTGTGTCAGATCTGTATTTATGTGAACCCTACACAGTAAAAATAAGTGGGGTTTTTCTTGTGTCTTAATTATCTAAAAAATGCTAGAAATGGCAAGGGAGTAAGCCTTTTCATGACGAACGCCCTGGTTAGAAAGTATGTAAGGATATCTGACAATATAGTAGATTCAGAATATTTAGTCCGTATAATAAGAACTAACAAAAGATGTTAGCTTCTTTAACGCTAACGTGTATACATTTTAAAGGGGGCAGAAGAAATGACTGAATTAGCACTTATGGATAATTTATGGGTTATGATTTGCGCAGTCTTAGTTCTTTTCATGCAAGGTGGGTTTATCCTTTTAGAGGCAGGTTCAACGCGTATGAAAAACGCTGGCCACATTGCCGGAAAAACAATCTTTACAGTCGGGATCGCTTCACTTGTCTATTGGGCAGTAGGGTGGGGGTTTGCTTACGGTGAAGGGAATGCCTTTATCGGAATGTCCGATTTCTTCTTTGGAGATTTTTCAACAGCTGAAGCAGGGTTAGTTGGGTCGGTTGATTTCTTCTTCCAAGTAATGTTTGCAGCAATCGCATTAACAATCGCTTTTGGTGGATTTGCAGAACGTGCTAAATTATCAGCGTACATCGTATTCGCAGTACTATTTTCAGCTTTTGTTTATCCAATCGTTGCACACTGGATTTGGGGCGACGGATGGTTAGCTGAATTAGGAAAGCAAGATTTCGCAGGTTCTACAGTAGTTCACTTAACAGGGGCAATGGCAGCTTTAGCAGCTACAATTTTATTAAAGCCTCGTCTTGGGAAATTCAATAAAGATGGTTCTGCAAATGAGTTAGCTGGACACAACCAAGTTTACACAGCTTTAGGGGTTTTGATTCTTTGGGTAGGTTGGTTCGGATTTAACGCAGGTAGTACGTTAGAAGTAGCAGATGCATTCTTTGGATATGTTGCATTAAACACGCAGCTGGCAGCAGCAGCTGGTGCAGTAGCAGCCTTATTTATTGCTTGGGCAATGACAGGGAAATCTGATGTACCAACTATGTTAAATGGTGCTTTAGCAGGTCTAGTAGCCATCACAGCATCATGTGCATTCGTTGCTCCATGGGCAGCAGTCGTTATCGGTATTGTCGGTGGTTTGATCGTATTCTTCTCAATGAAATTCTTTGATAAAGCTCGTATAGATGATCCGATATTTGCACTTTCTGTTCACGGTGTTGCTGGTGTGTGGGGAACGGTATCAACTGGTTTCTTCGCAACTCCTGAGCTTGCAGCAATGAACGGAGGAAGTGCTGGGTTATTCTACGGTGGTGGACTTGGTCAACTTGGTGTTCAAGTATTAAGTGTTGTTGCTTGTGGGGCGTTCGCTTTTATCGCTTCGTACATCTTATTACTTGTAACGAAAGCAGTGTGTGGAGGCTTACGTGTATCTGAGGAAGAAGAAATTGTTGGTCTTGACCTGAGTGAGCATGGTAGCTATGGATATCCTGAAAGCATGCCTGGCAACGAAAAAACAGGTGCATAAGGATGACAGGGGCAAAGAGTTATTCTTTCTTAAGTGAACGTGAATGGGAGGAACAACTTCAGAAGTTGTATGATGAACGTATTCAGACCATTCATAATCAGGAGCATACTTCAGCCTCTCTTCAAAATAGTCATGAACAGATTATGAATAAAGCGCTTTGTCTCGCTCTGAAAAAGGCAGAAAGTGAGTGGGGCCAACCGCCCGCTCACTTTACTTTCTTTTTAATGGGTAGTGCTGGGAGGCTCGAGCAATCGTTTTGGAGTGATCAAGATCATGGCCTCATATATGATAGTGATGATGAAGGGGATCGGACGTACTTTCTTAAACTAGGAAAGGATATTGTCTACGCTCTTGAAAAGGTGGGCTACGAGCGTTGTGATGGTAATGTAATGGCTTCTAGTCCGAAATGGTGTTGTTCCTACGAGAGGTGGAAGGAGCAATTGAAAACATGGATGGAGGAAGATAAATGGGAAACTCTCCGTTACACGTTAACGTTTTTTGACTCTCGCTCTATTTACGGCAAACATGAACTGCTTCTTGACTTGAAACGAATGCTCTTTCAACAAGTTCGCGCTCAACCACACTTACTAAAACGATTTACGGAGAATACAGGAAGATTAAAAAGAGGGATTGGCCCGTTTAATCAATTGCTTGTAGAGACAAAAGGTAGTCATAAAGGAAAGTTTGATTTTAAACAGATCGTCCTTTTTCCCTATGTAAACGGGTTGAGGCTACTTGCTCTAAAAGAAGAAATCTATGTAACCTCAACGGTTGAGCGATTTCAACAATTGCCAAGTAAGTACGACAATGTAAAATTGTTGCAAAACTCATTTGAAGAACTGCTCGAGAAACGAATCATCTGGCAAAAATCAATTTCTAGTTATGAAAACATTCATTATTTGTCCTTTGAACGTTTAACGAAATTGGAAAGGAAGCAATTAAAAAGGTGGATAAGGGAAGGGCATAGGTTGTATCAGAATATAGAGAGGCTGTTAAAAGGGTGAGTGACTATGATTAATAACATGATGCAACTAGTTAAACAACTGTCGAATCGAATAAGTCCAAACGTCTATACGTCACTTCAGCAGCAGTCTGATGCAGCGAGAATGTCGCAATTACGTCATATTCAGCGTCAATTAAAGCAAGAGGATGTTCTCGACCACCCACTTTCTGAGCTTATGTTCATCATTTTTGATTTGGAGACCAGTGGATTTTTCCCTGATAAAGGTGACAAAATTCTGTCTGTTGGGGCCGTGAAAATGAAGGGGGAGACGATTTTTACACATGATGTGTTTTATTCAACTGTGAAATGTTCATCCCCTTTGTCTCCTGAAATTTTAGAACTAACGGGTTTGAAGATAGAAGAGTTGAACGATTCCCCGCCTTTAGTTGATGTGCTTTCTGATTTTTATGAGTTTATTGGGCACTCGACATTAGTAGCACACCACGCATCACATGAAAAGCGCTTTATGTCTCATGCGACATGGCAAACCTTACGATCAACCTTTCAGCACCGTATTATTGATACATCCTTTTTAACGAAAATTGTAACTCCAGAAAGTAATTTAATTACATTAGATGAATGTTGTGCTTATCATGAAATTCCTGTGCGCACACGGCATCATGCATTAGAAGATGCTCTTGTTACAGCACAGTTGTGGCAAAAAAACATTCGACTTGCGAAGGAACAAGGCTTTGAAACTCTGAGGGATGTTTACTCGTATTTGGCCAAAGGAAAATTAACAAAGTGAAAGAGTAATAGCGAAGGAGGAGGGGAGTAATGAAGTCAGATATTCCTAGAAGGCAAGCATATTTCCCCATACGTGTAGTTATGGAGATGACGGATTTGTCTGCCCGACAAATTCGTTATTATGAAGAACAAGGACTTATTAAACCTACTAGAAATGAAGGAAATCAGCGAATGTTTTCATTAGAAGACATCGAACGATTTATCGAAATCAAAACCTTGATTAACCAAGGTGTGAATATAGCCGGTGTGAAAGCAATCTTCTCATCCAGGAAACCAAAAGAAAAAGGCCAGTGAAAAAGGTACGCTTTTTACCTTTTTCACTGGCCTTGAAGCCATGTGTGGAATCGCCGTATTCTGTTAAGCTTTTTGAGTGATTTTCTCAAAAAGCGCACGGCGAATGGAGCCATGGCCTTCCTGAAACTACCTGAGCGCCCTGCCTTTAGATCAATTGTTTTCCTTAGATCTTCAAAAGGTACGCTTTTTACCTTTTTCACTGGCCTTGCTTAGTTCCTCCTTTTTGTTGACGAGCCCAATATGCTAAAATAGATGAAGATCCAAAAGGGCGAATTTGCCTTTTGGTCTTCATCTCTAGGAAAGTGAGGAATCCAAATGAACATTCCGGCAAACCAAATTTGCGACCATATAGACACACAAGTGGCGAAGCTTAGAAAAGGGCTTCAAGACGGAGATCAAACAACGATAAGAGAAACGACGGCAGTGATTGAAGCGTACTGTCAACTATTAAAAGGCACAACGCCAACGAAAGAGCAACAACCACAAGAACGATTGGCTGAATCAAACACATATAACACCCCACCAGCTCAACCTATGCCAATGTCAAAACCACTAACAACAACAGAACCAACCATCAACGAAAAAGAACGCAACCTACTAGACTTTTAGAGTCACAGGAAAAAGGCCGCTCTTGCCTTTTTCCTGTGACTCTAAGCAAGTTGGTCATTCTGCCATTCGACAAGAACAGCATAGTTGAGCGACTCGTCGTCTTCTAAATAATTCGGTAATATTTGCAGTGGTGTTAGGCCTTGTTTTAGCATGAAGCTTAGGACAAGGTCTTTTATTGTTCCTGCTTCTACTGATTTTACATAAGATTCAACGTCAAGTTGATCAGCATATTGATGATAATTAGGGATACGGCAGCCGGCCACAAAACGTTTTAACCCTAGTTGTCTAACGGTCTCTTTGCGTGCTTCATAAAGAGCTCCGGCGATCCCTTTTCCTCGGTAGCTCGGTCTTACGCAAAGGTTAATGCCGTACAAGCTATCACCATTATTGTTATGACTTTTCCGAATAAAACCATGGTCTGCAACTTCATCCCATGTGTGTGGTTTGCCGTCATAGCGAATGAGTAATGAAGTAGCTGAACCAACAGCAATACCGTTAATTTCAGCGATTATACCACCCTCAGGAAATGTATTTACATGAGAGGCAATTTGATCACGTGACCACCATAATTCCTCAGGAAATGGAGGTGGAAAGGCTTCCTTTTCTATGTCCAACAGTTGCTCATAATCATTTAGCGTGTAGCGACGAACATTTACAGAACTCATTTTTTAGACCCTCCCTTTTTTATAATTTTAAACAATTGGCTTTGATATTTCACGTGTTGCGCTTTTGAGATTTGTCAAAGAGCTAAGTGTATGCGATTAACCATATATGGTAAGATCAAACATGAGCAGTAGAAATTTTTTGTGAAATAAGGTCTTCTATGAACGCTAAAAGGAGTTGGATGAGTTGGCGAAGATATTCATATTAATAGGCAGCATTGCAATGGCTCTTTCTGTCATGATTGGTGCTTTTGGTGCACATGGGTTGGAGCCTAGGTTAACAGAACGTATGATGAAAAATTATCAAACAGGTGTGCAGTATCATATGATTCATGGATTAGCTATCATAGCTGTTGGCATAATTGCATTAAAGTACCCTTTACCAGGCTTGAACGGTGCTGGTTGGAGCTTTTTAATTGGAATTGTTCTTTTCTCTGGGAGTTTGTATGCTATGGCTTTAACAGGTGTGACAAAGCTTGGTGCGGTTACACCGATTGGAGGAGTGGCATTTATTATTGGATGGATATTGCTAGGGATTGCTGTTGTGAGAGGGCTGTAGATAAAGAGAAAGGGGTGACTTTGTAGTCACCCCTTTCTGTTCGTTATGAATTGTCAGGTCGTGGTGAATAAGTAGCTAACGGTTGACCAAAAGGATAGTCATACTCGAGTTCTTCATCGAAAACAGCAAAATCAAAGTTAACCATAAGAAGTAAGAAAAACTGACCTGTTTCTGGGTCACTTAAAATAATATGGTCACGACCGGCTTCTTCTACCATTCCTCTGTAGACCCGAGCATTCCATTCGGGATTATTTTCATAAGTAAAATAAAATGTGCCGATTTTTCCGCGGTTCAACCTAAGGATATTTTCGATAAAAGATTGTTCTAGTGGCAGCATCCCAGGGTCCGTTCCAGGAGCCGTAGGTAGAAATGGCTGATGTGGTGGCATTGGTGGCACCTGTAACGGCTGCTGAAATTGTGGGAAAGGCTGCTGGCCTGGAAATGGCATTTGCCCCGGTTGGTGAGTTGGTGCCTGATGTTGAGGAAATGCCTGATGATGTTGTGGATGAGCCTGCTGATGCTGCTGCCCAAATCCAGTTGTCGATTGGTCTTGTGGGTACCACGGTTGTTGTTGATGCACATTGATCGCCCCTTTTTTAGTTAATTAATACGTTCCAAATACTTCTGCACACTCAGACTGAAGTGGGTTGTAGAAGCAATGTAACTTGAATCTGCCTGAGTTCCATTGACCCCACCATTGTGCAGGGCATGCTCCTTCAGGTCGGAAAAACCATAAAGAGAACTCAGCCGGATGGAACCTCTCGCCATTGACTACACGACGTGCGAGGCGCCGATCTTTCTCACGAGCCCGCTGATAAAAATAACTCTTCTGTACAGCTTCAAACCCACCTGGAGATTGGAACGCCATATCAGGAATCGAATTCACGTTTCCGAAATCTAGACAACGGACCCTCGTTCTGTTAACCATCACGTTTCCTGCCATCAGCATCCCTAATTCGCCTTCGCCTTCAGCCTCCGCTCGCATCAATCTAGCAAGCATATCGATGTCGCTGGAATTAGCCTTAATAACAGCCATCCGTTCACCTCCAATCAAAGTTGACATTCATGTTGTTAAGTAAGAGAAATAAACGAAACTGCATCCACAATAAAAAAAGGATGATTTGCCGTAGACGGTGCAGTTACTCCACTATATGAACGTAAACAGGGGCGTATGCATACGTTTTTTTCTCTAGCCTGTGAAGTAAAACTGACTTTTCTTTTAAAAAAACAACTTTGAATGTCTTTTAAAAAGCAAAGGGACGCCTCCCAAAAAAGGCAACCACTTTGCTCGTTTATAATAAAAACCACACCCTCACTTATAGTGAAGATGTGGTTATGTAATGTTATATGTGAAAGTATTTAGATAGGTGACTAGGATTTAAAATGTTTCCAACATAGAATGATCCGAATTCACCGTAACGAGCGGAAACTTCATCAAAGCGCATTTCATAAACAAGCTTCTTAAATTGCAGAACGTCATCGGCAAATAATGTAACGCCCCATTCCCAATCATCAAAACCGACAGACCCAGTAATAACTTGCTTTACTTTCCCAGCATAGCTGCGTCCGATCATGCCATGGCTACGCATAAGTGAGCGACGGTCTTCCATTGGAAGCATATACCAGTTATCGTCACCTTCACGACGCTTGTCCATCGGGTAGAAGCATACATGATTTGCTTTTGGCAATGTAGGATAAAGGCGAGAACGAACATGTTCATTCTGATAAGGATCCTCATCGCTGTCACCAGCCATGTAGTTACTTAGCTCAACAACTGATACGTAAGAATAAGTTGGGATTGTATACTCAGCAAGACGTGACTTATTAAAAACAGTCTCGATTTCATTTAATTCCTCCATTGTAGGACGAAGAATCATCAACATGAAGTCAGCTTTTTGCCCAACGATGGAATAAATCGCATGACTCCCTTGCTCACTTGCTTCGGTTTGTTCCCATTTATCAATCATCGAATGGAATTCCGATAAAATTTGCTCGCGCTCTTCCGTTGAGATCGTTTTCCAAGCAGGCCAATTAATTGTACGGAAATCATGTAAACAATACCAACCATCTAAAGTAACTGCAGCTTCACTCATTCAAAACACTCCTTTAATCATAATCAATCGCATTAACAATAACTATGTATCAAAAATACTATACCATAAGATTCAAAAGATATTCAAAAAGGGCGACCTTCCCTTTTTGAATATCTTTTGAATAAGCGATGAGCGAAGCCGGGGCAAGAACTTAAAGTCTCTGTGAGCGCCTTTCTCACAGAGACGCGCCCCGAGAGAAGCCACCGCAAGACACCAGCGCCAAAAAAGGCGACCTTCCCTTTTTGAATATGTTCGGAAGTACATAAACACTAAAGATGAGGTCATAATAAATATGATGTTATACGAAAAAGCTTAATGTAGATAGTATGTAAGCGAAAACATTATAATTTTTAGAAAAATTAACACTTTAGTGAACTTGACAGATATGGTTTCTTTTTGCATGCAGAAGGGGTATCCTTAACATATATAGAACTGAACGCTAGAAATAGGGGGAACCAATAGTGAGTAATCTTTTTCAAGAAATTAAAGATCAAGTCAAACAACATAAACCAACGATTGTCTTACCAGAAGGTACAGATGAGCGTGTACTAGAAGCTGCTGCCCGATTAGCAAAAGATGACGTCGTTAAGCCAATTCTTATCGGAAATGAAACGGAATTAAGCAGAAAAGCAGCTGAGCATCAAGTTGAGTTAGGTAACGTAGAAATTATTGACCCTCAAAATTATGCTGGTTTTGATGAAATGGTTGCATCATTTGTTGAACGTCGTAAAGGGAAAGAAACTGAGGAATCAGCACGCGAACTATTGCTAAACGTAAACTACTTTGGAACAATGCTTGTATATATGGATAAAGCAGACGGCTTAGTGAGTGGCGCGGCCCATTCAACGGGTGACACGGTACGACCTGCATTACAAATTATTAAAACACAACCAGGAATTAAGCGTACTTCAGGTGTGTTTGTGATGGTGAAAGAAGACAAAAAGTTCGTCTTTGGTGATTGTGCGATTAACATTGCGCCCAACAATGAGGAACTAGCAGAAATTGCAATTGCAACAGCTGAAACGGCAAAGGTGTTTGGCATTGATCCCAAAGTAGCGATGCTAAGCTTCTCTACAAAAGGTTCTGCTTCTTCAATTGAAACGAAAAAAGTTTCAGAAGCAACAAAAATGGCTCAAGAAGCTAGACCTGACTTAGTAATTGATGGAGAATTCCAATTCGATGCAGCATTTGTACCGGCTGTAGCACAAAAGAAAGCCCCAGACTCACCTCTTCAAGGCCAAGCAAACGTCTTTATTTTCCCAAGCCTTGAATCAGGGAACTTAGGATACAAAATTGCTCAACGTCTAGGTGGCTACGATGCAATTGGACCTATCTTACAAGGACTAAATAGACCAGTAAATGATCTATCACGTGGATGTAACGTAGATGATGTCTATAAACTATCACTAATCACAGCCATGCAAGCAATCAACCAAAAAGTAATGAACTAAAAAGAAACAGCCAAAGGTCGCTTTTTACCTTTGGCTGTTTCTTTTTAAGCAATGAGCGAAACCGTTGCAATGTTTTAAGCCATTTATGGGTGGTTTCCCCATAAAAGGCGTGCAACGCGAGAAGCCATTGCCGAGCTTCTTCGAATAAAAGGTCGCTTTTTACCTTTGGCTGTTTCTTTTTAAGCAATGAGCGAAACCGTTGCAATCTTTTAAGCCTTTTATGGGTGGGTTTCCCATAAAAGGCGCGCAACGCGAGAAGCCATTGCCACTTCTTCGAATAAAAAGGTCGCTTTTTACCTTTGGCTGTTTCTTTTTAAGCAATGAGCGTAGGGTATCTCCTAATTGGGAGTTTATGGTATGGTGAGGGTAGAAAAGGGGGAATGTACGTATGTTTCTCATACTTCCAAGGGTTTTACTCATTATTTTTCTTCTTGCAATTTTCATATTACTGTTAGAAAAAGGGATAAATAAATTACTTGGTGTAAAAAAGAAAAAGATTACGGATACTGCTGGTAAAAAGGTAGATCGTTGGGGAAGAGGTATTATTTTAATTCTTTTTTTATGTATACTGCCTTTTTTTCATATGAATGATACTTTATTCGGCTATATGAAGTGGTATTGGATTTTTTTATTGATTGTTTTAGTTGGGTTTCAGTCTATTTTGGAGTGGAGATACCTCAAGAATTCTAAACAGTATATAACGAGTCTTATTCTATTAATCATATCCGTGTTTATTGTTTATAATATGGAGTATTTTATTCTTGATTTAGTGTTTTATTGAACAAAGAATCTACTTGAAATAGTGTACTAAAGGTGAGCGTTAATTAAATTCAAATAAGAGTGAAAACGCACAGAATTTTTTTATTCTGTGCGTTTTGTATGCTATGAATGTAAGATACCCTGTTATGTAACTTGCCCCCAAAATTGAGCTGTTACTTTTATCTATGCTGTTTATTGGTGGGCAGGAAGGCCATGGCTCCACACGCCGTGCGCTTTTTGAGAAGTTCGTTCAAAAAACTTAAAAGAATACGGCGGCTCCACACATGGCTTAGAGTCAGGAGAAAAAGGTAAAAACCGTACCTTTTTCTCCTGACTCTTATATATAATAATCTAACGTGTAAATCGGAACGATGATTTTCTCTTTAAGCAGTTTTTCTACAGATGAACGATTCATTTGCTCTTGATACTTTTGATCCCATCCTACTTTGGCGACGGTATCCCTTATTGATCCTTTCATATTCATAAACAAGACGGTAACGCCTCGTCTCTGGTAATCTTCAATCAGTTCTTCTAACATATCAATGGAGAAGGTATCAATATCGTTTACACCTGACATTTCGAGAACGATCCATTTTGCTTTTGGCTTGTTATGATGAAATGATTTTATTTTCTCTTCTAAAAAGGCAATATTGGCAAAGTGAAGCGACGCGTCAATTCGAATGATGAGTAGGTCATCTGATGTTTTTGCCTCTGGATAGCGGCTTACATCTCGAAACACACTGTCTTCTCTTACATAACCAATTTCAACAATATTCGGCTGTGCACTTTGTTTAATATAAAGTAAGAGCGTGAAGAGTGCCCCCATAATAATGCCCCATTGAATTCCAATTAGTAAAGTGACAAAAAAAGTTGCTACCCAGATCCCACCTTCAAACGGTTTTACCTGGAATAAGTGCTTCATTTCTTTTATATCAACCAATTTGTAAATAGCAACGACAATAATGGCAGCTAATACAGCATTCGGTAAATAGTAGAAAAATGAAGTGAAAAAGAGCACGGTAATCATAATGAAAAGACCAGTAATGATTGATGTTACTTGCGTTGCTCCTCCTGATTGGTGATTAACGGCCGTTCTAGAAAAGCTCCCGTTTACAGGGAACGATTGAAAGAATGAGCCGACGATATTTGCTAGCCCTAAAGCTTTCAGTTCTCGATTGGGGTTTATTTTATACTTTTCTTTTCGAGCAATTGCTTTTGAAATGGCCAACGATTCCATGAAGGCAATTAATGAAATTGTCAGTGCCATTGGAAATAAAAGTGTAATCATCTCAAGTGTTATCACTGGTAGTTCAAATGAAGGAAAGCCTTGTGGAACATCCCCGACAATCGCTAGCCCTGTTTGATCGAGGCCAAGCAAGTAAACGAATAAAATCGATGCAACCACAACGACTAACGCTCCAGGTAATTTAGGTGATACCTTCCTTAGAACGAGTAGAGCAACGATACTGGCTGCAGCAAACAACACGGTAATCCAATGAATGCCTCCGATGTTTCTGCCAGCTTCTATGAGCAAAAGATGAACCTGCAAGTAATTTCCAGTATTAATCCCTAATAAATGATTTAATTGGCTAAGACCAATGACAATCGCGGCAGCTGATGTATACCCATTTAAGACCGAATGAGGTATAAATTTTACAATAAATCCAATATTAAAGATGCCGAGTAGTAATTGGATAGCTCCTACCATTAAGGCCAGGATGAGAACGAGCGAAACAAAATTAGAAGTTCCAGGTTCTGCATGAGCAGAGACACCGGAGAAAACGAGCAAAGATGTAATAGCAACAGGACCAACAGACAGGTGTTTAGAGGAAGCAAACAACGCATAGATGATTAACGGAATCGTTGATGCATATAATCCCATAACCGGAGGAACACCAGCTAGCATTGCGTAGGCCATTCCTTGTGGGACAAGCATGACAAAAATTGTTAAACCAGCAATTAAATCTTTTTTTAATGTCTGTTGATTATAATCGATACTAAGCTGATTGTTCATTTTGTTAAACATAAAAAATACCCTCCTTAATCTGCAAGCAATGGAGTTTGCTCAAATGGAAAATGTAAATGTTGGTAAATGCTTTTTCGTCTTCCGAGATTTCTGTATCTGATTATAGTTTACTATACTTTTGTTCATAATGGGCAAAAGTTTCAGTTTTTGTGTTTTAAAAGAAAAAGATTGTGCAGCTCTTTAGGTATAGCGCCTAGATTTAAAGGGCTTTCTCGTTAAGGTGTGACAGGGTGTTGCCTTTAACTTGAAAAGCTATTTTTTGCTTGTTATAACCAATAGTATAGCAATTTTTTGGGAGTGTTTGTTACGTTTGACTGTACGGAATACACTGGGCAGGGATGTTGCATAACTTTAGGAAATTAGTTAAACTTAACTACATACATGAGTTATTAACCTTTTGTTTGTTTTGGAAAAAAGTAGTATTTCCTTTTAAGTAGTAGATAGATTGTTAGTTTTATAGTATATGGGGGTTGTCCCATTTACATGACTGCATAGCATGAAGATGGCCTTATTGACGTTATTATTATAGTTATAGAGTCTTGATAATGATAGGAGAATCGATCTAACTTGATTGAAAAAGACCTACCGGGAGGAAAATAGATTGAATACAGTAGTAAGTACGGATAATAGACTAAAGGAAATTGCAGATAAAGTCGAAGCAGGTCAGAGACTTACAAAAGAAGATGGTATTTACTTATATCAATCTGATGATTTGTTAACAATTGGTCAACTTGCAGATAAAGTGAATTATAGAAAGAACCAAAATCAAGTTTATTTTATTCAAAATATGACACTTTATTTTACAAACGTATGTGAAGCGAAGTGTGCTTTTTGTAATTTTAAGAAAACGGAAGGGGACGAAGGTGCTTATACCACTAGTCCTGAAGAAATGATTGAGTACGTTGAGAAAAACATCAACCCGAATGTTCGCGAATTTCATATTACTGGTGGTCATAATCCAAATGTTCCGTTTGAGTATTATGTCGACTGTATTAGAACATTGAAGAAGCATTACCCGGATGTAGCCATTAAAGCCCATACAGCAGCTGAAATTGAATTCTTCTCTAGACTAAGTGGCTTAAGCTATAAAGAAGTTCTACAAACGTTAATGGATGCTGGATTGGATACATTAACCGGTGGTGGTGCAGAGATCTTATCTGAACGTTACCGTAAGAAAATGGGCGTTGGGAAGGCGACAACAGATCAGTGGCTTGAAATTCAACAAGTTGCCCATAGCCTAGGATTGAGAACTCATGCGACGATGCTTTACGGTTCAATTGAAACGATTGAAGAACGCATTGAGCACATGCTACAGCTTAGAGAAATTCAAGATAAAACACAAGGGTTTTATGTGTTTATTCCACTTGCCGTTCAACCGAAGAGCACGAAGGCAGGAATTAAACGCAGAACAGCAGCGGTAGAGGACTTAAAAACACTTGCGATTAGTCGTTTGATGCTAGATAACTTTGATCATATTAAAGCGTACTTTATTAATATTGGAACACAATTAACACAGGTTGCTTTATCATTTGGAGCATCCGATGTGCATGGTACGCTCGTTGAAGAACGAATTAGCCATGCTGCAGGAGCATTGAGTCCAGCTGGATTAACTCGAGATGAACTTATTCACTTAGTAAAAGGTGCAAACAGAACACCGATTGAACGTGATACATTCTATAATGAAATAAGACGCTGGTAATAGAGAAGCCGTTGATGGAGAAAATTGGGCCATCAACGGCTTTTTATTTATTGCTTTGTGTATTATAAAATCTATTTATTTCTAAAGGCTGTTATCGTAAAGATTGTTGCTATTAGAAAGTTTTTACTCGTAGTGAAATGAAGCGGAAGTCACTCGACTCCTGTGGGATTTAGAGGTAGGGGCGAGACCCCACAGGCGCAGCCGAGGAGGCTCGGCACCTCCTAGCGGGTGCGAGTTGACTGGAGCGAAATGGAACGAACATGTGAATACACGCAAGCCCAAAAACAACAAAGTATGCGAATCAGTCTTTCTAAAAGCTGATTGTAGTGCCAAATTGTCATAAAAAAATGCTTGGATAACTGGTATCCAAGCATTTTTTATGATAGATTAAGCACTGATTTTTTCAGCTTTAGCCGAGTTTTTTCTTTTTAATTCAATGAGCAAGGTGACGGCAATCAGCGCGATCCCGATTAGATCGGTTGCATAGCCGACAAACATGGATAAAAGTGCTCCGACAAAAAGAATGACTCTCGAAATGGCTAAGATGTGTTGTTTCAAATAGCCTTCTAGTGCAACGGCAAGCGCGAATACGCCGATGAATGCTGTAATAGCCGTTGTGATGATGGATACGATCGACCCTTCCATAAGAAGCGATGGTCCGTACACAAACATAAATGGAACTAAAAAGGCAACAGCAGCTAACCGTACAGCGTATAGACTTGTCTTCATGGCATCGGACCTTGCAATACCACTAGCAGCATAGGCAGCAATTGCGACTGGTGGTGTGATTGCTGAAAGTGTTCCGTAATAGAAAATGAACATATGTGCAGCCATTGGAGAAACACCTAACTGAACCATTGCAGGAGCTGCTAGAATCGCTAAGACAATGTAGGCAGCTACAGGAGGTAGTCCCATTCCCATGATGATAGAAGCAAGCATTGTTAAAATTAATAAGACGAATAAGTTTCCTGCCGACAATTCAATCAATAACCCTGAGAATCTTAGCCCCATACCTGTCATATTTACAACGCCGATGACGATACCGGCACAGGCTGTTGCGGCTGCAACCACTAAAGATAATTTAACCCCTTGTTCAACTGCTTCAACAATTTGGCGAATGCCCATTCTTGTATGTTTGCGAAGCATGCTGAAAACTGGAATCGAAAGAATCGACCAAAATGCTGCAAGTGGTGGACTAACTTGAATAACTAGCAATAAGACGATAAGCACACCTAACGGAAGTAGTAAGTGTCCTTTATCTTTTAGCGATTTCTTTAGATCAGGTACCTCTAAGTCTTGAGCACTGTCCTTAGGTAGTTGTGCTGCGCGTAAGTCTACCATCATAAAAACAGCAAAGAAGTAAAGCAAGGCTGGTAGGATCGCAGCCATGACAACATATATATAGTCAACTTGAAGGAAGTCTGCAATTAAGAATGAAACGGCCCCCATAACAGGTGGAAGAAACATTCCCCCGGTAGAGGCAACAGCCTCAACTCCTCCGGCATAGGCAGGTTTATAACCACCTTTTTTCATAAGAGGAATTGTTAAAACTCCTGTTGTTGCCACATTTGCAACCTGGCTTCCACTGATTGTTCCAAAGAGAGCACTCGCGGTAACAGATACTTTGGCCGCTCCACCTCTAAACCTTCCTACAAGTGCCATCGCAAGTTCAATGAACAATTTCCCGGCGCCTGAGCGTTCTAATAATGACCCGAACATAATAAATAAAACAATGTATGTTGCTGATACTCCGAGTGGCGTTCCGAGTATTCCTTCATTACTAAGGCCGACTTGCGTAATAATTCTCTCAAATGAAAAACCGGTGTGAGAGAACATTAGTGGCAAACGGTCACCTAAGAATGCATAGAGTAAAAAGATGATAGCAATGATCGGCAATGACCAGCCGATAACTCTTCGTGAAGCTTCTAATGTTAAAAGAATGAGCATCGCTCCGATGACAACAGTCGCAGTCGAAGGAGCAAACAAACGAGTTGCTACATCTAAATAATTAAAGAAGATATAGGCTCCAATATACAATCCCATCAAAGCTAGTACAATGTTCATTGCAAGAGTAAAAGAGTTTGTCAATGGACTTGGTATATTGTTTTCTTCATCATCAGGCTTTTTTCGTATTACTGGATAAAGTAGGAAAATAAGTGCTAAAGCAAAACCGATATGAACGGCGCGTTGTTGAGTGGCTGGAAATAGTTGAATTCCTCCAGCATATAGGTGGAATAACCCCATTACAATGGCTAAAACACTTATTGTACGAGCTAAAATCATTTTCATTGTTTTCCACCCCTCTTAAGGTGTATTGAATAGTATGTAATGGACAAAAATTGCGCCATTACATACTATGAATTCAGATAAGACCAGTCACATTACAAAGGATTAATCTAGAATTCCTATTTCTTTATAATATTTTTCAGCTCCAGAGTGGAGAGGGATTTGAATTCCTTCATTAATTGTTTCTTCATTAATAGCACTTGCAGAAGGATGCAGGTCAGTAAACTGATCTTGATACTCTAAAATTGATTTTAAATAGTTATAAACTAACTCTTCAGATGTATCTTTGTCTGTAAACATAAGAAGGTCAAGTGAACCAATGTTTACATCCGTATCTTGACCAGCATACGTACCTGAATCTACTGTTCTGAAATTATAATACGGGTGTACTTCAAGGAACTTTTCTTGTACGTCTTCTTCAACAGTAAGGATGCGTACATCTGTCATAGAAGCTGCTTCATTTACAAGTGGAGCAGGAACTGAACCCATAACGATACCAGCGTCAATACTTCTATTTTGAAGGCCGTCTTGTACTTCTTGGTAACCTAAAGGCAACATGTTATAATCAGATTCCTCTAAACCATAGCCAGCTGATAGCAATTCTTTTAAAAATAACTCAGGAGCTGAACCTGGGCTTGCACCGACACGTTTTCCTTCTAAGTCAGCAAATGTTTCAATCGAAGAATCTTCACGAACTAAAACATGGACAGCGGCATAACCTAAATTCGCAATACCACGAATGTTTGGATGTTCTCCTGGAATGTGTTCCTCAGTTCCTTCGTATAGCTTGTACACACTAGGTGCAGAGTTGGCACCTAGTGCAGCACGGCCACTTGCTCCTCGTTCTAATGTTAAGGTCATAACTTCTGTCGATCCACTTGTTGCTTCTGTAACCAATTGAACTCCTGGCATTAAGTCATTTGTATTGAAGATGTTGCTAATACCAGCATTTAATATATAAAGAATGCCACCGGTACCTGAAGTATAAACAGGAACACTGCCGGACAATTCATCTTCAGAACCATTGCCTCCCGATTCAGACTGTTCACTGTTACATGCTGCAATGATCACTGCCATGACTGTTAGTAGTAAAAAGATGCTAAAATTGCGTAAGCGCTTTCGATTCATTTTTCTGATTCCTCCTGTTAGTAGGGTAGGCAAAGGCCTTAGAGGCCCCTGCTTTTAGAATAAATAGACTAAACTTTTAATTCTGATAAATCTGTTGCTAGATCGATCTCTGATAAGTCTTGTGTAATTTCAATTGAACCTTTATAATACTCAGCGACTTGGTCAATTAGATCATTTGGCAAATTAGGTGCTAGGTGGATGAGTGCAAGCTTTTTAGGGTTTGCCTCACGCGCAATTTCTCCTACTTGTCTTGGGGAACAATGTCCCATTAAATTTACTAGTTGCTCGGCGTTTAATTCTGGTCTTGCTTCTTGTAAAAACTTTGAAGGTGGCTTTCCTGCCATAACTTCATGGATGAGAACATCACAATCTTTCGCAAAGTCAGCAAAGCCAAGAACAGGGGCTGTATCACCTGAAATGACAACTGACTTTCCTTCGCATTCAATTCGGTAAGCTAATGAGTAATCAACATACTCACCATGGTGGACGCGAAATACGTTAATGTTGAACGGTCCGATTGTGAATTGATGACCTCCAAATACCTCTGTAACGTTTGGTTCTTTCCAAGCGCCTGGGCCACGAATCCCTCTTCTGTAGATAAGATCACGATAATAGACCTTTTTGAAGAGTAAGTCAGTTACTTCTTGTGTTCCGTTTGGTCCATATACATTAATAGGTGTCTCGCGATCTGTGACAAATCCAGTTTGAACAAATGCATCATAGTCACCAAAGTGATCCCAGTGAAGGTGAGTAAAGACAAGGTGATTGATGTCCTTATGACTGATGTTTGCTTCGAATAGTCTTCTGTTAACTCCAGGGCCACAATCGAAAAGAACGTTGTGTCCTTCGTGACTGATTAATATTCCTTGACCGACGCGATCAACGTTGGGGATAGGAAGTCCAGTACCTAAAAATTTAATTTTCATCTCATTTTCCTCCAAACTTTATTAAACTATGGTTTAGCTAATTTAGCAGTACTTTTTTAAAAAAAAATACTAAAAATGTTATAAAGCGCTTTCAAACGATACGAGATTCTTCACCTTAAGAAGGTGTGTAACAAGATTAAGCTTCATTTTACCTTTTGTTCTTTTTGAACTAAAGATAGTAAAAAAAATTCCGCTTGCCTTTTGTTGTTTTTGAACTAAAGTGAGTAAAAAAAAGTAGTGAGTTTTTGATTCCCTTTGAGATCATTGTAAAGGACGATTTTTATTTTATCAAGAACTTTTTTTATAAAATCGAATTTTCAGAAAGGTCACTACTCATAAAAGATTGCAAAACAGCGACAGCAATGCCTTCGACTGCAGATGTATCTTTTTGTTTGCTAAACGTAACTTCTTTGTTATAGGCAATAAATTGTTTTGCTGTTTGGATTGCTTCTTCATAGTAATTAGGCATCCACTGAACCAAAGGGCCACCTAAAACGACAACACTTGATTGAAAAATATTAATTAAATTTGCTACACCAATCCCAAAATAGTAAGCAGATTCTTTTATAACATCCTGTGCTTGTTTTTCATTCGCTAATCGTTTAATGATTTTCTCGATTGAAATGAATTGTTCATGATCTTTAAGGTCGTTATACAGATTTGGGTGACTTTCTTTTAAATTGTTTAGGATTGCCTGTAATGTTGAATAGGTGGAAACACAGCCTCGACTTCCACAGGAACATGCTTTTCCAGTTGGGTTAATGACCATATGCCCATAACTAGTCGCATTACCGTATTCAGGTTTAACAATTTTACCATCAGTAATAATGCCACAGACAAATACCCAACCGTTAAAGCAATGAAGAATGTTTTTGTGAGAATTGCGTAAGTATTTATATTCCCCTAAAGAGGTCATGCTAGTGGCATTTTCGAGTAAGACGTTAACCGGGTGAACTTCTTTTATCATCTCTATAATCGGTACGTTTTCCCAACCAGGTGCTAAGAAATGTTCAGGGTTTAAGATGATCCCTTTTTCGCCATCTAAAGGACCAACTGTAGCAATTCCTACCCCTAATAACTCATCAGAAGTAAAGTGATGGTTTTCCATGAATGATTGAATTGTCGCATTAATATTTGTAAGAACAACGGTTGGGGTATGTTTCTTTGTCATTGAAAAAGTTGTTTCGTTTAATGGATTTAGAAAAAGGTCAAATAAAGTGATTCTTGTACTTATTCGTGTTATATGCACACTAATAATAAATCCACTTCGAGCATTCGCTTGATAAATAAGGGGAGGACGACCACCTGATGGTTTGTCATACCCGGCTTTTTCAATATAATGTTCCTCGAGTAACTCATCTAAGATACGTGCTACTTTCAAACGCTTTAATTTCGTCATTTCGCATAGCTTTGCTTGTGTAATCGGACCATACTGATAAATATACTCATAGATTGTTCTAGTAGATTTGTTTACGATAGAGTCATCTGCTAGAAAGTTCTTTAACATGCTGTCACCTCTTGACTACAAACTATAATAAAATAGATTCTATTCGTATAGTAGCACACTTTTGTTGTTAATGAACAGAAGTGTGCTGCGTTTTATTTATCGTGTTAATGCTTTTTCATTGCGGGTTGTCACGCGTTCATAATTCTCAATGAATACCCGTTGTTCCTCTTCGGAAAATGGGTGAAGCGTGAACTGAACACCTTGCTTTTGAACAGTTACTAATAATAATTTCATCATATCAGCAATTGTAAACTGTTCATCAAGGAGTTCATTCAATGAAGCCATTGTTTCCGGTTTGATAGTTGGGTACGTAAACTTCGTTTCTTTTCCGTTTACCGCTTTTTCGTAAAAATGCTTGATTAACTCAGCTCGTGCGCTGCCACTGCCTGTTACACAAAGGTAAATTTGAACAGCGATCCCACCACGAATCCGGCGCTGTGAAATGCCAGCAAACTTCTTTCCGCCAATGCTTAAGTCAAAGCTACCCGGACAATACGATCCGACAATCTCATAAGCATCAATTTGAACTGGATAATCTTTGAACATGTCTTTTATGAGGGCGTACATCAGCTCGTAGCCATGATCGATTGAAAATCCTTTTTCCTCTTTTAGAATAAGCGAAATGTTGAGGACACCACTGTCTAAGACAACAGCGAGCCCACCTGAATTTCGAACAATAACGCGATAGCCCTGTGACTCCAAATACGTGCGTCCAGAATGGATAGCTGGAAGGCGGCTGTCTTGGATGCCAAGGACAATTGTGTCGTGGTGGACCCATGTTCGGATTGTAGCAGTCTCGTCGTGCTGGCCGATAAACGTACAAAGGGTGTCATCGTAAGCAAATGATTGCAATGCATCAAAGTCGGGGCCAAACGTTGTATGGTCAAGCAAGCGCCAAATGTTGGAGACTAGTTGTAAGTTAGATTTGTTCATGTTGAAACTCCTATTAGTTCGTTAGTCATGGTCATTATTATAACATGTACGAATGCTTTGTTAACAAAATTAGGGGAGGTGACTGGGTGATGAGGATGAGGTGCAGGAAAAGAGATTGGTTAACAGGGCCTTCAAAAGGATTTCTTTAGCAAATACTGCTCCAGCGTGATCTGATTGCGAATGACGAAGTTTATGTTATACTAGTTGATGGTTTAAAAGTAGATAATTACGTTGAACATATAGATAATTGCATAAGAAGGAGTAAGGAAAATGGCAAATGAATTTCGTATTTGTGATGAGTGCCAAGCGACGAATATTAAGACACTTGTTCCTCGGTTGAAAAAGGTGGATGCAGAAGCAACTATTGATATTCGCTGTCAGTCATACTGTGGACCAGGAAGAAAAAAGTCGTTTGCATTTGTGAACAATCGCCCAGTAGCAGCACCAGATGAAGACCATCTGATCGAAAAAGTTCTGAAAAAAGTGAAAAAATAAGTCCCAGTTGCTGTGGTAACTGGGATTTTTGGGGTCAGACCCCAGTTTGTCGCTTTACAGCATTGAACAGGGGTCAGTCCCCTCTTTACTATACTAAAGAGGGGACTGACCCCTGACATGTTTGCTTTGTTCCGTTATAATGGAAGTACTATTACCTGAAAAACGAGAGGAACGGACATGACAAAACCATTTTACGGTCAATTAGAAGAAGAGAAAGTATTTAAAGACCCAGTTCACCGCTATATTCATGTGCGTGATGAACTGATATGGGCTTTAATTGGCACAAAGGAATTTCAACGCTTGCGCCGGATACGACAGCTCGGTACAACATATGTGACGTTTCACGGTGCAGAACATACCCGTTTTAACCATTCGCTCGGTGTGTATGAAATTACAAGAAGAATTCTTGAAGTGTTTGAAGGACGCCCTCATTGGAATGAAAATGAACGTCTGTTGACGTTGGCAGCAGCGCTGCTTCACGATGTCGGGCACGGGCCGTTTTCGCATTCGTTTGAAAAAGTGTTTGATACAGATCACGAAGAGTGGACAAGACAAATCATCCTAGGAAATACAGAAGTGAACGAAGTCCTCTCAAATGTTGGCCCTGACTTTCCTCAAGCGGTTGCGGATGTTATTGAGAAGACGTATTCTAATAAACTCGTAACAAGCATTATCTCAAGCCAAATCGATGCTGATCGAATGGACTACCTCCAACGTGATGCCTACTATACAGGGGTTAGTTACGGGCATTTCGACATGGAGAGAATTTTGCGTGTCATGCGTCCAATGGAGGATCAAGTCGTAATTAAACAAAG
Source organism: Halalkalibacter sp. HAAS-P014 (assembly GCF_056619965.1). Lineage (NCBI taxonomy): Bacteria > Bacillati > Bacillota > Bacilli > Caryophanales > Bacillaceae > Halalkalibacter > Halalkalibacter sp. HAAS-P014. The sequence continues at coordinate 99,966 of NZ_JBWQTV010000018.1, read as the reverse complement.
TGGGATGCATGCAGTCGAAGATTATATAATGAGTCGCTACCAAATGTACTGGCAGGTTTATTTCCACCCAGTAACGCGCAGTGCCGAAGTCATTTTAAGCAAAATTTTTAAACGAGCAAAAGAACTACATGAACAAGGCTACCAATTTAAACATAAGCCACACCATTTTTATTCCTTTTTTAATGGAAAAGGGAGCTTGAACGATTATTTACGGCTAGATGAGTCGATAACTCTCTATTATTTTCAAATTTGGCAAGAAGAAGAGGATCGCATTTTGCGTGATCTTTGTGTAAGATTCGTTAATAGACGATTATTTAAATATGTCGAATTTAATCCGAATTTAAGCATGAATGACTGGCCGGTACTCCAAGAATTATTCCGAAAAGCGAACTTAAATCCTGACTATTATTTAGTCATTGATTCATCTTCAGACCTCCCGTATGATTTCTACCGACCAGGTGAAGAGGAAGAGCGCTTACCGATTCATTTAGTTATGCCAAATGGGAAACTGCGTGAATTGTCGAGGGAATCTGATGTTGTCGAAGCAATATCAGGGAAAAAGCGTACCGATCACAAACTCTATTTTCCGCTTGACTATTTAGAGGACGAGCGTGAGCATAAAGACGTTAAAAAGAAGATTAGAGAGTTACTGAACGTTTAGGATAAAGGGGGAACGAACGTTGCTGAAGGATCATGCAAATGTAATGGCACTTTTTTTGCAAGCAGGAGAGGTTATCGGACGGAAAAAGCTGCAAAAGATCATTTATATTGCAAAAAAAATGGACGTGCCATTTTCGGAGCGTTTTAAATTTCATATGTTTGGACCGTATTCAGAAGAACTAAGCTTACGGGTAGAAGAGCTGTGCAACTTAGGATTTGTCAGTGAAAATAAAGAGGATAAAGGAAACTACTATCAGTATCGCTATGTCCTTTCCGGTGAAGGCCAAAAGTTTCTAGATTTATATCAATTTGATTTGCCCGAAATCCAGGAACTCGTAGATCAATTAAACAGTCAAAGCTCACGTTTTTTGGAGCTTGTATCGACGCTTTTGTACTTCGAGGAACTATCACGTGATGAAGTAAAAGAGAAAGTGTTTACATTGAAAAAGAAATCAAACTATACAGAAGATGACATAGAAAAAGCCTACCAGTTTATCGAAATGCTTCGCAAACTAGCACACTAAAGAGAGTCCCACATCCTTTTTAAGGAGAGTGGGTTTTTGTTTTTTTTGTTGTCGAACAATTCTGTAAGCAGTTGTAGGTGTAGAAGTGGGAGCACTGTGATAAAATTAGTAATAAGATAAAAAGGGGAAAGGGTGAAAGAATATGGACTTATTAAATAATGATAACTTAAAAAAGAAAACGGGCGGATTTAACATTTTAAGCAATGACTCAACGGATGGTCATGGTGGTTATGGCGCAGGGGTTATGAACCTTGATAATGTATCACCAGTATTCATTGATCCAGCTGAAGGGGAAGCTTTCGTTGATATGGGTGCACTACACGCTCGCTCTGCGATTGAGAAAAGGATTAAATTCCTTCCAGATAAAGAAAAGGTTCCAAACGGCAAGCTCTATTGGCTCGTATGGGTAACAATCAATTACAAAGACGGCAAGCCATATTACGCTGGAGTAGCAGGTTGTGAAATGACTGTTGACACAGAAATTAGAAGAGGCTACAAAAGTTTGCCTGAACACGTCAACAAAATGGATAAATCATTAAAAGGCCACATTTTAATCGACGAAATGGACGACAAATCAAAAGCAATCCTCGCTACCTACTTAAAAGAACACAATGAAGAAATGTGGAACAACTCAAACAAAGAACTCCACACCGCGCTAGAGGTTTAATACCAAAAGGCCGGTTTTGCCTTTTGGTATTAAACCGAAGCATTGAGCGAAGCCGGTGCAATCTTTTGAAAGCCTGCTATGAGTGGATTTCTCATAGCAGGCGCGCAACGTGTGGAGCCAATGCTGCTTCCTTGAATCTGCTAAAAGGGTTTCAGTGGCCTTTTTTGCAAACTGATTATGCAGGTGTTTCGCTTTTTGTAAAGACCTAATTTCAAAAAACTATGAAAGATTTTTGAACACTGGTTGCGACCCTTGAGCTTTTTGTTTATTACGAGTAAACTGAAGGAAGTATAAACGCACATTTATACTAGGACACGAAAAAGCGCAAGGAATTGGACACTCCTTGCGCTTTTTCATTTAAATTCAATTTTTCAGTAAGCTACTTCCATAATCGTTGGAGAGTAGTTTTTTTGCTAGATTTTACAAAAGACCGGCTGTCTCTTAATTGGGGTTATGTTAAAGCCCCTCAAGAAACAGCCGTCTTTTTTTAATGACCAAACCATTTAAAAAAACGATCGATAAAATTTTCTTTCTCATGTGTTTCCTCATCAATGGCTTCAACAGGTTCACCATCATCAGCTGGTTTTGGGCATTCCTTTGTCGGTTCGGTTCCTTCAACGAAGTAACTGACTCGATGTGTTGGGCAGTGTTCAGTTGCTAGTAACCCGTTACTTGGGTCAACTTCTACGCCGACAACACCATCAGGAATAGGGAAATCTAGCGCAGGCTGATTTTCCAATGCCCCCTCAATAAAGTTTGCCCAAATCTTTTTCGCGTTTTGGCCGTCTGATGAGTGGTTTAATCTTTGGCCTTGATTATAGCCAACCCATACACTTGTGACAAGCTGTGGTGTATAACCGACCATCCAGCTATCAAATTCAGTTGAACCAGATTTTCCTGCGACCGGCCGATTTACTATGTGAGAAATCGAGCCACCGGTAACGGATGCGTGTGCGTTTAAATATGGATCAAACATACCCGTCATAATATCTGTAATAATAAAGGCTAGCTTTGGATCAAGCACTTGTACGAGTTCAGGTTCTGATTCGTATAGCACTTCTCCTTCTGCATCAACGACTTTACGAATGAAGCGAGGCTCAACTCTCTTTCCGCCATTTGCAAAGGCACTGTAAGCTCGCGCCATCTCGGCGATTCCGACATCAGATGTTCCTAAAGCTAGAGATGGTCTTTCATCAAGTGTACTTTCGACACCAACGCGTTGGGCAGCCTCAATAAGTTTATCCATTCCTAAAAGGAGATGGGTTTTGACGGCAAAGATATTATCCGAGAATGCCATTGCTTGCAGCAATGTTATGAAATCATCGGCATAATTATCGTTAAAATTCGTCGGTGACCAAGTTGAGCGGCCATCATCGACTTGGAATGTGGTTGCCTCACTTAATAACGTTGAAGCTGTTGTAAAGCCATTTTCAAGTGCTGCGTAGTAAAGAAACGGCTTGAACGCCGACCCAGGACTTCTTCTTGCTTCTGTTGCCCGGTTATAAGGGCTTTTTACATAATCTTTTCCACCAACAAGCGCTTTGACATCGCCGGTACGTGGGTCCATCGCAACTAATGCTGTTTCGAGTTCAGAGTCAGGCATGATTTCATCAACCCAATACTCAGCTTCTTTTTGCATGTCAGGATCAAGTGTTGTATACACTTTTAAGCCACCAGCTTCAAATAATGCTGGGTCAATTTGAACTTCCTCCACTAAAATTTTCTCAACAGCATCTTGAAAATAGGGTCCTACTGTTGAAGGGCTGTCGAGTTCATCACGAATAAAATCTAGTGGTTCTTCATAAGCCTCGTCTGCTTCAACTTGAGTAATATAGCCATTTTCCACCATTGATTGCAGTACAATGGCCTGACGATTTTTAGCCCGGTCCAAATCAAATAAAGGAGAATAATAGCTTGGCCCTTTTGGAATCCCTGAGAGCATACTCGCTTCAGCAAGTGATAAATGACTCGCTGGTTTCCCATAATAATGGTGCGCAGCAGCCTCAATCCCATAAGCCCCATGTCCGTAATAGACAGTATTTAGATACCCTTCTAAGATTTGATCCTTGCTATAATTCATTTCTAAGCGTAACGCATAAAGCAGCTCGTTCCACTTCCGGACCCACGTTTTATCATGGCTTAAATAAAGGTTTCTGGCATACTGTTGTGTGAGTGTACTAGCACCTTGGGCCATAGATCCTGCCCGTAAGTTGGCTACGACTGCCCCACCAATTCTAGTGACATCAAAACCAAAATGTTGATAGAACCGTTTGTCTTCAATGGAGATCGTTGCCTCAATTACATCAGAGTCAATTGATTTTAAATCAACCCAGTGCCGGTTTTCCCCTTGATGGTGCTGGCCAATTGGGGAGTTGTCGGCTCCGTAAAAGACGGTTGTTTGTGGAACATTTAATGGAGGTGGTCCTTGCATTTTTGTGTAAGATAGAAGCGCGACGGCACTCCCAGCTGCTAAAACTAAAAAGATTAATAATAGACGAAAAAATAAACGGACTAAGCGCCTTCTTCGGCGTACTCGTCGGTCAATGACGATTTCCATTACGTCACCCCGTTCTTTAAAAATAAAGTAAAATAATTAAGTAAATAGATTGCGATGATTTCGCAGTAGTACTACCATGATTGGTAAAAAATCTATTTTTTAAACGTGCAGGAGAACTCTTTGGATAAGTTTTCCTTGCTTTTTTTGTCTAGTGCTTTATAATTCATTTGTTACGAGTAGAACGGGTTCGAATAGACAACCCTATACATGAATAAGTTTGGAATTTATGAGGTGACGAATATGGAATTATGGTATACAGAAAAACAAACTGAACGTTTTGGAATTACAGCGAAAATAAAGCGAACTCATCATACAGAACAAACAGATTTTCAAAAGCTTGATATGATTGAAACAGAAGAGTTTGGCAATATGCTCGTGTTAGACGGCATGGTGATGACAACGGAAAAAGACGAATTTGTTTATCATGAAATGGTTGCGCATGTGCCTTTGTTTACTCACCCCAACCCGAAAAATGTTCTGGTCGTTGGTGGAGGCGACGGAGGGGTGATCCGGGAAATCTTAAAGCATCCTTCTGTTGAAAAAGCTACGCTTGTTGAAATTGACGGCAAAGTAATCGAGTATTCAAAAAAATACTTGCCAACGATTGCTGGTGCGCTTGATGACCATCGAGTTGATGTTCAAGTCGATGATGGTTTCATGCATATTGCTAAATCAGAGGCTGAATATGATGTGATCATGGTTGACTCGACAGAACCGGTTGGACCAGCTGTGAAACTATTTGAGAAAGGTTTCTATGAAGGCATTTCAAAAGCGTTGAAAGAAGATGGTGTATTTGTTGCGCAAACGGACAACCCATGGTTCCAAAGCGAATTGATTACGAAAGTATTCAAAGATGTAAAAGAAATCTTTCCAATTACGCGCCTCTACACAGCAAACATTCCAACGTACCCAAGTGGACTTTGGACATTCACGATCGGCACAAAAAAACACGACCCACTAGAGGTTGAAGAAAGCCGCTTTCATGAGATCGACACGAAATACTACACAAAAGAATTGCACAAAGCAGCATTTGTCCTCCCGAAATTCGTCGCCGACTTAGTAAAATAAAGCAAACCCAAAAGAGCAACCTAGCCAGGTTGCTCTTTTTGAGGGAGTGGGGGTCAGACCCCGCAGTGGTGCTTTAAAGAAGTAAAGAGGGGTCTGACCCCATACTCTTTTTTTCCAGCCTTGCAACTGGTGGACAAACTCGCTAAACTTGAAGGATAGAGAGGTGTGCGAGCCACATGAATAAAACGATCAAACGTTCAATAAAAATGCGTTTTCAAACTAAAATCAATCATGGTGATCATACGGAGTCTCATGAGTTTACAACTCGTGGTGAACTGTTTCATAAAGGAGCCCAAGATTATTTGCGTTTTTCCGAGTCTTTATCGGAAACAGACACGGTTCAAACAACAATGAAATGGGATGGAAGAGAGCTGATGTTAATTCGCCAAGGAGCGATCTTAATGCGCCAAGGCTTTATCGCCGGTACAGAAACCTATGGACGCTATGTTACACCAGAGGCATCGTGGGAAACGACAGCAACAACGGACAAGCTCCTCGTAAAATGGCCTTGTGGAAAACAACGTGGCAGCATTCAACTTACATACAAATTTGTCTTACAAGGCCAAGAAACAGGAACTCATCAAGTACGGTTGACATTAGAGGAGGATAAAACAAAAAATGAATAGTGTAGAGCAGATTAAGCAGCAATTAAAAGACGAAATCGTTGCAGCAGTGAAAGAAGCAGGACTGGCAAGTGCTGAGGAAATTCCTGAAGTCATTTTAGAAACACCGAAAGAAAAAGCGCACGGTGATTACGCGACAAACATGGCAATGCAATTAGCGCGAGTTGCGAAAAAAGCACCACGCATGATTGCCGAAGAACTTGTTGCAAAACTAAACTACGAGCGTGCATCGGTAGAAAAAGTAGACATTGCCGGTCCTGGGTTTATCAACTTTTTCATGGATAATAGCTACTTGCGTGAAGTCATCCCAACCGTTATAAAAGCTGGCGATGCTTATGGGGAGACGAATGTTGGAGGGGGCAAACGGATCCAAGTTGAGTTTGTTTCAGCTAATCCAACAGGAACCCTGCACTTAGGTCATGCGCGTGGGGCAGCTGTTGGTGATGCGCTGTGTAACGTCCTTGCCAAAGCAGGCTACGATGTTGAGCGTGAGTATTATATCAATGATGCAGGAAATCAGATCCATAACTTAACGCTTTCTCTTGAAGCTCGTTACTATCAAGCGTTAGGCCAAGACAAACCAATGCCAGAAGATGGTTACCATGGTCAGGATATTATCGGATTTGGACAAGCATTAGCTGATGAGTACGGCGATAAGTATGTCCATGTTTCAGAAGAAGAGCGTCATACATTTTTACGCCAATATGGTCTTGAGAAAGAATTAGAAAAAATTAAAATAGACTTAAAAGAGTACCGTGTCGAGTTTGATGAGTGGTTCTCTGAAACTTCATTATATGAATCAGGAAAAGTAACAGAAACCTTGCAAGTGTTAAAAGATAAAGGCGAAACATACGAAGAAGATGGAGCAACATGGTTCCGCTCAACAACCTACGGCGATGATAAAGACCGTGTGTTAATTAAAAATGACGGAAGTTACACATATTTAACGCCGGACATTGCCTATCACCAAGATAAAATGAACCGTGGTTTTGAAAAATTAATCAACATTTGGGGAGCTGACCATCACGGATACATTCCACGTATGAGAGCAGCGATTCAAGCGCTCGGCTATGCACCAGAGCAACTTGATGTTGAGATTATTCAAATGGTGAGTTTGTTCCAAGGTGGCGAAAAAGTGAAGATGAGTAAGCGTACAGGAAAAGCCGTTACGCTCCGTGACTTGATGGAAGAGGTTGGAATTGATGCAACCCGTTACTTCTTTGCGATGCGAAGCTCAGATACTCAGCTAGATTTCGATATGGACTTAGCTGTATCTAAATCAAATGAAAATCCAGTCTACTATGTTCAATATGCCCACGCTCGCGTATGCAGCATGCTGCGTCAAGGAGCAGAACAAGGAATGGAATTCGATGAATCAACAGATCTATCTGTACTGTCATCTGAAAAAGCATACGATTTACTCAAGGCAATTGGTGACTTCCCAGAGGTTGTAGCGGAAGCGGCAGAAAAACAAATTCCACACCGCATCACAAACTATGTTCACGACCTAGCATCAACACTGCACAGCTTTTACAACGCAGAACGAGTCATCGACCCAGAACAAAAAGAAGCATCATCAGCACGACTAGCACTCATGAAAGCAACCCAAATCACCATCAAAAACGCCCTAGCCCTAGTAGGCGTAAAAGCCCCAGAAAAAATGTAGGAGAGAAAAAGGAACCAGGCGAATTTCCTGGTTCCTTTTTCTCGAGAGCAATGAGCGAACCCGCCGTAAACGGTCTTAAGTATGTTGGGTGCATTTCCCAACATACGCACGGCGAGAGAAGCATTGCCAACTATGAGAAGCAATAAATTTATCAACCAGGTAACCGTACAGATGATTACATTCTCTGCGCGTTTTTTACTGATTTCAACGAGTATTTGTAGAGCTTTTTGATTCCTTCTTATTTTCAAAAAGAAGGGATTGTAACACATATAATAAAGGTGCCTTATATAAGAAATAAAGAAAAAATTGTAGATTGTTAATACGAACTAAGGAATAATACCTTAATTTTTTTGCGAAAAAAGAGGCTGGAAATGCAAAGACGGCATGTGCCAACATATTGAGTGAAATAAACCGTTTGAAATTTCCGTATGCCATTGTAAGCGTCCATAATGAAACCATCAGAAACGGACCTATTTGAAAGGGAAATTCCCCAAAAAAGGATGATTTCGGTTTATTATAGAAAACCCACCACCTTTGTTTTTTTCCATAACGTTGATGAAACATTTCTAACAGCAAAATAAGGATGGATGCTGGTAGAAATCTTTTTATGTTTCGTAACCCTAATGAAGGAAATGTCAACCATGATAATAAGACCATTCCTATATTAAGTAACCATTGATTTTTCGTTATCATCTTTAACAACTCCTTTTTCTTTAGAGTTTCCTATGTAAATAAAGATATTCCGATTAATAAATTGAGCAGCAGCCTCTTCAGTTTTAAGCATGATGGGCGAAATCCCCACAAGACAGAGCGAGCCACCTCATCCAGCTGTACACATTTTTTACTGGAATATAAAATTAACGCATAGGATGTTTTTTCCTAAGCATTTTTGATTTTTAGCAGGTGAAATGGAAAAGCTATAATATTTTCGAATAAGCTGATAAAAATGAAGTAGCAGCTCTATTTAAGAACTTAAGCAGCACAAGGAGGTTGAGAATGGAGATCGTCATTTGGATTCTCATCATAGCTCTATTTATATTGAGTTTTGTTGGTTTGGTTTTTCCGATCATTCCTTCCGTTTTAGTATTGTGGGGAGGATTTCTCCTCTATGCGTTTGTCATAAGCGCGCAAGCATTGTCAACTTGGTTTTGGATTGGAATAGGACTCTTAACAATCGTTATTCTTGGTGCTGACTTGATTGCGAGTCAGTTTTTTGTGAAAAAATATGGAGGCTCTAAATGGGGGGAGAGGATGGCTGCGATTGGAGTCATTGTTGGATCATTTATCTACCCACCATTTGGTTTGATCTTAGTGCCATTTTTGCTTGTTTTCGTAACAGAACTCGTCACAAGTCAGAATACCCAGCACGCATTTAAAGTGGCAGTGGCTTCCTTACTTGCATTTTTAAGTAGTACTTTTGCCAAAGCGGTCATTCAACTAATTATGATCATTTGGTTTGTTATTGAAGTTGTTTTTTAAAACAAACTAAAAATGGGCCTTTTTAAGAGTGGTCGAATAAAGGCATGATTTTCACACATAGTAAAGATAGAAAGAAGGGGTAACTTATGCAAGAAGTATTTTTAGCATTAATTGCAGGACTTGTTGTTGGGTTTTTATTTGCACTAATTAAACTACCAATACCGGCGCCACCTGCGTTTGCCGGAGTGATGGGAATAGTAGGCGTTTACTTAGGATATAAGATGTTTCATTGGCTTCTTCCATTTATTCAATCATAGGAGGAAAGGAGGCAAGGTCATTTGCCATACTTAACAGCAGAGAATACGCATTTTTATTATGAAGTTCATGGCACAGGGACACCGATTATTTTTTTTCATCCACCCGTAATGGGTATAGAGACGTTTCAATACCAGCTTCCGTTAGCTGAAAAGTACCAGCTTATTTTTCTTGATTTAACCGATAGTGGCCGTAGTTCGAAACGAGCCCCACAAACATCTGTAACAGACTTTGCACAGATCGCCCATACGCTTGCAATGAAGTTGAAATTGGACTCTGTTCTCGTCTGTGGTTACTCAAACGGTAGCTCGATTGCTCAGGAATTTGCGCTCCTATACCCGGAAATGACGAAGGGAGTCATCCTAATCAGTGGCTTTCCTGAAGTATCATCGTTTTTACTGAAAAGAGAGTTTGATTTAGGAATTTGGGCTGCGAATAAGGAGCTTATGGACTTGTTTTCATTTGTCTTGCCAACGGCTCATTTTCGTTCGAAAAAAGATAAGAAAAAAATGGAGTTTTTCATTAAGCGTAGCGACCCGGCTACATTAAGAGAAATTTACGAAAAAGGAAAGCAGTATAAATCAACGGATAGGTTAAAGAAAATAAAAGCACCCGTACTAACAATTTATGGAAAGCTTGATACGGTTGCAACGTTATATGCTCTCATGTTTTATGCAGAATTAAAAGACCTAGATGTCGTACTCATAAGTGGTGTTGCCCATCAAGTCCCTACTAAGCGACCTGACCAATGCAACTCGATCATCGACAGCTGGATTAAACGAAAACAGCTTTCGTAGTTAGTGAAAAAGGACCCAGTTTTGGGTCCTTTTTTTGGGGAGGGGTCAGACCCCCCTTTATTGCTGTGCTGTGCTACAGGAGGCCGGAGACAAGTTTGGCTACTTTTTCTTTTCCTTTTTGTGTGAGAGGACGTTTTTTGTAGGCTTCTAGTGTGAGTCGTTCTGAAATGGAGATATCATGCTCCATCTCGCCGAGCACGGTTTGAATGAACTCAGCATCGTAAATCAAACAGTTGATCTCATGGTTAATATGGAAGCTTCGTTGATCAAAATTGGCTGTGCCAATATCACAAACTTGATTGTCGATGACAACCGACTTTGCATGGAAAAAGCCACGATAATATTGATACACATTGACTCCTGCCTCTAGCAATGGTTTAAAGTACGGAAATGCTGCTTCTTTTACAAGAGGGTGATCTCCTTTTTTCGGTACGATTAACTTTACATCAACCCCACGCCCGGCAGCAGCAATTAACTCCTTTTGCAAGGCCTGACCCGGAATGTAATAAGGCGTTCCGATCACAATGGTTTCCTTTGCTTGACTAATTAAATTGATGAACGTCTCTTCTAAATAGACACCATCTGTTGGCAAAATTCGCAATGGAATGGGGCCTTTTTTTAGTGTTGGATAATGCGAAGGCTTTTCCATAAATTTTTGCTTTGCTGTTTGCCAGTCTTGTAAAAACTGTTCCTGCAAATCCTGGACACCATCTCCGTAAAGGCGAAGGTGAAAATCACGCCATGGTCCAAACTTAGGATCCCTTCCTAAATATTCATCGCCAACATTATACCCACCAATGTAACCAACTTGCCCGTCTACGATTACTAATTTTCGATGGTTTCTTCTGTTAAACGTGAAAAAGAGGTAAGGAAGCGAAACTGGATGAGAATAAGCAAATCTGACACCTGCTTCTTTTAAACGTTTTAGGTCTTTTTTGCTAATATCAGAACCTAAGCGATCAACTAGGAGCCGAACTGTGACACCTTCTTTTGCTTTGCTTTCTAATATATTTAAAAACTTGCTGCTTATATGATCATTTCGAATGATGTAAAAAAGCAAATGAACATGATCCGTTGCTTGTTGGATATCAGCAAATAATCGTTTGAAAAACTCATCACCAGTAGGTAACATTGTCACGTCACTGTAGCGAGTTTTTTGATCATGCCGAGTTGCTTCCTTTCGCTGTTGCTTTAAACCGAGTATAAAATCAATACGTAACCATATCAAAACGGCAATAATAATTAAAGCAGTAATAACCCATCCATTCATCGCATAACCTTCCTTCTACAAGAGCATGTTTTTTATTTTGCAATGCTTGCTACCATCCATATGCTGCCTAAAAAGACAGAGATGTCCCGAAAAGTTCATTGCAAGCGCAAAAGTCATATTTATAGCATGTACGAAAATCACTGAAATCATGAGAAAAAAGAATGGCAAGTTTCGAGGGGGCTGAATAAGTCCATCTTTCACCTTTTCCAGTTCATTCTAAGCCATGTGTGAAGCCATCCTACTCTTTTAAGTATGCCCAAAAAGCGCACAGCTAGTGCAGTACTGGCACTTTCCTAATTAATCTGAAGTGCTTTTTTCCTTTTGGCTGTTTTTGTATAGATTGTTGCTATTAGAAAGTTTTTACTCGTAGTGAAATGGAGCGGAAGTCATTCGACTCCTGTGGGATTTAGAGGTAGGGGCGAGACCCCACAGCCGAGGAGGCTCGGCACCTCCCCACGGAAAGCGAGTGATTGGAGCGAAATGGAACGAACATGTGAATACACTCAAGCCCAAAATTGTGATATACTAAATTTATCTAACTATTTTAACTATTCTAAAAGATACAAAGGAGGTCGTAAAATGGAAACGCTAACATTAATTAATTGGCTTATGTTTTTACTCGTCACCTGTTATGCCGTGTATTTATTTATTACACTTGTCAAAACAAGGTATGAATACATTAAGCTCGGCAAGAAAGCAGAATTTCAACATACGATGAGAGAGCGTCTTAATGCAATTTGGGTCAATGTATTTGGCCAGAAAAAATTGATGAAGGACAAAAAGAGTGGAACGATTCATTTAATGTTCTTCTACGGCTTTTTACTTGTTCAACTTGGGGCGATTGATTTAATTTGGAAAGGGCTTGCGATTGGATCGCATTTGCCACTTGGTGGAATTTATCCTTATTTTACGTTTTTCCAAGAAATTGTTGTTCTCATGATCTTAGTTGCTGTTTACTGGGCATTCCACCGTCGTTATGTGGAAAAGCTAGGTCGTCTGAAGCGCAACTGGAAAGCTGGACTTGTGTTGATTTTTATCGGGGGATTGATGACATCTAAGTTACTCGCAAAAGGGATGGAACTCATTTGGCTTGAAAAATCATTAAGTGGGTTTGAGCCGATCGCATCTGGTATTGCCGCTGTCTTTGGCTTTGTGTCTCCGGCTGTTGCGGGCGCTTTATTCTTTGTGTTCTGGTGGATGCACTTATTATTCTTATTAACATTTTTAGTGTACGTACCACAATCTAAGCATGCTCACTTACTTGCGGGGCCAGTCAATGTCTTTTTAGGGCGTACACATAAAGTTGGCCAACTGTCTTCGATTAACTTTGAAGATGAAGAACAAGAAGTGTTTGGAGTCAACAAAATTGAAGACTTCAACCAAAAGCAGCTTGTCGATCTTTATGCATGTGTTGAATGTGGACGCTGTACAAATATGTGTCCAGCAAGTGGAACTGGTAAGATGCTCTCACCAATGGATTTAATCGTGAAAATGCGCGACCATTTAACGGAAAAAGGGGCTGCTGTAACGTCAAAATCAGCTTGGCTGCCAGCATATGCGTTTTCGAACACGAAAGCGAACCAACTAGCGATGCAAGGAGCCGGAAGCAAGGAAGCAGCTGCGGGCTATGACGTTAGCTTAATTGGTGATGTAATAACTGAAGAAGAGATTTGGGCTTGTACAACATGCCGTAACTGTGAAGATCAGTGCCCGGTGATGAATGAGCATGTTGATAAGATCATCGATATGCGTCGCTATCTTGTGTTAACAGAAGGGCAAATGGATGCCGATGCCCAGCGTGCTATGACAAACATTGAGCGCCAAGGCAATCCGTGGGGAATCAGCCGAAAAGAGCGCGAAAACTGGAGAAATGGCCGTGATGATATTCACGTACCGACGGTAAAAGAAATGGAGAAAGCAGGAGAAGAATTTGAATTTTTATTCTTCGCAGGTTCAATGGGCTCCTACGATAAACGCAGTCAAAAAATCGCACAGTCTTTTGCGAAGGTGATGAATGAAGCAGATGTGAAGTTTGCGATTATCGGAAACAAAGAGAAGAATTCAGGCGATACGCCAAGACGTCTTGGGAATGAGTTCTTGTTCCAAGAGCTTGCAACGGCAAACATTGAATTGTTCAAAAAGCACAACGTGAAAAAAATCGTTACGATTGACCCACATGCTTACAACACCTTCAAAAATGAGTATCCAGAGTTCGGCCTTGAAGATGTCGAAGTGTTCCACCATACAGAATTACTCGCTGAGCTAATTAAAGAAGGCCGCATCAAGCCAAAACATGAAGTAAATGAAAAAATCGTTTATCATGATTCTTGTTATCTCGGACGTTACAACGAAGTTTACGAGCCACCACGCGAAATTTTACAGGCGATTCCGGGAGTAGAAATCGTTGAAATGAAACGTAATCGCCAGGACGGCATGTGTTGCGGAGCCGGTGGTGGCATGATGTGGATGGAAGAAGATACGGGTACTCGTGTGAACGTTGCTAGAACGGAGCAGGCACTTGAAGTTGAGCCATCCGTGATCGGAAGTGGCTGTCCGTATTGCTTAACGATGCTAAGTGACGGAACGAAAGCAAAAGAAGTCGAAGAAGGCGTTCAAACGCTTGACTTAGTCGAAATTTTAGAAAAATCGCTCGTCCAAAAAGAAAATGAAGTCGTACAGTAGAATATTGGGGAAAGGGCTTTCATATAATGAGGGAAAGAGCATGAAAGAGTGGTTTCAATGGCTCCACTAAAGATGCTCTGAAAAAAACTATGTGTCGCGCAAGCCTCAAGACTGCTAGTGACATGACCCCTTAGTTAGCAGTCGAATAAAAGCCATGCAAGAAGAGGAAGGGTACCCCATAACCTTCCTCTTTGTCAAAAAGAAAAAGGGTGACTCTAAACGCAATTGACTCCTTGTACAGAGAGCATATGGAGATTGTTGTAGGGGTCACTCCTTTTTTTATGAAAAAAAGAACGGCGCTTTTCAACAAGGATATGAGTGAGCGTTCGTTCGAAAGTCTTACGAAGGGGGAATCGTGGTGAGAACAGTAATTGTCAGTGGTGCGAGAACAGCTTTTGCAAAATATGGAGGGGCACTTCGCGATTTACGGGCCAGTGAGTTAGGAGCATATGCGATTCGTGCTGCCTTAACACGAGCGAACTGGGATAAAGACCAGGTAGACGAAGTGATTCTTGGAAATGTGCTCCAAGCTGGTCAGGGACAAATACCATCACGTCAAGCCTTGAATTATGCCGGTTTGCCGTGGCAAGTCAAAACGGAAACGATTAACAAAGTTTGTGCCTCAGGGATGAGAAGTGTGACAATGGCTGATCAAACCATTCGCTTAAAAGAAGCAGATGTGATTGTTGCTGGTGGAATGGAATCGATGAGCAATGTCCCATATTACCTTCCCGAAGTAAGATGGGGCAGGCGCATGGGGGATGGCAAGCTGATTGATGGCATGATCTACGATGGATTGACGTGTTCTTTTCGCGATGTTCATATGGGCACATACGGAAGTGCTGTTGCCAGAGAGCTAGGGATCCGAAGAGAGGAGCAGGATGAGTGGGCATATGAAAGCCACCAAAAGGCGATGGCAGCGATTGAATCAGGCAAACTGGCAGAAGAAATCACCCCGGTACAAATACAACAGAAAAAAGGCGACCCAATCATCATTGATAAAGATGAAGCCCCACGTAAAGATACATCACTTGAAGCGCTAGCAAACTTAAAGCCGGCCTTCTCAAAGGACGGAACCATTACAGCAGGAAATGCACCTGGCATTAATGATGGAGCAGCTGCACTTCTTCTCATGAGTGAAACAAAAGCAAAGCAAACAGGACAAAAACCACTAGCAACAATCATCGCCCACACCTCCCTAGCCACTAAACCAGAGGACTTTCCGAAAACACCCGGACTCGTCATTAACAAGCTACTGCAAAAAACAAATAAAGAGGTTAGAGACATCAACCTTTTTGAAATCAATGAGGCCTTTAGTGCTGTTGCCTTGGCAAGCAAACAAATTGCTAGTTTAAACAGTGAAAACATCAATGTAAATGGAGGAGCCGTCGCGCTTGGACATCCAATCGGAGCAAGTGGCACACGAATCATCTTAACGCTTGCCCATGAACTAAAACGAAGAGGTGGGGGGCTTGGAATCGCTGCGATTTGTAGTGGTGGTGGCCAAGGAGATGCAATTTTAATTGAAGTGACTTGAGAAAGGAGAGGGTGTACATGAAAGTGGAAAAGGTGATGGTAATCGGAGCTGGCCAAATGGGATCGGGCATTGCCGAAGTTCATGCAAGAGCAGGCTTTGACGTTGTACTTTATGATCTGAAAGAAGAAGCTTGCGAACGAGCACTCCAATCAATTGCAAAAAACTTTTCTCGTCAAGTTGAGAAAGGCAGGATGACAGCGATAGAAAAAGAAGCGAGTCTAGGCCGGATTACAAAGTCGTCGAGTCTTTCTGATGCATCGGGCGTTGATTTTGTGATTGAGGCAGCTGTTGAAAAAATCGACGTGAAAACAGCAATTTTTACCGAGCTTGATCAAGTTGCTCCTCCACATGCGATTTTAGCTACAAATACATCATCGCTACCAATCACAGAAATTGCAGCAGCAACAACTCGCCCAGAAAACGTCATCGGCATGCATTTTATGAACCCTGTTCCGGTGATGAAGTTAGTTGAAGTGATAAGAGGTCTTGCAACGAAGGATGAAGTATGTGAAACCGTGAAAGAGTTGGCACAGAAGCTCGGAAAAACACCAGTTGAAGTAAACGATTTCCCTGGCTTTGTCTCAAACCGAATTTTAATGCCGATGATCAATGAAGCGATTTTTGCCGTTTATGAAGGAGTGGCAGAACCCGAGGCAATCGATGAGATCATGAAACTTGGTATGAATCACCCAATGGGGCCTCTTACATTAGCCGACTTTATCGGACTTGATACGTGCCTATATATTATGGAGACGCTCCACGACGGCTTTGGTGATGACAAATACCGACCTTGTCCTCTCCTTAAAAAATATGTAAAAGCAGGCTGGCTCGGGAAAAAGTCGGGGCAAGGATTTTACCGATATGAGTAAAAAAGGCATTGTGGATTGACATCACAGGGAGGTGCAAGTCATGAACTTGCGTTTGACAGATGAACAAGAAATGATGCGAAACATGGTACGGCAGTTTGCAAAAGAAGAAATTTCGCCTACTATTGCCGAAATGGAAACCCATCAAACCTTCCCACGTTCAATTATCGATAAAATGGCTGACATCGGCTTAATGGGCATCCCGATCCCTGCAAAATACGGTGGTGCCGGGATGGATTTCACCTCCTACATTATTGCCATTCATGAATTGTCAAAAGTAAGCGCGACAGTTGGCGTAATTTTATCCGTTCATACATCGGTCGGTACAAACCCAATTTACTATTTCGGAACCGAAAAGCAAAAACAAACGTATGTTACCAAGCTTGCAACAGGCACTTATTTAGGAGCGTTTGGTTTAACGGAACCAGGTGCAGGATCCGATGCTGCGGCCTTAAAAACAACTGCCGTGAAAGAGGGCGACTTTTACCGATTGACTGGATCGAAAGTATTCATTACAAACGGAGGAGAAGCAGATACCTATATCGTCTTTGCGAAAACAGCCCCAGACAAAGGAGTGAAAGGAATCTCTGCCTTTTTAGTGGAGAAAGGAACCCCAGGCTTTATGATCGGAAAAAGTGAAAATAAAATGGGATTACTCGGCTCCCCTACGACGGAGCTCATTTTCGATTGGGCCCTTGTTCCAGCCGAGAACCTCCTCGGTCAAGAAGGTGACGGGTTTACAATCGCAATGGCCAACCTTGATTCCGGGCGAATTGGTATTGCAGCTCAAGCACTAGGCATTGCCGAAGCTGCGTTTGAAGCAGCAAAGCATTATGCCAAAACACGAAAGCAATTCGGAAAAGTGATCAGCACAAAGCAAGGAGTCGCTTTTAAACTCGCAGATATGGCAACAAAAATAGAAGCAGCAAGATTGTTAACCTATCAAGCTGCCAACTTAAAAGATAAGGGGAGGTCTTGCCGAAAGGAAGCGTCAATGGCAAAATTGTACTCCTCAAAAATAGCAGTCGAGGCAACCATCGAAGCCGTGCAAATTTTCGGAGGTTACGGCTATACAAAAGAATACCCACTTGAGCGCTACTTCCGAGATGCGAAGGTGTGCGAAATTTATGAAGGAACAAGTGAAATCCAACGAATGGTCATTAGCAAACAGCTACTACGTTAGGGGGCAATGACGATGGACTTTCTATTATCTGAAGAACAAGAGATGCTTCGAAAAGTGGTGCGTGACTTTGCAGAAAAGGAAGTGAAACCAACAGCAGCTGTGCGTGATGAGGACGAACGTTTTGATCGTGAAATTTTTGACAAGATGGCCGTGCTTGGCTTAACCGGTATCCCGTGGCCAGAAAAATACGGAGGGATCGGTGCCGATTACCTAAGCTATTGCATCGCAGTTGAAGAATTATCACGTGTTTGTGCTTCGACCGGTGTGACGTTATCTGCTCACACCTCGCTAGCTGGCTGGCCGATCTATCAATTTGGCACCGAAGAGCAAAAACAAACATATTTGCGTGCTTTAGCAGAAGGAACGAAAATTGGGGCATACGGCTTAACAGAACCAGGATCCGGCTCTGATGCAGCAGCGATGAAAACAACAGCTGTCAGGGATGGAGATTATTATGTCTTAAATGGATCAAAAATCTTCATTACAAATGGTGGCGTCGCAGATATCTATATTGTCTTTGCTCTAACAGATGCAAGTCTGCGCCACAAAGGCGTGACAGCATTTATCGTAGACAGTGATGCACCAGGTTTTAAAGTAGGAAAAAAAGAAAGCAAATTAGGGATTCGCTCCTCGCCAACAACAGAGATTGTTTTCGAAAATTGCCGAATACCGGTGGCGAACCGACTTGGAGAAGAAGGCGATGGTTTTAAAATTGCGATGAAGACGCTAGATGGTGGCCGAAATGGAATCGCAGCCCAAGCAGTCGGCATTGCTCAAGGCGCACTTGATGCAGCAATCGAGTATGCTAAAGAACGTAAACAATTCGGCAAACCAATTGCAAGCAAGCAAGGAATCGCTTTTAAACTTGCCGATATGGCAACTAAAATTGAAGCAAGTCGTCTCCTAACGTATCAAGCTGCCTGGAAAGAAAGCGAAGGCCTCTCATATGGAATGGAATCAGCGATGTCAAAACTATTTGCCGGAGATACAGCGATGGAAGTCACCATCGATGCCGTGCAAGTATTCGGAGGCTACGGCTACACAAAAGAATACTCCGTCGAACGCTTCATGCGCGATGCGAAAATCACGCAAATCTATGAAGGCACGAACGAAATCCAGCGCGTCGTTATTTCAAAAATGTTACTGACTGATTAGAACGCGCGCGAGGTTTGGTTTAGTGGGAGGAATCGGAGAGGAGGTCGCCGGAACCGGAGGAGAGCTGGCCGGAATCAGAGAGAAAGTGGCCGAAATCGGAGAAGAAGTCGCCGGAAATTAGGGGGAAGCGGCCGGAATCGGAGGGAAACTGGCCGGAAAAGAGGGAGCCGGCCGGAATCAGAGAGGAAGTGGCCGAAATCGAAGAAGAAGTCGCCGGAAATTAGGGGGAAGCGGCCGAAATCGGAGAAGAAGTCGCCGGAATCTAGGAGAAACCAGCCGCCACCAAACCGCAGTTTTTCCACTATCCTCAAAAAATGCACCTTGATTTCAAAATAATCAAACTTCAGTGTGGTACAATCTACTAAAGTCTAGTATGCTAATAGCAAAAGAAGAGGAAGTAGGTTGACAGAAGTGAAAAAATCAGTTCCATCATTGGTCAAAGACCCGGAGTTAATTAAAAAGCGCCGTGAGCAAATGGTCAAAGGTGCTGTGCGTTTATTTATTCAAAAGGGATTTCACCGTACGACTACGAGAGAAATTGCCAAGGAATCTGGCTTTAGTATTGGTACGCTTTATGAATATATTAGGTCGAAAGAAGATGTGCTGTACCTAGTTTGTGATGCGATTTATGAGGAAGTACGAGATCGACTTGCGTTGCATCTTGATATGGAGAGTGCCGGAATTATAAAGTTGAAAAATACGATCTCCGCTTACTATCAAGTGATCGACGATATGCAAGATGAAGTACTTGTCATGTACCAAGAGGTGAAATCGTTGCCGAAAGAGGCGCTTTCATATGTGTTGAAAAAAGAAGCAGAGATGACAGAGATGATTGAGCGCGTCATTTTCGATTGTGTGAAAGAGGGCGTGATCGGAGTGCAAGACAAACATGTAAAATTAATAGCAAATAACATTCTTGTTCAAGGACATATGTGGGCGTTTCGTAGATGGGAAATTCAAAAGCTTTACAGTTTGGAAGAATACACAAATTTACAGATTCGGCAGTTGCTTCAAGGGATTGAGCGTCCTTAAGTAAGGAGGAGGAAACATGGCTGAAATATACCGTCCAAAACAGCATGTTCGTTTTGTGACTGCTTCTAGTTTATTTGATGGTCATGATGCATCAATTAACATTATGAGACGGATTTTGCAGGCGAGTGGGGCTGAGGTTATCCATCTTGGTCACAATCGCTCTGTTGAAGAAATTGTAAACGCTTCCATTCAGGAGGATGTCCATGGAATTGCGATTTCTTCTTATCAAGGAGGGCACGTTGAGTTTTTCAAATATTGTTATGACTTGTTACAAGAAAAAGGCGCAGGTCATATAAAAATTTTCGGAGGAGGTGGGGGCGTAATTACCCCACCTGAAATCGAAGAACTTCACAAGTACGGCATTACCTGGATATTCTCACCTGAAGATGGCCGGAAGCTAGGACTTCAAGGGATGATTAATAAAATGCTTGAGCTATGTGATGACAAAATCGCTTGGCAAGTAGAAGAGGAGTTTGCTCGATTATCGAAACAACATCCACTCCATGTCGCACGCTGCATTACGCTAGCTGAAAATCAAGCAAAGACACAGGATCAAGCGCTAACTGAGACGTTAAAACAGCTTAAAGAGAGACCGGAAGCCCCTCCTATAATCGGGATTACTGGAACAGGAGGAGCAGGAAAAAGCTCGTTAACCGATGAGCTTGTGCGACGGTTTCTTTTTGAATTCAACTCGTTATCAATTGCCATTCTTTCAGTCGATCCGACCAAACGAAAAACAGGGGGAGCCTTGCTTGGTGACAGGATCAGGATGAATGCCATCAATGATCGACGTGTTTTTATGCGAAGTCTTGCCACACGAACGTCTAAAACAGAAGTGTCAGAAAGTTTAGAGGACGCGCTTTGTGTTGTGGGAGCTGCTGGTTATGATTTGATCATTGTCGAGACGAGTGGGATTGGGCAAGGGGATGCTGAAATTGCTGAGGTTTCCGATTTATCACTGTATGTAATGACGAGTGAATACGGGGCACCTACGCAACTTGAAAAAATCGATATGATTGATTTTGCTGATATGATTGCCATCAATAAATTTGACCGGAAAGGATCAGCGGATGCACTGAGACATGTTAGAAAGCAGTACCAGCGCAGCCACAACTTATTTGAAGATCCACTTGAGGGCATGCCAGTTTACGGCACGATTGCGAGTCAATTTAATGATCTTGGCACCAACACATTATTTAAAGCGCTTGTGAATCTGATTGCAAAAAAATTCAATAAAAATTGGAATACAGCGATTGAAACAAGTGCTGTGGTAACAAAGCAAAATGAAATCATTCCACCGGACCAAACCGAGTATTTGCGTGAGATCGTCCAAACAATACGCCAGTATAAACGAACGACCAAGGAGCAAGCAAATGTTGCAAGCAAACTTTTTCAACTGAACGGTGCGCTTGAGACGGTAATTGAACATAACGGAGATGTCGAAGAACTTAAGGAACTGAAAGAGGAGTATGAACAAAGGCTGCTTCCGGCTTCTAAATCGATTCTAGCTAACTGGAACAATCTTAAAGAAGCCTACAAACAAGATACGCTCACAACAAAAGTACGTGGAAAAGAAATAGTCACGGAGCTTACGACAGAAAGCTTGTCTGGGTTAAAAATCCCGAAAATTGCACTGCCACGCTATACCGATTGGGGAGATATTTTGCGCTGGTCAATGGAAGAGAATGTTCCCGGACAGTTCCCATTTACAGCAGGTGTGTTTCCGTTCAAGCGTAAAGGCGAGGACCCAAAGCGCCAGTTTGCAGGAGAAGGAACGCCGGAGCGTACGAATCGGCGCTTTCATTACTTATCAAAAGATGATAAGGCGAAGCGCTTAAGTACGGCCTTTGACTCGGTGACGTTATACGGGGAGGATCCCGATGATCGCCCTGACATTTACGGGAAAGTTGGCGAAAGTGGCGTTAGCATTTGTACATTAGAAGATATGAAAAAGCTGTTTGCTGGTTTTGATTTATGTGCACCTCTTACATCGGTTTCAATGACGATAAACGGGCCGGCTCCGATTTTGCTTGCGATGTACTTAAATACAGCGATTGCTCAGCAGCTGGAATTTTTCGTGAATGAGCATGGGAAAGAGCCAACAGCAGAAGAAAGAGAAGCGATCAAGAAAAGAACGCTTGAGCAAGTACGTGGTACGGTGCAGGCTGATATTTTAAAAGAGGACCAAGGTCAAAATACGTGCATCTTTTCAACCGAATTTGCGCTCAGGATGATGGGTGATATTCAGCAGTTTTTTATCGATCATAACGTACGAAACTATTATTCGGTTTCGATCTCCGGCTATCATATCGCTGAAGCAGGAGCGAACCCAATCTCGCAGCTTGCGTTTACCCTCGCTAATGGCTTTACGTATGTTGAATATTATTTGAGTCGGGGGATGGACATTGATGCGTTCGCTCCGAACCTTTCATTTTTCTTCAGCAATGGCCTCGATCCAGAATATACAGTGATCGGCCGGGTGGCAAGGAGGATCTGGGCAACGGTGATGAAGCACAAATACAAGGCAAATGAGCGAAGTCAAAAATTAAAATACCATATTCAAACGTCGGGGCGCTCTTTGCATGCGCAAGAAATTGATTTTAATGACATTCGTACGACACTTCAAGCGTTAATGGCGATCTACGATAACTGTAATTCCCTTCATACGAATGCTTATGATGAGGCAATCACGACACCGACAGAACAATCAGTCAGAAGGGCTATGGCAATTCAAATGATCATAACGAAAGAGCTAGGGCTTGCTAAAAATGAAAATGCGCTACAAGGCTCATTTATCATTGAGGAATTGACGAATCTAGTTGAAGAGGCAGTGCTTTTTGAACTGGAACAACTCAGTGATCGAGGTGGTGTGCTTGGAGCGATGGAAACCCAGTATCAGCGCAGCAAAATTCAAGAAGAGTCGATGCACTATGAAATGAAAAAGCATACAGGTGAGCTTCCGATCATTGGGGTCAATACGTATCTTAATCCAAGCAAAAAAGAAGAGGAAACATTCGAGATGGAGCTGGCGCGAGCAACAAAGCAAGAAAAAGAGCAACAAATTGAAAACGTACGGGCGTTTCAAAAAAGACATCAACAAAAGGGGACCTGTGCCTTAAAAAGCCTTCAAGAAAAAGCGATACAGGGAGAAAATATTTTTACAGAACTGATGGAAACGGTAAAAGTTGCGAGCTTAGGTCAGATTACGAATGCATTATATGAAGTTGGGGGTGAGTATCGTAGAAATATGTAGTAGAGTGGACTGACCCTGTACCAAAAGCAGGGGCAGTCTGTCTTTTTATAGGTAAATCTGTAAAAATATTACTCCATATTGTATAATGCAGGAAAAAGGTAGTGTGTCGATAGGTGGGGTAAGGGATGATGGTGAGAGAACTGTATCAACGTTATATAGGAGAGGAACTAGTATTTGATTTAATGAATAACGAAGGGTTGCTTCTTTTAAGCAAAGGTACAAGGCTTTCTGAGTCAGTTTTGAAGCGTTTGAATATCAGTGTTGAACAATTGGAAAGTGCAATTGAACGCTCTTCAAAAAAAGATAACCCTCGATCTCTGATAACGGGAGCTGCAAACGAGATTAAAGATATTTTTCGGAGTATTAAAACTGACAAAAGTGCCATATACAAAATAGAATCTTCTGTATTGCCAACTGTGGAGAGATTAGCGTATGAAGAACAGCTTTCCGTTTTACTTGAAGGAATGTTGGGGAAAGATGATTATACATATCGTCACAATATCGGTGTTGCTATTATTGCATCGATGCTTGCTAGGTGGTTAAATTTTTCTGATAAAGATATACAAACGATTACGTTGGGGGGACTTTTGCATGATATCGGCAAGTTAAAGATCAGGGATGATTTATTAACAAAGCCGGGCCTGTTAACAAATGATGAGTACACTACGATTCAAAAACACGCGATCTATGGGTATCAAATCTTAAAGGAGTATTCTACATATACTGATGAAATTTGCTTGATGGCGTTAGAACATCATGAGCGAGAGGATGGAACGGGCTACCCTTTTCAAAAGACAGCTAGTGACATTCATCCGTTTTCAAAGGTGATTGCAATCGCTGATATCTTTCATGCGATGACGTCAGATCGGGTTTATCGAAATGGATTGCCACTTTATACGGTTCTAAAGCAAATGCGTCAAGACGCCTTTGGGAAGCTAGAGCCGAGCTATGTTGCTATTTTTATTCAGAAGTTTATGGAGCTTGCGATTGGTAACCGGGTAGAACTAAACAATGGGGTTATAGCAGAGATTATTTTTGTTTATCCACATGACCCTATCCACCCTCTTATACGTGTAAATGAAAAGGTAATTGAGCTAGGGCAAACGGATCTTTTTATTCATAAGTTGCTGTAGTAATTTGAGTGAATTTTGTCTAGTTTTGGACAAAGCAGACTTTATTCTACCATAAACTAGCATAAACGTATGAAATGTGTTTATAATGAAAAGTATGTTTTTAAGTGCCAATACTCATTGGATGAATAGATAGAAGATTGACGGAAAGGACGTGCCTTTTTGATGAAGCTGCAAGAGATGAGTAAAGAGGAATTACAAGAGACGTCAATGGTGGAAGTGGCGTTTGAAATTATGAAAGATGAGCGTCAACCTTATGATTATTATGATCTTGTACAAAAGGTGGCAGAAATAAAGGAAATGTCACAAGAAGAAGTGGATTCACGAATTGCCAACCTTTATACTGACATGAACATTGATGGGCGTTTCCACTCTTTAGGAGATAACCGTTGGGGTCTAAAGAGCTGGTATCCTCTTGAACAAGCTGAAGAAGAGATTACAACACCTGTTAAGCCACGTAAAAAAGCGAAGGCAAAAGCAAAAGCAGATCTTGATGATGTGGATACACTTGATGATGATTTTGAAGATTATGAAGATGAATATGAAGATTTAGAAGATGAACTTGATGAAATCTCAAACGATGAAGATGTCGATGACGACGAGGAAGACGACGAAGGCTTTGACGACAATGAAAATATCGACATTGATGATGGTGAAGATGCGGATTTAGATACTGAGGATGAAGAGGATTTACGTTAATTTCATTAAAACAAATTCTCTTGACTTCTGCTGGTAATATAGGTAGAATCATTTAGGGCTTTAGAAATCAATTCGTTATGATTTATAAATAAAAACAAAAGTGCGCCCCCTTTCTAGGGAGAGCTGTCACTTTTGTTTTTTTTATTTTATATAGCATACCCTATAGGTAGGTTACTCAAAAAGGTGGCTTATCCTTTTTGGGTAATCTTTCCGGCAATGTGAAAAACACATTGCAAATACCTCTAATACGCTCCATTTAAGGAGTATACTTATACATGCAAGGGAGACGAAAAAATGGCGACAACTAAGTATATTTTTGTAACAGGTGGCGTTGTGTCATCACTTGGAAAAGGAATTACAGCAGCTTCACTTGGACGTTTGTTGAAAAATCGTGGATTGAAAGTAACGATCCAAAAATTTGATCCATACATTAACGTGGACCCTGGAACGATGAGTCCGTACCAACATGGGGAAGTGTTCGTAACAGAAGATGGAGCGGAAACAGATTTAGACTTAGGACACTATGAGCGTTTTATTGACATTAATCTTAGTCAGAACAGCAACGTGACAACAGGTCGCGTGTATTCAACGGTTTTAAAGAAAGAGCGCCGTGGTGACTATTTAGGTGGGACTGTTCAAGTTATTCCTCATGTCACAAATGAAATCAAAGAGCGTGTATTCCGTGCTGGTCGCGAAACGAGTGCTGATGTTGTAATCACTGAAATTGGTGGTACGGTTGGGGATATCGAGAGCTTACCGTTTCTAGAGGCAATTCGCCAAATTAAAAGTGATGCAGGCCATGAAAATGTGATGTACATTCACTGTACGCTGATTCCTTACCTGGCTGCAGCTGGTGAAATGAAATCAAAACCGACGCAACACAGCGTAAAAGAACTGCGTAGTTTAGGGATTCAGCCGAATGTTATTGTTGTTCGGACAGAAAAGCCAGTTCCTCAAGAGATGAAGGAAAAAATTGCGCTATTCTGTGACATTAATAAAGATGCCGTGATCGAATGCCGTGATGCCGAAACTCTTTACCAAGTACCACTTGATTTGCAAGCGCAGAATTTAGATACAATTGTGTGTAATCATTTGAAGCTTATTTGTAATGATGCTGATATGACTGAATGGACAGCTCTTGTTGACAAAGTTCAAAATTTATCTGAAAAAGTGACGATTGCCCTTGTTGGGAAGTATGTGGCACTTCAAGATGCCTATCTTTCAGTAGCCGAATCACTTCGCCATGCTGGTTATGCCTATGATGCTGACATTGACATTAAGTGGGTTGATGCAGAGGAAGTAACAGATGCAAATGTTGCTGAGCTTGTCGGTTCTGCAGACGGAATTTTAGTTCCCGGTGGATTTGGCGATCGTGGAGTGGAAGGAAAAATTTCAGCGATTCGCTACGCTCGTGAAAACAATGTACCGTTCTTAGGAATTTGTTTAGGGATGCAGCTTGCTTCAATTGAGTACGCTCGTAACGTTCTTGGCCTAGAAGGAGCGCATTCAGCTGAGTTGAATCCAGAGACGCCACATCCAATCATTGACTTATTGCCAGAACAAAAAGATGTGGAAGACATGGGAGGTACACTTCGCCTTGGGTTATTCCCTTGTAAATTAGTGGACGGAACAATGGCTCGTGCTACGTATACGGATGAGATCGTTTATGAGCGCCATCGCCACCGTTATGAGTTCAACAATGAGTACCGTGAACAAATGGAAAGCGCAGGCTTCAAATTCTCTGGGACAAGCCCAGATGGAAGACTTGTTGAGATCATTGAGTTAGAGGAACACCCATTCTTTATCGCATCACAGTTCCACCCAGAGTTCAGTTCAAGACCAACACGCCCACAACCACTCTTTAGAGAATTCGTCGGAGCATCGTTGAAAAAATAATTATTACGGGGTCTGACCCCTACCCCCTGGGGGTAGGGGTCAGACCCCGTATTCCTCCAATATTTCTGCAATGAGCAAATATAAGCAAAAGTAGGCATAGAGCGCAATAAGTGACGCGGGATAGCCAATTCTTTCGCCTGTATCAGTAGGTACTAGGCTATTGTTGATTCCTAGGTCAAGGTGTATGTCAGCCTCATCTGTCCATTCAGCCCCAAGTTCTCTCTCTGGATCCTCGTTAACAGCATTTGCGTCATTCCCTGAGACAGCGGTCACGCAGACAACAGGAATTCCTTTCAAACGCACTTGCTTAAAAACACGTACCATGTCCTCATCAAAAGAAGTACGTGAAAGCAAGAGAACACGATCAGCCGGGTCTAGCTCAGCTATTTGTCCATCAACCATCAATGGTTTAACCCCTTGAAGTCTTTCTTTTCCATGCAAGGCCTCTGCGCTAACAGCAGCCATT
This sequence comes from Halalkalibacter sp. HAAS-P014, assembly GCF_056619965.1. Classification (NCBI taxonomy): domain Bacteria; kingdom Bacillati; phylum Bacillota; class Bacilli; order Caryophanales; family Bacillaceae; genus Halalkalibacter; species Halalkalibacter sp. HAAS-P014. Next base: position 72,501 of record NZ_JBWQTV010000018.1, on the reverse strand, counting down.
TCTCCCACGCCGTAAATATAAAGGTTGCCATCCCCAACCAAAGCTTGGCTCAAAAGGCGTGCCGCGTCTTCTAATTGAAACTCATCAAGCGTGTTATTTAATAGCCCTATTAATTGAGTTGTGAAAATTTTTTGCAAACCTGATATCCTCCTCATACAACGGTAGTAAAAGCATTATACAATAAACAATGGACATCATAAACTTCGACGGTTTCCAAATCGACAGCCTTAGACAGGTGATGTCGGACACTGTCCGACGATTATTGAAAATTATTGCAGGATTCAAATAAGACATAGAGAATTACACTAGTTGTGAAATCATATGTCCAGCTGTATATTATTTGTTGAACTCATGAGATGAACATAAATAAAAACGTTAGAAGGAGAGAGTCTGGATGAAAAAGATATTAGTAGTAGATGACCAGTACGGAATTCGGGTGTTGCTTTGTGAAATTCTTCAAAAGGATGGCTATAAAATGCATGAGGCAGCAAATGGGGTCCAAGCACTAAAAATAGTAGAAGAGGAAGTGCCGGATTTGGTGTTGCTGGATATGAAGATTCCAGGAATGGATGGACTCGAAATTTTAAAACGAATTAAAGAAAGCCACCCTCAAGTTGAAGTGATTATGATGACAGCTTATGGCGAATTAAATTTGATCAATGAAGCGATGAGCTTAGGGGCTATAACCCACTTTGCAAAGCCGTTTGATATTGATGATATTCGTGAAGTGATTAAGAACAGTTTGGCGGTATCGTAATAGTGTGAAAAGATCCAAACATGCAGGGTAAAATTCAAAGAAACGACATAGAAGCGCGTATATATTTACCTAATTATGCTATAATGAAGTCGTTAGACATGGTATTTATTGTGTGATTTATTTAGCAAGAGACTTTATACATAATGTTGGATAGTAGCTGAACGTTTCGGGTAACTTGTTAAATAGGTAAGGTAGCTGTAACATGGTAAATTATTTGTGAGATTCGCTCTAATATGAAGGAGGATGTAAAATGCCTTTAGTATCTATGAAGGAAATGCTTGAAAAAGCAAAAGCCGAAAGTTATGCAGTTGGTCAATTCAATTTAAATAACCTTGAGTTTACTCAAGCGATTTTACAAGCAGCTGAAGAGGAGAAATCACCAGTTATTTGTGGTGTTTCTGAAGGTGCTGCGCGTTATATGGGTGGTTTTAAAACGGTTGTGAAAATAGTGGAAGCGCTTATGGAAGAGTACAATGTAACGGTTCCAGTAGCGATTCATCTTGATCATGGTTCAAGCTTTGAAAAGTGTGTGGAAGCAATTCATGCAGGCTTCACATCTGTTATGATTGATGGGTCACACCATCCGTTAGAAGAAAATATTGCGATCACCAAGCAAGTTGTTAAAGTTGCTCACGCATTAGGTGTTTCAGTGGAAGCAGAACTTGGCCGTATCGGTGGGCAAGAAGATGATTTGATTGTTAGTGATGCAGAAGCAGCTTATGCAATTCCATCTGAGTGTAAAGAACTCGTAGAAGCTACAGGTGTAGATTGTTTCGCGCCAGCTCTAGGATCTGTGCATGGTCCTTATAAAGGTGAACCAAACCTTGGTTTTGACCGTATGAAAGAAATCGATGAATTGGTTGGAATTCCACTTGTCCTACATGGTGGTACGGGTATCCCGACAGCTGATATTCAAAAAGCGATTGAATACGGCCATGCGAAAATCAATGTAAATACAGAAAGCCAAATTTCTTCTGCAAAAGCAGTTCGTGAAACGCTTGCAGCTAAGCCAGAACTATACGATCCTCGTAAATACTTAGGTCCAGCTCGCGATGCTATTAAAGAAACAGTTAAAGGCAAAATGCGCGAATTTGGTTCTTCCAACAAAGCATAATTAAAAGTCCCATTAAAAGCAGTTCAAATGAGCTGCTTTTAATGGCATTTCTTAAACAAAAATTTTTCTAAAAATAAAAATATTATCGGGCTTATTGACCTAGATAGATGAACTGGGAGGAAGTAGAATGAAATTTTTTATTGATACAGCAAATGTAGAAGAGATTAAAGAAGCAAAAGCACTAGGGGTTTTGGCTGGGGTAACAACAAACCCTTCACTTGTGGCCAAAGAAGGTGTTGATTTTCACGATCGCCTTCGCGAAATTACTTCGATCGTAACAGAAGAATCTGTAAGTGCAGAAGTGATTGCACTAGATGCAGAAGGAATGATTAAAGAAGGAAAAGAGCTAGCTGCTATTGCGCCGAATATTACCGTGAAAGTGCCAATGACAACAGAAGGGTTAAAAGCAGTTCACGCTTTTTCAGAACTTGGCATTACAACGAATGTGACATTGGTTTTCTCTGGTGTACAAGCCTTACTTGCAGCGCGTGCTGGAGCAACGTATGTTTCTCCTTTCTTAGGAAGACTTGATGATATTGGTCAAAATGGTTTAGACCTCATTACTGAAGTGGTTGAAATCTTTGAAGTTCATGACATTAAAACAGAAATCATCTCGGCATCAATTCGCCACCCAATGCATGTAGCAGAGGCAGCTAGAAGAGGATCTCATATTGCTACAATTCCTTTTAACGTTATTCAACAATTAACAAAGCATCCTTTAACAGACCAAGGGATTGAGAAGTTTCTTGCGGATTGGAACAACCGTTAAGCTTTATCCATCATTCCTCGTGAAAAATTGACCCCCACTATGAGGCGATCATGCACTCACTCGGGGGTCTAAAATTTGAGTGTGAGACACTTTTTTGTCAATATACGCAATGGATTTCACATCAGAAAAAGCCATTTTTTTGTACTGTGAATACATTCATAAGTGGAATTTTGTTTAAAGTTCCGTTACAATCAGACAAAAGAAAAAACTCGTTACAAATTCAATGATCTGGTTATAATGGAGAATAGAGAGCAAAATTGTGTCTTTTTTGCAAAATGCACCAATGGAAGGGATGCGGTTATGGATAAATTAATGGTTGAAGGCGGTTATCCGCTAGAAGGTACAGTACAAATTAGTGGAGCAAAAAATAGTGCAGTTGCATTGATCCCTGCAGCAATCCTAGCAGATTCCAAGGTGACGATTGATAATCTACCAAAGATATCAGACGTTCATTTACTGGCTGAGTTGCTAGAGGAAATTGGAGGGAAAGTGGAGCTGTCTGAGCATGAGATTACAATTAATCCTGAATCAATGATAGCAATGCCACTTCCAAATGGACGGGTAAAGAAGTTGCGTGCTTCTTATTACTTAATGGGTGCAATGCTCGGGAAGTTTAAAAAAGCTGTTATTGGCCTTCCAGGTGGCTGTAATCTTGGACCACGTCCAATTGATCAGCACATTAAAGGCTTTGAAGCACTTGGAGCAAAGGTAACAAATGAACAAGGTGCGATCTATTTGCGTGCTGATGAGCTTCGTGGTGCGAGAATTTACCTTGATGTTGTTAGTGTCGGTGCTACAATTAATATTATGCTTGCGGCTGTTCGTGCAAAGGGGCAAACGATCATTGAAAATGCAGCGAAAGAGCCAGAAATTATTGACGTAGCGACATTATTAACAAGCATGGGCGCGAAAATTAAAGGTGCAGGTACAAATGTCATTCGTATAGACGGTGTCGATGCACTTGATGGATGCAGGCACTCGATTATTCCAGACCGTATTGAGGCTGGGACGTACATGATTTTAGCTGCGGCAGTTGGTCAAAAAGTGATTATTGATAACATCATTCCGTACCACGTCGAATCATTGATAGCCAAGCTACGTGAAATGGGTGTATCGATTGAAGAATCTGATGATAAGTTGTTAATACATAACAATGGCGAGAAAAAAGGAGTAGATATCAAAACCCTTGTATACCCTGGTTTCCCGACAGATCTTCAACAACCCTTTACCAGTTTATTAACACAAGCCGCGGGAACAAGCATTGTAACGGATACAATTTATAATGCTAGATTTAAACATATCGATGAGTTACGAAGAATGGGTGCTAATGTGAAAGTCGAAGGCCGTTCAGCGATCATTAACGGAAAAACAAAGCTGCAAGGTGCCAAAGTAAAAGCGAGCGATTTACGGGCTGGTGCAGCATTAGTCGTAGCAGGTTTGCTTGCTGAAGGGGTTACGGAAATATCTGGACTTGAGCACATTGATCGTGGTTATGCTAATCTAGAAGAGAAGTTAATTGGCCTTGGAGCAAAAATTTGGCGTGAAAAGATGACCGAAGAAGAATTAGACCAAGTCAATAGTTAAAAATATCAATCCTTTGGGGGGAGAAAAAATGGAGAGAAGTTTATCAATGGAGTTAGTTCGCGTTACTGAGGCGGCAGCACTTGCATCAGGACGTTGGATGGGGCGTGGAAATAAAGAGGAAGCTGACCGTGCCGCAACGGAAGCGATGCGTGATGTTTTCGACACGATCCCAATGAAAGGTACCGTTGTAATTGGTGAAGGTGAAATGGATGAAGCACCAATGCTTTACATCGGTGAAAAACTTGGAAATGGTTACGGATCAAGAGTCGATGTCGCTGTTGACCCACTAGAAGGAACAAACATCGTTGCATCAGGTCAATGGAATGCACTAGCTGTTCTTGCAATTGCAGACCACGGTAACCTTTTACATGCACCTGATATGTACATGGATAAAATCGCAGTTGGACCAGAATCTGTTGGCAAAGTCGACATTGATGCACCTGTTATTGACAACCTTAAAGCCGTTGCTGAGGCAAAAGGCAAAGATATTGAAGATGTTGTGGTAGCAATTCTAAACCGTGAACGTCACGAAAAAATTATCCAAGACGTTCGTGAAGCAGGCGCTAGAATAAAGTTGCTTTCAGATGGTGATGTTGCAGCAGCACTGAATACAGCATTTGGAGACACTGGTGTAGATATTATGCTTGGATCAGGTGGAGCACCTGAAGGCGTAATTGCAGCAGTTGGCCTGAAATGCTTAGGTGGAGAACTTCAAGGAAAGCTACTTCCATCAAATGATGAGGAGTTGCAACGTTGTAAAAAGATGGGGATCGAAGACGTAAACAAAGTCTTAAAAATGGACGACCTAGTTTCAGGGGACGATTGTATTTTCGCTGCAACAGGCGTTACAGACGGAGAGCTATTAAAAGGCGTTCGTTACCACGGTTCTGCAGCAACAACTCAATCTCTAGTTATGCGAGCGAAATCTGGAACAGTTCGTTTTGTTGACGGAAAACATAGTATGCAAAAGAAACCGGATTTAGTTATCCGCTAATCATAGAAGGGGAAGCTTGAGGGCAAGTGCTAATTCAAGTTTCCCCTTACTATCCATTTTTATAGAAAAAGTGCTCATTACAAAATTATTAAGAAATAGTTGTTGAATATTTTCTTGGTTTATGGTTAAAATAAGTATATATGTTCGATTATTAGATAGTCCTTTCATCGCTTCAATCTCCAACTACCCTCGAACCTCCTTTACACTTTATGACAGTTATCTCTAAAGTTTAAAGTACAAGAGGATAATTATGAACTATTTCTGCTGTTTCCTTATTATTTCATTTTAGTAAAAACATTTCCTCCTTACACTAGATACATAGTACTGGCGTAACGGAATTTAACAAACTATAGAAGAAGTGTGGTGTTAGAATGGGTGTTCACATATCCGATCTAGACAATATGAAACTTAAAGAGCTTTACGAACTTGCTAAAGAGTATAAAGTTTCGTATTACAGTAAATTAACAAAAAAAGAATTAGTGTTTGCGATTCTGAAAGCGCAAGCAGAAAAAGACGGTTTGATGTTCATGGAAGGTGTCCTTGAAATCATTCAGTCAGAAGGATTTGGTTTCCTGCGACCAATCAATTACATGCCAAGCTCCGAAGATATTTACATCTCAGCTTCGCAAATCCGACGTTTTGACCTGAGAAACGGTGATAAAGTATCAGGTAAAGTAAGGCCTCCGAAAGAAAATGAACGTTATCACGGTTTGTTACATGTGGAAGCCGTCAATGGTGACGCTCCTGAAACATCAAGAGATCGCCCGTACTTCCCTGCTTTAACGCCACTTTATCCAGAACAAAAGATTGAACTTGAAACGGCACCCGGTCGTGTCTCTTCTCGAATCATCGATATGATTTCCCCTGTAGGGTTTGGTCAACGTGGCTTAATTGTTGCCCCTCCAAAGGCTGGTAAAACATCCTTAATGAAGGAAGTTGCTAATAGCATCGCCGAAAATCACCCTGATGTTGATCTTATTGTTCTTTTAATAGACGAGCGTCCAGAAGAGGTAACCGATATCGAACGTTCTGTCAAAGCAGAAGTCGTTAGCTCGACATTCGATGAAGTCCCAGAAAATCATATTAAAGTCGCAGAACTTGTTCTTGAGCGTGCGATGCGCCTTGTAGAACATAAAAAAGACGTTGTGATTTTGATGGATAGTATTACCCGTTTAGCAAGAGCTTATAACCTTGTTATTCCACCAAGTGGCAGAACATTGTCCGGAGGGATTGACCCAGCTGCATTCCACCGTCCGAAGCGTTTCTTTGGAGCAGCTCGTAACATTGAAGAGGGTGGAAGCTTAACGATCCTAGCAACCGCACTTGTTGAGACAGGCTCTCGTATGGATGATGTGATCTATGAAGAATTTAAAGGAACAGGAAACATGGAACTACATCTTGACCGTAAATTGTCAGAACGTCGCATCTTTCCTTCGATTGACATTCGCCGCTCAGGTACACGTAAGGAAGAACTTCTTATGCCGAAAAATCAGTTAGAGAAACTGTGGGCAATCCGTAAAACAATGAGCGACACACCTGAATTCGTCGACCACTTCATTAAGCGCGTAAAAGAAACAAAGACAAATGTTGACTTCTTTGAAGCGATGGAAGAAGAAATGAAACGTAAGGTGAAAAGATAAGAAACAAAGTACATTGGTTGAAAATGGAGAGTTGATTTTTACCTTGTAACTTGTTATAATTTCGCTATGTGTGATTTAGATAACTCTGTTTCGAAGAGATTCAGGGCAAAAGGAGATGAAAGAAAATGAAACAAGGAATTCACCCTAAATACCAAAAAGTGGTTTTCCAGGATACAAGCACTGGCTTCAAGTTTTTATCTGGTTCTACAAAAGGATCAAGTGATACAATTGAATGGGAAGATGGTAACACATACCCACTTTTAAAGGTAGAGATTAGCTCGGATTCTCACCCGTTCTACACTGGTAAGCAAAAGCTTGCTGACGCTGGTGGCCGTGTTGATAAGTTTAAGAAGAAATATAACCTTTAGTAATAATTGGATAGACAAACAGGCAAGCGCATAGCTATTGCCTGTTTTTTTTGCTCGAGATCATAATAGTTGCATGAATTTACGGGAACAATCCGTTTATATAAATGGTACGATACCTAGAGAAAAAAGTAGACATATACAAGCTGTAAGGTGGGGGAATAATCAATGTACGTCATGAAACAAGAAGGCTGGATTGAGGTCATTTGTGGAAGTATGTTTTCCGGTAAATCAGAAGAACTTATTAGACGAGTTCGTCGCGTAAGCTTTGGGAAATTAAGCGTTCAAGTGTTTAAGCCTGAGATCGATAATCGTTATAGTGAAGAAGAAGTCGTCTCACATAATGGGACAAAGGTGCTAGCTGCTCCTGTAAAAAAGTCAATTGGTATTTTGGATTTAGTCAAAGAAGATACACTAGTCGTCGCAATTGATGAAGTTCAATTTTTTGATGAAGGCATTATCTCAGTGGCTGATGAGCTTGCCAATCATGGCAAACGCGTAATTTGTGCGGGACTCGATCAGGATTTCCGAGGTGAACCATTTGGGCCAATCGAACGTTTAATGGCGTTAGCCGAAGAAGTCACAAAATTACAAGCAGTTTGTCCAAGTTGTGGATCACCGGCAAGCCGAACGCAGCGTTTAATCGATGGCAAACCAGCTTCATACCATGATCCAGTCATTCTTGTAGGGGCCTCTGAATCGTATGAGCCACGCTGTCGCCATTGTCATGAAGTACCGAATAAACCACCATTGCTTCCGGGTGTTCCCGTCAAATCTGGTCAAAACTAACAGGGAGCATTGCTCATGTAAAGGACATACTATAAGTGCAGCCCCGTTTAGGCGCATGGAGGTGTATTTGAGACATGAACAAAAAATGGTTAAGCTGTATGGCAGCCGGTCTTTTCCTTCTAACAGGTTGTAATGATCCACAGGCACAAGGAAATAACCTCACCGCTCAAGCAAATGAGCGACAAGAAGCGAGTGATTATGGCTATGGTTTATTAGGACCAGGGCCAGCCAATTATGGAAGTCTATATAGACAACCACCAACATATATTCATCCAGGTGAGATTAACACCGGGACAAGCTTTAAAACGTTGCATCGAGAGCGAAGACATCTTGGGAACGACCAAGAATTGATTCACCATATTATTGAAGACGAACACGGCTGGGATGCTGGCATGGTTATCATTACCGGACACCATGCATTCGTCAATGTCACTCCTCCAACAGATCTAAATGAAGAGGACAAGAAAAAAGAGATGAATAAAATAAATCGTGCTCTTCGCGAGGAAATCCCGCGTTATGAAGTGCATGTGACTGAGAGGAACGCCTAAGGTTGGGCGTTTCTTTTTTTATTGGTCACTCAGAGATTAAATAATAAAGACGTCCTTTTTTGGCACCTGTGTAGCTAAAGGCTGCATCCCGAAGAAGCCGGTTGCAAACGTATGGTGAGGGGGTGTGCAAGAAGTGCATTCCTAAAGGAGATGTAATGGTCGTCTGAATTAAAAGAGAATAATCGTTCAGTGCATTTTCATGAGCTGTTTTCGATTTGGTCCAACAAGAAGGACATGACCAATAACCATGTATTCGATCCATCGGTAAATAAGCACAAGTTGGACAGTGTACGCCGGTTAGAATCTCTTCTTGGGAAAGTTGAAAATAATCGAGAATAGAGGCTTCCACCGGTTCATGCTTTTTTAGTAATTTGCGAATTAATTTTCTTAAGGTACTATCAGAGTATGCTTCTTCTGTGTAATCCAATTCTAACTGTTTTACTTTTTCAGGGAGATATTCAGAGTGAATGACTTTCTTGGCAAGAATGTGAGTATATTCAGGTATGGTACGGATAATGGCTTTTGAGTGACTATTGGCAACGATCGAAAGTATGGGGATTTGGGGCAGCCTATTCGCTTGCAGCCATTCTGTTAACTGTATTTGGTGTCTGTTTGTTTGAAGAATAGGATTTGGAAAAAGATCTTCTTTATTATTAAGTTTACGTGTGAACTGGTTTAATATTGGATCAAAAAATAAAGAGCCTGCTATGTTTTTAACTTCAATCATTAAAATAAAATACGGCGAAAGGATTAGAGTATCAATTTGAAAGTAGAAATCCTTATGAAGGAGTCTGAGGTCATGGAGGATATAGTAGCGTTTTTCAGGTAGGAAGCTTAAGTGATAATCAAGTGAGTTCTCGCCTTTATAACCAGCGGTATGTCGAGAAAGAGTATCGGCAATTTGTTGCCACTTTGGATGTGAATTCGGTATACGCCGCAGCAGGGCTTGCAACTGCTTAATAAAAATAGGCATTTCCCGTTTTTTTATGATCATTCTCCCACCTCTTTTTTATTGTATAAATATAATACGACAAAAATTGACGGCTTCCTGCATAAAAAGGAAAAAAGTTAAGTTTTTTTTGGAGAGATGCTTTTGCTTAAGGCGATGACGATTTCTTAGCGAAAATCGTGAAATAACGGCGAAAAGCTCAAAATAACGGTGAAAGTTTTGATATAACGGCGAAAAACTTAATATAACGGTGAAAAACGTTTATTAGTAAGATTAACAACTTATTAGCGATAATACAGCTTTATTAGCTGAGGGGGTCAGACCCCACGGCACCACAGCAACGCGCTAAAGAGGTGCCTGACCCCACACACCTACAGTCGTCTTGCGGTCTGCTGCACGGGATCCCACACGCCGTTATAGGGTGGGGCATAGGCGAGGTCGAGATCCTCTAATTCAGAAATGCGCATACGATGAAAGAGGGCAGTCGCAAGCACATCAATGCGCTTATCTACTCCAGCTTCACCGATTACCTGACCACCAAGCAATCTCTCAGACTCAGTATGATAGCTTAACCGAATATCTAATTTTTTCGGTTCTGGGTAATACCCTGCGATGTGTGGCATTGAAGCCGTGATCGTCTCATATGGATAACCCTGTGCCTTTATCTCATCCTCAGACATTCCAGTTCTCGCTAATGTCAAATCAAAAAACTTTATAATCGATGTTCCGACTATTCCCTGAAATGGGAGAGGGGAACCGATCATTGCCCGGCCTGCAGTCCGTCCTTGCTTATTGGCATGGGTTCCAAGTGGAATGTAGTCATCGCGCTCTTTTACCCGGTGGTATTGGGTGGCGCAATCTCCAGCGGCGTACACATCAGCTATATTTGTTTCCATAAACGCATTCACTTTTATCGCTCCGTTGGTATGCAAGTGAATTCCTGTCCCGTCAAGAAAACCTGTATTCGGTTTTACACCAATTGCAACTACGACCAAATCAGCATAAATGCTGCCTTTATCGGTGACCACTCGTTCAACTCGCCCGCTAGCTCCACCGTCAAACCCTTCAACGGACTCATTTAGATGCAACGTCACACCGTGCTTTTCGGCTTCCTCAGCAACTTTTTCACTAATCGCTTCATCAAAAATGCCTGCTAAACGAGAACCCCGTTCAATGATTGATACCTCTTTGCCGATTTCTACAAAGTTTTCAGCCATCTCAAGGCCAATATAGCCCCCACCGATCACAACGACTCGTGAAACTCCGTCTAAATCAGCGACTAACGCCTCGGTATCAGGAATTGTTTTTACTGTATGAATCCCTTTTAAATCAGCTCCATCCCACGGAGGCATAATAGGACTTGCACCGGTTGCCACGAGCAATTTATCATAGCTCACTTCAAAACCGTCACCAGAGACGACTTTCTTTTCAACATCGACAGCCTTAACCTCATGATTGATACGAGCATCAATCCCGTATTTATCACGAAATGTCTCAATTGAGCGCGCAATAAGCGAATCAAATGAATTGATCTTGCCACCGACGACATAGGGAAGACCACATTGGGCATACGAATAAACCTCGCCCATTTCAAGCGTCGTCACCTCGGCTGACTCATCATGGCGCACTATTTGCATCGCTGCGCTCATACCGGCAGCATCTCCTCCAATAATGACATACTTCATCACTAACACACTCCTTTTCTACTTTTACTTTTCCCTGATTTACTTCTAATTAAGCAAAAATTGGGAAGGCTAGAGGGAGTGTTATTGGAATGGGTTAATTGTTGGGGAAATTTACTCCCAAATTGCGTGAAGATATGGTTATGGCTTCGCGCGCCGAGTCTTTGATAGGGTCGAAAAGTGTTCATTCATAAACAGCCGTGCGCCTTTAGAGAAGAGCGCTCAAAAGGCTTAAAATCGTGACAGCGATTACGCTCATTGCGTCAAGTCAAACCAAAAAGGTGAACCCTTGGCCTATCACAAACAGAGCGAACATTTATGGCAATGGCTCCACACGCCATGCGTCCTTTGAGGAGAGCACTCAAAAGGCTTAAGATCGTGACAGCGATTACGCTCATTGCGTCGAGTCAAACCAAAAAGGTGAACCCCGACCTACCACAAACAGAGCGAACATATGGCAATGGCTCCACACGCCGTGCGCCTTTAGAGAAGGGCGCTCAAAAGGCTTAAAATCGTAACGGCGGCTGCGCACATTGCGTCGAGAATAACGAAAAAGGCAACCCCGGCCTTTTTCGTTATTCTCTCTCGCATTGACCCGGCTCGGTCTGTATACTATAATTATACTGTTATACACTGGAAATCTTAATGAGGTGAAAAAGCCGTGTTAGATCGTTTACAATCGGTTGAGGATCGTTATGATCGACTCAACGAATTACTTAGTGATCCTGATGTCATAAATGATTCAAAAAAATTGCGTGAATATTCAAAGGAACAATCGGACCTTGAGGAAACGGTTCAAACGTATCGTGAATATAAAGAAGTAAATGAGCAGCATAAAGATGCTAAAGCGATGTTAGAAGAAAAGTTAGATGATGAAATGTATGAAATGGTAAAAGAAGAAATCAGTGAGCTTGCTGATCGTAAAGAAGAGCTTGAAGCACGCTTGAAAATTCTTTTATTGCCAAAGGATCCGAATGATGATAAGAACGTTATCTTGGAGATCCGTGGGGCAGCTGGTGGAGACGAAGCGCAGCTGTTCGCTGGTGACCTTTACAAAATGTACAGCCGTTTTGCTGAAGCGCAAGGTTGGAAAACAGAAGTCATTGAGGCAACGTCAACAGAGCTTGGTGGTTATAAGGAAATTATCTTTATGATTAACGGAGCTGGGGCTTACTCCAAGCTTAAATATGAAAACGGCGCACATCGCGTTCAACGTGTACCGGCAACGGAATCAGGTGGCCGTATTCATACATCAACGGCAACAGTAGCGGTTCTTCCTGAAGCAGAAGAAGTGGAAATTGATATTCATGATAAAGATATTCGCGTTGATACGTTCGCATCAAGTGGACCGGGTGGACAAAGTGTTAATACGACGATGTCTGCTGTTCGTCTAACGCACTTGCCAACAGGTGTTGTTGTTTCGTGTCAGGATGAAAAATCACAAATCAAGAACAAAGAAAAAGCGATGAAGGTTCTTCGTGCTCGTGTTTATGATAAGTTCCAAAGTGAAGCGCAAGCAGAATACGACCAGAATCGTAAGCTAGCTGTTGGAACAGGGGATCGCTCTGAGCGTATTCGCACATACAACTTCCCACAAAGCCGTGTAACCGACCACCGTATCGGCTTAACACTGCAAAAATTGGAGCAAATCCTTCAAGGGAAGCTTGATGAAATTATCGATTCATTGATCGTGGAAGAGCAAGCTGAAGTGATGCAAAATGCAGAGTAACGATATGAAAGACATGACAATTCGAGAGGCCCTTCGTTGGGCTTCTTCTTTTTTAGAAGAGCGTAGGCTCGAACCACCTGTTGCTGAATGGCTCCTGCGTCATTATTTTGATGCAAGCCGTGCAAAGCTGTTAATGATATTAGATGAAAAAATCACTCCTGAACTAGCAGAGCGCTTCAAAAAGGACCTCAATCGCCACGCCCAAGGGGAACCCATGCAGCATATTATCGGCTATGAGGAATTTTTCGGAAGACGCTTTACGGTAAATGAGCATGTACTCATTCCAAGACCGGAAACAGAAGAGCTTGTACTTGCCATGATCGAGCTCAAGCAGAAGCTTTTTCATAACGAATCGATTACGTGTGTCGATGTTGGAACGGGTAGCGGGGCGATTTCCATTACGCTTGCACTTGAGGATGATACGTTGTGCGTGCAAGCTGTTGACATTTCAGAAAAGGCACTTGAGGTTGCTAAGCAAAATGCAGCAGCCCTCAAAGTCGATGTTTCGTTTAAGCAAGGCGATTTGCTCACACCTCTCATTGAAGAAGGGACTAAAGTTGAAGCGATCGTCTCGAATCCTCCGTATATTCCATTAACGGACGCGCCCGACCTAGCTGTTCATGTTAGGGAACATGAGCCACATCTCGCTTTATTCGGTGGGGAGGACGGTCTTGATTTGTACAGACGTTTTATGGAGCAGCTTCCCAGCGTGATTAAAGAGACTGGTCTTATTGGTTTTGAAGTCGGAATCGGCCAAGCAACAATCGTAAAAAAAATGCTAGAAGAAACATTTCCTCATGCCACAACAGAAATCAAACTCGATATCAACGGCAAAGAGAGAATGGTTTTTGCATATGGAAAAATGGAGCAATAAAGAACGGGGGCGTTTGAAGTAGTGATATGGGAAGATCCTGTCTAAAAGAAAAGGAATACAATGCAAAATATGCTCGTAGTTTAAAACCCGTTTGTGGTCTTTTTAAGGCCATAAATGGTTTTTTTGCGTTGCCTCTTTCACGATAATCAAATAATTGGACGTTTTTAAATTTAACAATTGTTCAATTTTTGAACAGAAAAAAGATTATCCAACTAATGTTAAATTAGCATAAAAAAACTCAAAAAAGGCAGAACAACAAGCTTTAAATTTATTTAAACTAGTATATTTAAATTTTTGGCATGCAATTTGCAATATATAAAGTGTAAAACGAATTCTTACAGTAATCCGATGTAAGGATTTACAAATAAGGGGGAAAGTAAAATGAAAAATGATTATTTGATTTCTCAGTTGGCTCATGTCGAGCTTATATCACCAAAGCCGGAAGAAACAGTAAAATTCATGCACGATATTATGGGGATGGAAATTACGGAGCGATCTGGTAACTCTGTTTATATGCGTGCTTGGAACGATTATTTCCACCATTCTTTAAAGATTACAGAAGGAAAAGAGGCTGGGCTAGGGCATATTGGCTGGCGTGCTACCGGTCCAGAAGGGCTCGAGCAAGCTGCTAAAGTCATTGAAGAAAAAGGGTTAGGGAAAGGTTGGATTGAGGGCGATAAAGGACATGGCGCAGCTTATCAGTTTGAGACGCCGGGTGGTCATCCTTCAGAAGTTTTTTGGGATGTATCTTGGTATGAGGCACCGGAGGGAATGAAAAGCAAATGGAAAAATCGTGCGCAAAAGATCGTACGACGTGGAATCGGTGCTAGACGGATTGACCACATCACTTGCGCAACACCTGATGCAACGGCTTGTCGCGAGTTTTACGAGGATATCGGTTTTAAATACCATGAAGGAATTTATACATCTGAAAAGCAAAGCGAAATTGGAGCTTGGCTGGCGGTCAGTAATTTGTCTCACGATGTCGCTTTCTTAAATCCTGGACCTGGCACACCACGTGGGGGAATCCATCACTTAGCATATGCAGTTGACAGTAGGGAAGAAGTATTACTTGCAGCTGATATGCTTGTTGATTACGGCTATAAGCTTGAAGGGGGACCGACGCGCCATGCACTAGCGGAAGGATTCTATCTTTATGTGCGTGAACCGGGTGGAAACTTAATTGAACTTTATGCATTATCTCATCTGATTTTTGCTCCGGACTGGGGACCACATAAGTGGAAGATCGAGGAAAACCCTAACGCCGCTTGGGATGAATTTAACATTATGATTCCAATGGATGATAAAAAATACGAATAAAAATATGAAAAATTGGAACGGAGGAATAGTATGTGGTATTATTGGCCGGAAAATTATATGTGGTCATATCAAGTTGCAAGGATTTTAGGGCATACGAGCGTTTATGGTGGGAGTCAATATAGCGAATGCCTTCAAACAGCAGAACGGGTTGAACTCGGTAATTATAATAGTTGGTTTACAGAATGGAACAGACTAGGGGATCAAGTATTGTCTCAAGCGAATGAAGCGTTACAAAATGAAAATAAAGAATCTGCGAGAGTCCATTTTTTACGAGCGGCTGATTATATTCGCTTGGCTGAGTTTTATCTGCAGCCAGAAGATCCACGCAAACTCGAAACCTATGAAAAAGGAGTGAAGGCTTTTAAGGTTGGTGCTTCTATGCTGCCTAACCCTCCAAAGGAGATTCAAATCCCTTATGAGGACTCTTATTTACCTGGTTATTTCTATGAAAGCCCAGAAGGAGAAAATGCACCAGCAGTCGTTATGTTCGGAGGCCTCGATTCAACAGCTGAAGAAATGTATTTTGCTCTAGCGCCGTATTTGCAAGAGAGAGGAATCGGTCTCATTGCAGTAGATGGCCCCGGACAGGGAGGGGCATTGCGTTTGAATAACATTGCTTCTAGATATGACTATGAAAAGGCAGGAACGGCTGCGTTGGAATGGGCTATCGACCAGCCAGGTATAGACCCGGACCGTATTGGTATTATGGCTTGGTCGATGGGTGGTTATATGGCTGCACGGATTGCTGCCTATGAGCCTCGTTACAAAGTATGTGGAATTTTTAGTGGTGTATTTGACTATAACGAAATGTGGGCAAATCGACCAGATGATCACCCACTAGCTAACATCTTAAAGCATGTTATGGGCGTTGAAACGATACAAGAAGCAAGAGATAAGCTGAAAAATTATAATTTGCGCGAGGGAGTAGCCGAACGGATTCAGTGTCCGACGTATATTCTCCACGGCGAAGATGACCGACAAGCGAACGTCGACCATGCATATAGAGTTTATAATGCATTGACTTGCCCTAAATGGTTGGAAGTCGTTCCGTCAGGGCAAACAGGGGATGTTCATTGTCAGGCGGACAACCATACGAAAGCTTTTCCTTTATTTGATTGGTTTAAAAACCATTTGTAAGAAGTCTTGCAAGCTCCCTTTGCTAAAAAAAGTGGAAGTAAGCTTTTGATTCTCGTTAGATAGAATCTCCAAGCAAATGGGACTTGCTGAACTTTCAACAGATGTCGCCTTTTGGAAAAAAATGCTTGTTAGATTACCTATTAAGAGGTGTTGGAGATTGAAATGAAACTGTGGGTTCTTCTGCTATTCAATTAATAGAATGAAACAACTCCTTGATAGAGGTCGTAACCAATATGATATAATTGTACAAACGATATGGACACTATTTTTGGTCATAGCAGAATATAGCTTCTCTTCTTCTTTTTAGCTTATTCCTCTATGAGAGTCTTATGAAAGCGCTACCAATTGTTATGTCCGATTATTAATCAATTAAAGGAGGCAGGTTCTTCATATGAAGAAGGATAATCAAATCATGAATGCACTCAATAATTTAATTAATAGTCAGAATTTTCGGTACAATGAATTGATTCAAACATTGTTCGTAGTAGATTCCACGGGCAAAATGGTTGGGGAATTTGAGCTTAAAGAAGGCGAAGGAAGCAACAATATAAGGAACATGGTTTCTGAAATGTTTCAGAAAAGGAAAGTTGAAGAATACGATGAAGCCGGTTGTTTTTCAATAGGTGACAGACCGGAATGGATGTATTGCACTCCTGTAAATATTGGGGGGGCTATTGAATATTACTTAGTTTGCCTTGATCGGCAACCTGAACACCGTAATTTACTGCAACTACTTTTGATACTTGCAGAAAGTATAAGCTCACAACTGCAAATTCACCGCAGCGTCGAATCGGACTTTTTATCAAGTGAAATACAACATAAAATTTGCGAGAATTTCCCAGACGGCTATATCACAATCAATAATGATGGGATTATTAAGTACGTAAACTCTGCTTGTATAACTATATTAGGGTTTCGCTCAAAACAGATCACAGGAACGAGATTATTAGATCACCTTGAGTGCTCAGCCGACCTAATGGAACCCATTTCTACAAGAAAAGGTTGGACTGATAAGGAAGTTCATGTGAAAACGGCGAAAGGGCGTTTTCACCTGGTGGTTACCTCTGTGCCGATTATTAGTGATTATGATGAAATGCTCGGAGTTGTTATTCTGTTTAAAGAGATCAAGAGTGTAAGGAAAATGTTAAATGAGATGGTTGGGGCAAATGCCACCTTCCAATTCGATCAAATTTTGTACAAAAGCAAAGAAATGGACAGTTTGGTTCAATTGGCTAAACTCAGTGCCCAAAGCGACTCCAATGTGTTGATTGAAGGCGAGAGTGGCACGGGTAAAGAAATGATTGCTCAAGCTATTCATAATCACAGTGCACGCAAGAACGGGCCTTTTGTAGCGATTGATTGTTCATCGATTCCACGTGAACTTGTGGAGAGTGAGCTGTTTGGATATGTTGAAGGTGCTTTCACAGGAGCACGTAAAGGAGGACGGATGGGGAAATTTGAATTAGCCAATGGGGGAACGGTCTTCTTAGATGAAATTGGAGAGATGCCGTTGGAAATGCAAGCCCGATTGCTTCGTGTCATTCAAAACCGTACCGTTGTACGTGTTGGAGGCAATGAACCGATCCCGGTGGATATTCGGATTATCTCAGCTACTAATCGAGACTTAGAAGAAGAAGTAAACAATAAAAATTTTCGGTTAGACCTGTTTTACCGTCTTAATGTCATTCAACTATCTGTGCCGGCACTTAGAAACAGAAGCAAGGATGTAAGGCTTTTAATTGAAGCGTTTATGGAGAAAGCGGTAGAAAGGGAAGGGGTCACGAGACCGGATATCACACCTGAAGCACTTAGAATATTAGAACATTACTCATGGCCTGGCAATGTCCGAGAGTTGGAAAACGTCATGGAGAGAGCAGTTGTTTTGAGCAGTGGGGTAATCGAACCTGAGCATTTGCCGGAGCGATTGTTTGAATCTGAACGTTTTATTAACAACCAGAGTCAAATCGGTTCTGACCTTAAAGAGAACTCAGTAGCAATGTTATCGCTGAAGGAAATAGAGAATCAAGCCATTATTCAAACGGTCCGAGAATGTGATGGGAACATTACTCTTGCAGCTAAAATATTAGGTATATCAAGAACAACCTTATACAACCGACTCAAACAAGCCAAATTCAATTTTGAGCCGGTATTAAGATTTGTACAAGAAGGCACGTAAATAACGATAATTAACTGTCTTTTTGTAAAGTATGCTTTTCGAGGGTGCGATTTAAATACTTTAGAAACTCTTTCATAATAATCGATTGATGTTTATGCTTTGGTAACAAACTGATTAAGTATGATTCGACAAAATTATGATCAAAGTACGGTATGGGAATGATGTCGCCATTTAGCACCAACGGATCATTTTTAATCCAAAATTCTGTATAAATACCGGCAGCAATGTTATTGGCTATGAGCCTTTTGATGACATCATGGTTGTTTGAATAAAAAACAACGTTCCCTTTACCGTGAGTTGAAAATAATTCGTTCCAAAATGTTTGTGAGAGTTCTTCGTTTCGAATTACTAAAGGCTGCTGTAGCAACTCTTCAGGAGTTACTACTTGGTTGTAAGCCAGTGGAGAATGCTTGCTCACACAAACCATTATTTTGGATTGGATCAGTGTTTGAGAAGTAACAGTTGAAGCGATCCCCTTGAGGGTTACATCGTTACCTAGAATCAAGCCAATATCGAATTGATTATTTTTGACAGATTTCATAATTTCATGGGTTTCGCTTTCTTGAATTTCAACTTGTACTTGAGGGTAATCATTTTTAAAAGAGTAAAGAGCTTCAGGAAGAAAGGTAGAAAAGAAAATAGTTGCAGCTGTTATTTTTAACTCGCCGATAAGCAATGTTGATCTTTGGCCTAATTCCTTTAGTTCCATTATTCTGTTCATAATCTCGTAGGCTAATTTAAGGACTGCTTTACCGTCTTTCGTACATTTGCTGCCTGAACGTGACCTTACAAAAATGATGACACCTAGTTCTGATTCTAAGCTTGCGATTGCTTGGCTTATCGCAGAATGGGATACATGAAGGTTTTCGGCAGCTCTTGAGATGGTTCCTTGTTCAGCAACTTCAATCACATATTGGATTTGTTCTAGATTCAAAGTCATTACCTCCAGACAATGGCAGGATGCCTTCTTTATTGTAAGTTGAATTAACATATGTGTAAATAACGTTAACTATAATTTGGTCTTATTTGACGGTAAAATAACAACAAAATTACCCGAATATTCAATAAATGATTCTAAACGCTGTCACTTTGTGAAAGGAAGAGATACATGATCAAGATTGATTTAACTAAAAAGGTAGCGCTTGTCACAGGTGCAGGAAACGGCCTCGGAAAATGCACGGCTCTAACCTTGGCTGAGTTGGGTGCGCTTGTAATGGTTGCTGATATTAATTTGGAGAATGCAAGAATGGTCCGTGATGAAATTAAAAGCAAGGGGTTTGATGCCGAAGCGATTCAGACGGATGTAACAAAGGAAGAGGATACCTCTAGAATGGTAGATTTTACAGTTGAACGTTTTGGACGGTTAGATCTGTTAGTTAATAGTGCAGGAGTCAGTAAAAATAATCCATTAATCGAAACGACAGTAGAAGATTGGAACCGGGTTTTTGATATTAATGTGAAAGGAGTATTTTTAAGTATTCGCGCTGCATTGCCTTATATGATGAAACAGAAGTCTGGAAAAATCGTTAATTTTTCGTCAATGGTCGGAAAAGAAGCATATGCCAATAATGTTCCTTATTCTTCGAGTAAGTTTGCAGTAATGGGTATAACACAAGGTGTCGCAAAAGAAGTCGCACAACATAATATCAATGTTAATGCAGTCTGTCCCGGTGTCATTATGACGGAGTTAATGCATAGAGAGGCAGAGCAAATGGCGAAGCTCGAAGGAGTTTCAAAAGATGAAGTGATTGAGAGATTTTGTAAAGAAATTCCACTAAATAGATTGCAAACCCCCGAAGATATTGCTGGAGTTGTGGCGTTCCTTTGCTCTGATTTGGCAGCTAATATGACTGGGCAAGGAATTAATGTGACAGGTGGATTGATGCTCCATTAATACGTAAGGTCTACTTAAATATAAATTGTTGAATCGATCCTGAAGGAGGAGAAGAAAATGGAAACAATTGATAAGAAGAGGGCGAAACTCGATGAAATCTTAAGCAGGTCAAAAGAGGGTCTTACTAGTGGGGAAGTTCCTGTTGAGATTTACGGTGATAATGACGTATACGAAGCAGAGATTGAGAGAGTTTATGGACGTTCTTGGTTAATTCTGGGGTTAGAGTGTGAAATACCTAATAATGGTGACTATATGCTGCGCCAATTAGGGGAAGATGAAGTGATTGTGGCACGTGATGAGTCCGGTGACGTTAGAGTAATGCTGAATAACTGTCCACACAGGGGTACAACAGTATGCCGTGATATGAAAGGGAATACATCACATTTCGTCTGCGGTTACCATGGCTGGACCTTTAAAAACAATGGAAAATGGATTGCTGCACCTCATAAGAAGGCGTGTTATCAACATCTTGATGGTGATGAATGGGGACTCTTACAAGCGCGTGTAGAAGTTCGTTGGGGATTGATTTTTGCAAATATTGATCCGGATGCTCCGTCGCTAGAGGAGTTTCTAGGTGATGCTTCCTTCTTTTATGATGTCTTTTTAGGCCTTGACTCCAGGGGATTACGTACACTTGGTGAACCGAGTAATTACATTATGAAGAAGAACTGGAAAGCCGGTGTAGAAAATGCCATCGGTGATGCTTATCATATTTTTTATGGGCATGCATCGATGGTAGATATCGAAATGCTTCCTCCGGTTCATAAACTATCAAACAATTATACAACGTGGCATACAGAAAATAACGGAGCCGGCATCATGTGTAAGGAACTGGACAGCGTTCCCGGTTTCAAGCCGGAAGGTACAAAATTTAATGGGTATACAGAAGAGGTATTGGATTTATTTGATAAAAAAGAGCTAGATGAGAGACATTTAAAATTCCTGAATGACTATCATCCATTCATCCTCGGGCATTTTCCGAATGCATACATTTTCAGATGGTATTCACCGGACCCGGCTACAGGGAAAGTAGCAACATTTTATCAATTACGGATTATGCAACCACGTGGTGCTGGGGAGACGGAAGTTTGTAATATTATGTTTAATTATGCCATTGAGCCTGAGGAAAACTGTATGATTGCCTACCAAGGAGCTTTACTTATGATGGGAGCTGCAGGCTTTCTTGATATGGATGACGGTAACAACTGGGAAGGGTCTGCAAAAGCAGGAAAGACGCTTTTTGCCAAGAAGGGCAAAATGAGTTTGAACTATCAAATGGGGTTGAACGGGATAGGTAGCAACAAAGAGGAATCCTTTGATCCTTCGCTTTCATTGATTGGACACCGTTCAACAGCTAACGATTCTAACTTGCGTAATTTCCAGAAGCATTGGTTAAAAATGATGAGTGAAGAGGAGGTTCAATCATAATGAAAAGTTTAAATATTGACTATTCACCGGCAGCTGCAGGTTTTCTTCCTGGTCAGGTTGATCGAAAAACTGTTGACGAAATAAAAGATTTTCTCGATTATGAGGCGATGCTACTAGATGATTATTATTTGCTTTGGGATTGGGCAAATCTATTGACAGAAGATTTTCTCTATCAGGTTCCAGTTCGTGTTGCACGCGAGAGGCACTCAAGTCAACCATTATTCCCACCAGGATCGTATCATCAGTCAGACAATAAGTTTATTGTTTTAAAGCGTATCGAGCGATTAGATACGGAGAAAGCATGGGCAGAAGAGTCTCCATCGCGCTTACGACGTGTAATTTCAGGAGTACTTGTTATGCCTGGAGAGAACGAGAATGAGTATAGAGTACGGAGTTCATTCATGCTCTACCGAGGGAAGGAACGGGCTGATGGTGACATTCTTTGTGGTCAGCGCCATGATGTGGTTCGGCGCGAGGGGGATGGATTGAAATTAGCACAAAGGGTAGTATACCTAGATCATACGGTTATCCCGACTCGAAGTTTAGGGTTCTTTTTCTAGCAGACAATGAAAATGGATAGGAGGATATAAGATGCAAAATAACCGTTATTCAAACGCAAACAATAAACAGCTAGAAAAATTGTCAAACGAATTTGCAATGGTGCGTTTTGGCAAGGTAGCTGTCGGAAATGGCGAGCGGCTACTCATTGAAATACCGTCAAGTGGAGAGCATGTACTTCTTGATCCATTGCATCTTGAAGCGATCGTTTCCTTAGGGAACGATGAACTATCCAGGCTTCTAGTAGCTGTTCGTAAATAGAATTGTGTAATGAATATGCGTACCTTAGCCGATCCGGTTGAGGTACGTTTTTTCTTTTATTTTTGAGAGGTGGACTACGAGATTAAATACGATTTTAATGTAATTAAAACTAACATATATGTAATTAATGTTAACTTTACTTTATTATATATTGTCCATAAAATGTAATTAAAGGAAAGCGCTTTCTGCAAATCGAAGGAGGGTAGAAGTATAGGTGTTAAACTTGCTGACGCTGGCTCAAATGCAGCTCATTTACTCCAGTAAAGGTTAAATTATTGAACGTTAATCGAATGGACAAATGTTCAGTATTTGAACAACCAAGAGTTACCGATTACATGTTCAGTTTAGTGACAATTTTAAAAAAAGTGAGCAGCAATAGGCCTAAGGGTAAGTAATGCCACAACAATTTCCATTTTGGCATGCTACTTGCAATAAAATAGGTACAACCAATAATAGAAGCGCTAAACGCGTCTAAGGAGGAACAAACATGTTTACAAAACCAATCCGTATTCAATTTGTTGATACTGATGCAACGAAACGTATTCATTACAGCTCTATTTTCCGTTACTTTGAACTGCTAGATCATGAGTTTTTTAGACATATCGGTTATTCAAATAAGGACCTTTTTGAACAAGGGTTTGAAATGCCTCGTATCCATGTGGAATGTACCTACTTGGGCAGTATTGAATATGATGATGAGCTTGAGGGGCAAGCCTCTATTGCGAAAATCGGGAATTCCTCATTTACGTATACATTCGAATTTAGAAAAGATGGTCAAATCGTAACTAAAGGTGGAATGACGATTGTTTTTATCAGCAGTTCAAACGGTAAAAAAATCCCAATACCGGATTTTGTAAGAGCTGAATTGGAAAAACATCTTGAACCAGCAGTAGCAAAATGATTCGCCGGTAAAATAAGTAAGTATTTTAAATAAAAAGGGGGATATGTAATGGGAATTATCAAAACGCTTAAAATCGGTAGGGTTGTTAGTGTTCTGAGCTTGACACTGCTAGTTGCTTGCTCGACCACGGAAACAGATACAGGAAATGGTGAAACCAAAAGCAATGAAGAGCAGGAAGAATTTGTTTTTAAAACGAGCATTCAAACACCTCAGGTTTCATCTTTATCAGAAGGGTTCGATGTATACCTGGACACAATTGAAGAAAAGAGCGAAGGAAGGATTACATTTGAAAGGTACTATTCAGAGTCACTTGTTAAAGCAGCTGATGCTTTAGAGGGTGTATCTGCTGGTATAGCAGACATAGCGATTATTATTCCCCCTCTATTTGAAAGTAGGATCCCGTTAAATGCGGTTGGCCATAATCCGGCCGTATATGAAAATTCATGGGCCGGAGCTCGCGCTCATTATGATTTGTATCAGGAGTTCCCTGAACTAAATGAGGAGCTAAACAACCAGAATGTAACGTTTGCAGGACAACTTTCGGTCCCTTCCACTTACATCTTTACAACAGATCCAGTCGAAACGATTAGTGATTTAAAAGGGAAACGGTTAATAGCTCAAGGTGATCACGGTGTTATTGCACAGGAGCTTGGAGCAGTACCGGTTGCGATCCCGTCTACAGAGTCTTTCGAAGCGCTACAGCGAGGAACGGTGGACGGTACGTTATTCAATCTTACAGCTGCAACATCTTATAACATTGAAGAAGTAGCAAATCACGTCTATAGATTGCCAATTGGGGGAGTGTCGTTACTCATAGGAATGAACTTAGACAAATTTAACGATCTTCCAGAAGATTTACAAGAAATCATCCATGAAGTTGCAGAAGCACATCCTGATGATTTTCACAAAATCTATCAAACTGAAGGAGATCAACTAGCACTTGATAAAATTGCAACTGCAAAAGGAGAAGTTACAGAAGCTAGCCCTGAGGATATCGATCAATTGAGAGAGGTTGCTGAAACAGTAGTCTGGGAGAGCTGGAAAGAGAAAGGTGGTTCAGCAGCTGGCGCCATATTAGAACGCTATATTGAATTGGCTGATAAATACGAGCAGGAAAATCCTTTTGTAGAGAATTGAGGAAGGTCAAATGATTACATGGATCCGTTATCTTGAAAGAACTCAACAAAAAGTAGAAAAAGCTCTCTTGTTTCTTGGCGCAGGGATAACAATCTTTCTAATGCTGCTCGTTACGGTTGATGTGATTTTAAGGAAGCTAACGAGTCCAATTCCCGGATCATATGAACTAGTAGAAACTCTAACAGTAGCCATCATTTTTTTAAGTGTCGCCTATGTTCAAAGGATAAAAGGTCATATTTTTATTGAAGTAGCAACGAGTGGTTTTTCGGAAAAAGTACAGCAAGGCTTAAATTTCTTTGGCTATTTGATAGGTATAGCGATCTGCGCTATCATGACATGGCAAACGGGATTAGTAGCTTGGGAATCGATGCTTATGATGGAGTACGCAGCAGGGATTGTTCATATACCTATTTGGCCGGCAAAAATAGTTGTCACAATCGGG
Source organism: Halalkalibacter sp. HAAS-P014 (assembly GCF_056619965.1). Lineage (NCBI taxonomy): Bacteria > Bacillati > Bacillota > Bacilli > Caryophanales > Bacillaceae > Halalkalibacter > Halalkalibacter sp. HAAS-P014. Next base: position 47,453 of record NZ_JBWQTV010000018.1, on the reverse strand, counting down.
TTGGGCTTACTCACCTTAAGAATTTTTTGGGATATCGTTTTCTATCTATTCCCTGATAAAAAAATAGATGTAGTTGAAACGCCGAAGGAAGAAGGTGAAACAATATGGCACTGAGCCCTGAAGCCATCGGATGGATTGGAATTGCTGTCCTACTACTTTTATTGCTGTTGAGAGTTCCAGTCGCCTATGCATTAGCTTTTGTCGGATTTAGTGGCTATTGGCTAATTGCTGGTTCGGGTCCGGCTCTAAAAATTGTGGGGATGATCCCTTACTCGGTAATGGCGAATTATACATTCAGTGTCGTACCACTCTTTTTGCTCATGGGGTTCTTCGCTTTTTATACCGGGTTCGCAACGGATATGTTCAAAACAGGAAAAACGTGGTTAGGGCATATCCCTGGTGGATTAGGACATGCAACAATCGTCGGGGGAGCTGCTTTTGGAGCCGTGAGTGGTTCAGGGATAGCATCAACTGCTACATTAGCAAGAATTACAACACCAGAGATGATAAATAACGGTGTTGATAGAAAGCTCGCTTATGGAATAGTCGTTGCTGCAGGCCCGTTGGCATCGATGATCCCACCAAGTATGATTATGATTATTTATGCCATTATTACCGAAACATCGGTGGCTAAAATGTTTGTAGCCGGGATTCTTCCAGGTATACTAATCGTTACATTATACAGTTCAATGGTCTTTATGCGTGTCAAGCACAATCCAGCTTTAGCACCGTCGATACCCAAAGTAAACTTGAAAGATCGATTTGCTTCGCTGAAGTATACATGGGGACTTTTGGTATTAGCGTTGATCATTATCGGAGGTATCTACTCCGGACTGTTTACTCCAAATGAAGCTGGTGCAATCGGAGCTTTTGCAGCCTTAGTGATGGCGCTTTGTTTAAAGCGTATGGATAAAAAGATCATGAAGGAATCTTTGATTGAAACACTCAAGACAACGAGTATGGTATTTTTGATTGTTATCAGCTCGATGATCTTTGGATATTTTTTAGGTATTACCAGGATCCCGACAATGCTGTCTGACTTTTTGACAGCGCTTCCGGTGGCGCCGATTTTAATTATTATTGGGATAGTTTTCATGTATTTAATACTAGGTATGTTTATTGATATGATTTCAGCGATGTTTTTGACGCTGCCGATCATTTTTCCTACCATTATCAGTTTAGGCTATGACCCTATCTGGTTTGGAATCATTATTGTCTTCTTGACAGAGATCGCTCTGGTCACGCCTCCTCTTGGATTAAGTTTGTTTGTCGTAAAAGGAGCAATACCAGGCAGCGAACTCAAAGATATTATACAAGGGAGTTTACCTTTTATTGTTACTGGATTTGTTATTCTAGCTTTGCTTATTGCCTTTCCACAAATCTCACTCTTCTTGCCTAATTTAATGGAGTGAGTCAATAAATAAATTGCAATCTTTTGAGAGGGGGGATAGATGTAACAGGACATAGCAGTACATTCATAATCTCGTTATCAATTAAAATATCAAACTATTATAAAAACCCTAGGAGGTTGTTTTCACATGGCAAAAAGAAAAATTATTATTACAGTAGCACCGACAAGTAACTTTCACGGGAAAGATGCAAACCCTGCTCTTCCGGAGCAACCGAAAGAAATTGCAGAAGATGTTTATCGTTGTTTAAATGCAGGAGCAGCAATCGCACATATTCACGCTAGAGATAAAAATGGAATTCCGACCAATGATGGAAATGTATTTAAAGAGATTAAAGCCGAGGTAAGTGCAAAAAGCAATATCATTCAACAATTTAGTACAGCTCCTGCAATGACACCGGAAAGCCATATTGATGATGGGTTGAACGTATTGGATGCTGAACCTGAAATGGCCTCTCTTGATTGTGGTTTGATGCTTGCTAAATTCGGGAAACTAGAAAAGCCAACTTTATGGACGCGTGATTGGTTAACGAATGCAGCAACGCGTATGAAGGAACTGAATATTAAGCCAGAATTAGAGATTTTCAACCATGCTCAACTTGAGGATGTGCTCAATATTTTGATGCCGGCAGGTCTGATTAATGATCCTCCTTCTTTTAACTTTGTATTTGGAATGCAGAAGGTAAATCAGGGTTCGATTCAATTCAGTATGGAAAATCTGACACATATGGTACGTAAGCTGCCTTCTAATGCTTTATTTGGTGCGATGGGGGTTGCACAACAGCAACATCCAGCAACGATTGCTTCTCTTCTCCTAGGTGGAAATGTTCGAGTCGGTTTTGAAGACAATATTTATTTTAGAAAAGGCGAGCTAGCTACAAGCAACGCTCAGTTAGTAGAGCGAATCGTCGGGATTGCTACAGATTTGGGTTATGACATTGCTTCACCTGAAGAAGCGAGAGAGATTCTAGGTATTACAAAGACAGAGGCAACTCAAGGGGTATAAGTAGAGTAGTAATGGAAGAGATGAAGATTCTTAGGTTTTATATAGACTGAATATTCAGTTATCTATTCAGGTTGTTTCGGGAGTATACCAATCCATTTATGAAAAAAATTAGCAGTTCTACTAAAGGTGGTGTGCTCCTATTTTTTTCTGAAACTACCAAGTAAATTAGGAGGCGTGGGCAAGATGAAATTATATGATTTAAGTTCGTATTGGGAAGCGAATCCGATGGCAGAACCGTGGCCGTTAAAAGTTGAATTTTCGAGCAGTGCCGAACAAGCTGAGTTGCTTGGACAAAAGTTGGGTGTCGCAACAGAGGATTTCCAAGACGGCATGGCGATGTCAGGGGAACATGTCAGTGGGGATTTTCTTTTTCACATTGGCACACACTGTGATGCACCGTTTCACTTTGGACCGACTACTGAAGGAAAGCCTGCTCGCACGATTGATGAGCTGCCGTTAGAGGATTTTATCGGTGATGGTGTCATTCTTGATATGCGTCATAAAGAGCCAAGAAGTGCAATCACGGTAGAAGATGTACAGAATGATCTTAAAAATATGGAATATACGATTAAGTCTGGGGATATCGTGTTAATCATGACGGGCTATGACAAATATATCTATACGGAAAAATACCTTAAAGATCAACCGGGTATGACTGGAGAAGCAACAGAATGGCTAATTGATCAAGGTGTTAAACTGATGGGAATCGATACCTACACCTTTGATCGTCCATTCGGAGCGATGGTAGAGGACGTAAAAGCCGGTAACAAAGATGCGTTATTTCCTGCCCACTTTATGGGACGAAAAAAAGAATATTACCATATTGAGAAGCTAGCCAACCTTGATAAGGTCCCTGTACGGCATGGTTTTAAGTTTTGTGCCTTCCCTATTAAGGTGAAAGGTGGTACTGCTGGATCTGTACGAGCTGTAGCCATGTTGGACTAATCGTTTCTAATATGAAAAAGAGAGTAAAGCTTTCCATACTTAAATGAAGCTTAGATTTTATCTATACAAGACAAGTTCTCTAGTTTTGTCAAACTAGCTATATAACTAAGCTAGTTTGACAAAATAGTCAATGAGTAAGCAGCTTGAGATCTAAAGGAGAAAGTAAGAAATTGAACTTTAAATGGAAAAAGATGACGATTGTAGAAGATTATTGAAAGTATGTTACAAAGAGAAAAGGAGAGGCGTGACGATGTCAAAGTATACAATCGTTGATCAGGATACATGTATTGCGTGTGGTGCATGTGGGGCAATCGCTCCCGAGTTATTTGATTATGACGATGACGGGATATCTTTTGTTATTTTGGATAATAATACGGGAACAAAAGAAGTTCCTCAAGAGTTAATAGACGAGTTAGAAGATGCTGAGTGTGGATGTCCAACGGATTCAATTAAAACTGCTCGTAAACCGTATGCCTCTCAAGAAAGCATGGCAAAAACCTAAATTCAAAAATAGAAAACCGTTACGCCATAATGTTGGACGGTTTTTCACGATTTATAAAGAGATGATTTTTATTTCCACTTAAATAAGATGCAGATCCCATACTGTTAACAAGTGCATCTTATTTAGCTGTTCATGTAAGAGAGCATGAGGAATGGTTTTTGCATATGGAAAGATGACAAAATAACTAAGCAAAACAAAAAGCACATCGTTCTAATTAGAAACGATGTGCTTTTACATGTTTTTCAAAAGTAATCATGCTAGTTAACGTCCACTATCTTATTTTTATAGCCACCAGAATGCTTTAGCTTTACGTCAACGGTAATGGTTGGCTGAAGCCCATTCATCGATAAAGGCTCTTTATTATGTTGCCTCCAGTCATCATGTTGCTTTCGGTACAAAGTATGTTCTAAATTGAAGAAGTCCACATTTTCTCGAACTCCTAATTCATACAATTGTTCAATCTGCTCTTTGATGCTAGCACTTACTGCATTCTCCATTTTTGTTAATTGGTTCTTACCTCTTATTTGGTTGGAAATTTCTCCTTCGACCTCTATGTTCACATGGTACTGATAAGGGTAGTTTTCTCCTTCTATAGCAATGTCTTGTTTTAAATGCGTAATAACAGCAAGGAATTCAGCTTTTTCTTCATCTGGAACTAAGATGGAGGCTCGCTTCGTATCAGGTGAAATCCAGCGAAGTCCTGCTAACTCTTCTAATGTGTAATAGCCTTTGTATTGTTTGTTTTGCAGAAAATACCCACCGTTTAACCCCAATTTTGGCTCTTCTTCCTGGTTTCGTTCCCACTGTGTTTCATCGATTGTGAGGGAAGGTATATAGGTTGTACGTGCTGGTTCAAATACTTCTCTTGCAAATTCTTGTAGCTTGATTGGCCTGATCATCGAGCTTTGCTCATGTATTCGATTCGGGTTATGCAAAATGGTTTCTAAGGCGGCTTGGTCAATTAACCCATGCGTCGATAACACGTCTTCAATTGGTTCATTCGTAGCAAAAACCCAAGGTGTTAAGCGAAATTCATAGTAGCGTGTTAATCCGTCAAAAATATTCTCAATCCCTTTTTCAAGAACACTTTCACTTAAGACAACCGACGTCATATGGGCCCAGATAAATTGTTCTTGTCCTGTTTCATACACTTCAAAAAAAGCATCAATAAAAGTAGACCCACTGACTTCAGAAACGTATGCAACTGGATCACTTTCTTCTCCTTCTGTTTTGGCAACACCATTTAGTCCGACTAATTGGATATAAATATGATACTTTCCATCCTGAAAATCAACACCAATACCTGTCGCATAATTTAGTTGTTGTATTTCTTTCATATCGGTTGTGCAACCAGAGACAACCAAAATAATTAGAAATAGGTAGACGAAACGGTTTCCTACATCATTCATCGTTCTTTTTTCCTTTTAACATGCTAGTTGTAAAGCTTTTTCGTTTAAATGGATCGACCAAAAAAGCTGGTAGATACTGTCTAAAGGATAGAGAGGCAACGGGTTCAAGATAGGCGATTTTAAAAGACTCTAAATGAGCTAAATACACTACCACACTTAAAAAACTGAGAATAAACCCATAGACGCCTAAAAACGTTGATAAAATCAATGAGTATATTCGTAATATCGTAACGGTCCCAGTTAATGACTGGTTTACAAGTGTATAGGTTGCAACAGCAGCGACGGCAATAACAACGAGCATCGTCGGTGAAGTCAATCCTGCTCGAATTGCAGCATCACCTATAATAAGCCCGCCAACAATTGAAATCGTTTGTCCGACAGCGGTTGGCATTCGAATACCTGCTTCCCTAAGAAGTTCAAACAAGATCAGAATAAAAAAGGCTTCCAATGGTAGCGATAGAGGCAAGCCTTGTCTGGAAACAACGATGGTGGCAAGTAGCGAAAAAGGGAGTTGGTCAACATTGACATTTGTTACGGCAATATAAAGACCAGGTGCAAAAATGGCAACTACTAAACCTAATGTTCTGATCAACCGTTGAAATGCGACGATATAATAGGGAAAATGAACGTCTTCAGGCGACTTTAATAATTCAAAAATGTTAATCGGACCAATAAGGATGCTGGGAGAGCCGTCGACTATGATTAAAAAGCGACCTCGCAGCAAGCACTCAGCGGCGAAATCTGGTCGTGTAATATAATCAAAGTGAGGAAACAGTGAGAAGGTTCGATCCGATATCCACTGTTCCAATTGTCCGGAACTAAGAACACTTTCAGTCTCGAGTTTCTCCAAACGCTTTCTAATTTCCTGAAGGGTTTCTTTATCTGCCTTTCCATGAAGATATAACAAGGAAGCCTTTGTTTGACTTAATGATCCTAGCGTAAATGTTTCATTATGAAGATTTTCTGTTCTGAGTCGCTTCCGAATAAGCGAGATATTCACGTTGATTTCTTCTGTGAAACCATCGCGAGGACCTTTTAAAGAGATTTCCGTCTTTGATTCCTCTGGACCTCGCTTCGGGATATTTGAGACATCAATTGCAGAAAAGTGTCGATCAGCTTTTTTGTAAAAAAGAAGGAACCCAGAAAAGACTTTTTCTATGGCCTCATTCATTGTCTTGATTGTATCAATAGGAGGTAAGTTTTCAGTGCTATCTGTTGACTTACTAGTGATATGGTCAAGCACTTGATTAAAGTATTCATTTACCTGAGTCATATCGGCCATACCCTCACAATAAAAGGCGCTAATAAAGTGAGAATGTTGTACAGGTAAAAAGGCAATGTCAGCAGACCCTTTGAAAAATCTTTGTAATTGTTTTTCTGATAACGCACCTTCTTGTAACGACTGTTCCATGCTCGCGATGTTTAGTTGTTTGCTTTGGTTCATACACTTTGCGATCCCTTCTTTTCTGGAATAAAACAAATGATTAGTAATAGCAATGTCATAAAAATGCCAAAGAAAAAGACAACAGGGTAAAAAACAAACGTAAGCATTGTTTGCATGCGAATATCACTAATGTGCAGCACCATCAGTATTGCGAGGCCAAGAGCGAACAGAATGATGGTGGTTCTTCTTCCTTTTATAGATTTGAGTTGTAGCAGATTAGGAAGTAAGTACAAGCATAATGAAATGCGAATCACGACCCCACATAAAAGTTGAAAAACAGCGAGTGCATCGACATGGGAAATATGTTCACCAATTGTAACGAGACGCCATTGTTCAAACGCAGGAAAACGCATATCTGCTGCAACATTTGGACCGAATGCCGAGAGCGATCCAATCGTTGGACCTAAAACTAACCCAGTTAAGACTGTAACCAAAATAGCCAGATAGGCGTAGGAAATAGGCTTATTGAAATAGTGCTGTATCAAAAACAAGACAAGCAAATCAACACTGCCCCCAAGTAAAATGATGACGCCTCTTATAATAGAAGCTTCGTCATCAGCAAACAAAGGAAACAGATAGGAATAATCTTTTTCTGCCATTGTCGCAAACGCAACGAAATGTCCTAGCAGCCAGACAATCGGTAGGACCACAGCGGCTGTATAGACAATGGTCTTTAAACCTGTCGATGCAGCCCATATACACAGTAACAAGAATGGTAACAAAACGACCCAAGTTGGCGTCCGTGGCAAAAAGTAGATAACAACTGATACGATTAAATCAAAAAAAGAAATAAAGCCAATAAACACAATATAGATGAGAAAAAAGAAGGTGATGAAACGGGCACCTATTTTGCCTGTGCGTGTTTCGACCCATTGATAAAGAGGCTGTCTTTGTTTATTTTTTGATAAAATATAAGAGTAAACCCATCCCCAGAGTAGTAGGATTGGATAACTAATTAATATACAAATCCAAGCGTCGCGTTTGGCAACTCCTAATAAGTGGGGAAGAATTAACACGTGATTAGCGATGCCTATAAATAATACGAGAACGAACAGTAGTTGAAGTCGGGAAAAAGTCATAAATGCTGCACCCACCTATGTCGAGTGATTCTACTAGCATCTGTAAACACTAGTTATTTATTCACTTAGAGGGATAAAATATGTAATTTAACGTTTGCTGAATGTAAATGAAGTAGAGAATAGGTCTGTATTTAAGGTGGGGTAAAAAAAGAAGAGACCCTAAGAGGTCCCTTCTATGACTATATCTTTTTTACAAACTGAGATTTTAGTTTCAGCGCACCAAAGCCATCAATTTTGCAGTCGATGTCATGGTCGCCGTCTACTAAACGGATATTTTTTACTTTTGTCCCTATTTTTACGACCGATGATGTTCCTTTTACTTTCAAGTCCTTGATAACGGAAACTGTATCGCCATCAGTTAAAATATTTCCATTTGCATCTTTTATAACCTTTTGATCTTCATTCATTTCAGTTTCTTCCTCTAACGTCCATTCATGAGCACATTCAGGACAAACGAGTAGGTTTCCATCTTCATATGTATATTCTGAGCCACACTTTGGGCACTTTGGCAATTGAGACATGTGATCAAGTCCTCCAGTAGTCTTTTATCCAAATTATACCATGAATTGATTGAGTTTGGTTCAACCTAAAAAGAACACACAGTTGACTAACAACTGTGCGTCTTTCATTCAATGGAAATCTCACTTACGCGCCCATTCCACCGTCAACACGGTACTGAACACCCGTAATAAAGGTGCTTTCATCTGATGCTAAAAACAATACGAGATTGGCGATATCTGAAGACTCACCGTAACGACCTAATGGAATAGCTTGAGCTAATGTTTGCTCATCAACTTGCATTCCTTCTTCTAGTGAGCGCATCATCCTTGTATTCACGGGTGATGGATGAACGGAATTGACCCGTACATTTGCACTTGCTGCTTCTAATGCAGCTGTTTTCGTAAGTCCAACAACAGCATGCTTGGAAGCGATGTATGGGGCAACACCAGGAGAACCGGACAATCCAGCAACAGATGATGTATTAATGATACTTCCAGAACCTTGTTTTGTCATATGAGGGAGTACATATTGTAAGCCTAAAAAGACACCACGAACATTGACACTCATCACTTGGTCGAAATCTTCCAACTTTTGCTCTGGTATTGGAGCGACTTTTCCTTCGATTCCTGCATTGTTAAAGAAAATATCAATACGGCCAAAGTGCTCAATAGCTTTATTTACATAGTTTTTAACATCGGTTTCTTTTGATACGTCTGCTTGGATCGCAACAACTTCACCGAAGCTTTCTAATTCAGTCTTAGCTTTTGTGAGAGCGTCTTCAAATAAATCAACAATCACAACTTTAGCGCCTTCTTTTAAAAATCTTTCTGCAGTCACTTTTCCAATACCGTTTGCTCCACCTGTAATAACGGCGACTTTTTCAGAGAATCTTGTCATGATAAATAACCCCCGTAGTTTAAATTCATGTCACATAAGTTTGGACACGCTTACAATTTTCTTTATTTGGTAACTGTTCCTTTTTAAGGATCCCTACATAAAGGTATTGTATTCTGTCTTTGTCAATAAAGATGTGATGTTGCTCACAGTTGAAGGGTGAATTTTTATGGGAAAGAACTAATTAGTTACTCATGTTGTTGGTTGTCGAGAGTTGAGTTGAATGGCGTAATGATGTTCATTTGAGGTAAAGAAAGTGTTTATTTGCTGTTATCAAAACGATAGACTCTAAGATGCAAATAAATAATGAACAAAGACCCTAGAATAAAGAAAGTGACACCGGAAATGGAAGTTGGAAAAAATAATTTGAAAAATTCCATTTTAATCACTCCTTTTTTATCGTTTAGCTAAGAGTAGAGACGTTGGGATAAGTTGGGAGGTTATCTATCTACTACTAATTATATCATACTAAGGTAGAGTTAGCTGTATTTTTTGAAGAATATGATTTTTTTGAATGCTGGTTTTGGGCATGTTGTTTCTGCTCGGATCGGGAAGGGAAAAGGCTGATGAAGCATAAAAAGAAGAGAGGACTGAGACCCTGAAAATGAGGAAAGGGAGAAAAGAGGGACTCAGAAGAGAGGACTGAGACCCTGAAAATGAGGAAAGGGAGAAAAGAGGGACTCAGAAGAGAGGACTGAGACCCTGAAAACGAGGAAAGGGAGAAAAGAGGGACTCAGAAGAGAGGACTGAGACCCTGAAAATGAGGAAAGGGAGAAAAGAGGGACTCAGAGAAGAAGACTGAGACCCTGAAAACGGCTGGAATGAGCTATTAGGGAATCAAAATGATTTCAGCATCCCTCTCTTTGCTAAGGTTGCTACTGTTACGAGTAGGAGGTACGCGTATTACATATTTAGAAACTACGAAAAAACAAAGATCAATTTTTTCGTAGTTTCTGAATAAACTTCAACCGTCCTGGCCACAATGGTCTTATGAAGGGACGGTGCTTTTGAAATGAAACCAAACGTTGTTATTTATCTATTATTCTCTTTATTTGTTTTACTATTAAATTGGGAATCTCAAAATGCAGTGGCGGTGGCGTCTTTACATAATGAAGTAAGCGAAGAGGATGCTGTTCGTTTACGAATTCTAGCAAATAGTGATTCGGTAAAAGATCAAGCTTTGAAACGCGAAATCCGTGATGAAGTGAATGCAGCTATTACAGAAATGGTTGTTGGTGTGGCGAGTTTACATGAAGCAAAAGAAATGATAGAAGATAATCTAATTATAATAGAAGGAATCGTAGAAAAAGAGTTAGCGAGCATGGGACTTGATCAATCGTTTGAAGTAAGTTTTTCAGAAGTGCAATTTCCAACAAAGCTTTATGGGAACATCGTTTATCCAGCTGGTTTGTATGATGCTGTGCTGATTACATTAGGTGACGGTCAAGGTGAAAACTGGTGGTGTGTATTGTTTCCTCCATTATGCTTTTTGGATATGTCAAATGGTGATGCTGTAGCAGCAGATGCTGAAGTAGAAGGCGAGCCAGTCGAAGAGGAAGAGAGTGAGGAAGTTGAAGTGGCCTTCTTCCTAGTTGAGATTTTTTCAAAAATTAAAGATCGAATCTTTTCTTCTGAACAAGTATAATAGAAAACATCTATATTTTTCTATCATAAACGGTACAAGTTCCACATATGATCTAGTAATAGATTAAGAGAGGGTGGAGCTTATGGGAATCGTCGTACGTAAGGCTAAGGAAAAGGACATGCTGCAAGTTCAAAGATTGGTTGCCAAAGCAGGCTTGCGTGATGAGGGAATTGAAAAGTATATTAAAAGCTTTCTCGTAGTTGAAGATGAACAGCAACAGTTGATCGGTACAGTAGGGATAGAGCAATATGATGAAAATGGCTTGCTGCGGTCACTTGTGCTCGATTCGCCGATTTGGAATGCGAAACTTAGTTTGGAATTTTTGCAACTAACGTTAAAATATGCCGAGGAGAAAAACATAGAGACGGTGTACTTGTGTGCCAAGGGAACAAATGCCTTGTTTCACCAACTAGGTTTTCGGGAAGTGGATAAAGACGATGTACCAAGTTCAATCGAACGTTCTCCACACTTTAAACGAAACGCAAGTGCAGGAGCGAAAGTGTGGGCATGTGAAATTGATGAGTAACTTGTGGAAAAGTGAATAAATGCTGGTAGTTATCTACAGGTTGTCCACAGTTGTGGACAACTTTTTTGTTGTTGGGGATACAAGATGTGTCGAAAAGTCGGTATTCTTCTTGAGATTAGTGAAGTGAAAATACTGATATAGAGGGGAAACTGTCGAATTTTTGTCGTTTTGTTGACATCAAAAGACAACCCTTGCAAAATGGAGGAGATAGGAGAGATGAACTGTGAGTTATGAACAGACAAAATATTGGCGTGTGGATAACTTCGAATCGGTGGATGAAAACCTCCCGAAAATCAAGGATGCTGCACTGTGGATAGAAAAAGGTGAAGTTGTTGCGTTTCCAACTGAAACTGTGTACGGGCTGGGGGCAAACGCGTTAGAGGAGGAATCTGTAAAAAAAATCTTTGCAGCAAAAGGACGCCCGAGTGATAATCCACTGATTGTCCACATTGCTGAATTCGCGCAGCTCGATGAGTTGGTTGTGGATATATCAGATGTTGCGAAGAAGTTAATGAAACAGTTTTGGCCAGGGCCTCTTACAATCATATTTAAAAAGAAAGAGGCCGTTGCACCGAGTGTGACAGCAGGGCTAGATACGGTGGCTGTGAGAATGCCGGATCACCCTGTTGCGCTTGAGCTTTTGCGCGCAGCGAAGGTACCGGTTGCAGCTCCGAGTGCAAACTTGTCAGGAAAACCGAGCCCAACTTCTGCCGAACATGTTTATCATGATTTAAAAGGAAGAATCAAAGGGATTGTTGATGGTGGAAAAACAGGGGTTGGACTTGAATCAACCGTGATCGATTGTTCAAAAGAGATTCCGGTGTTGTACCGGCCGGGTGGCGTGACAAAGGAAGAGCTTGAGGCTGTAGTCGGGAAGGTTGAAGTCGATCCGTCATTATTGTCTGAAGATGAAACGCCGTTATCCCCAGGGATGAAATACACTCATTATTCACCTGCTGGTACGTTGTTTTTAGTGCGTGAAGTTGAGCGAATTCAAAAACTGGTTGATGAAGCTAAAAAAGAAGGGCGACGCGTTGGAGTGTTAACAACGAAGGAGAACGAAGCTCGCTACAAAGCTGATGTGGTTGTCAGCTGTGGTGCAAGGAAAGATCTCGCATCAGTTGCAGCCGGTTTGTACGACAGCTTGCGAAGATTTGACCAGGAAGAGGCCGAGGTCATCTTCTCAGAAATATTCCCATACGAAGGGCTCGGAATCGCGATCATGAACCGCCTCGAAAAAGCAGCCGGGGGTCAGACACCTCTGTAGGTGTTCACCACGGTAAAGTGGAAAAGAGAGATGCGAAAGGGGGTGTTCTTTCCTTTTGCATCTCTTTTGGGTGTGAACGAGATCGTTGCCTCATTTAAAGCAAACTGTAAATGGAATTTCTATAGGTGGCGTCTAAATTGTGAAGTGAATGCAGCATCCTCAAAAGACCTCTCTTCTATTTCTTTTTGTACATGCATACACATTGGGGGAGTAGCATGTACAAGGAGAGGGTTGCGGATGAATGAATTTATTGCGCTATTTATCATGGCAAGTGCTCTTGGCATGGATGCGTTCTCGATTGCCTTAGGGATGGGTCTGCTCGGCTTACGTTTGAAACAAGTTTTTCATATCGGCTTAACAATTGGACTTTTTCATATTTTTATGCCCCTATTAGGAATTGCAGCTGGCAAGCTGTTATCAAATTATTTTGGAATGATCGCAACTTTAATTGGTGGTGGGCTTTTACTAATCATCGGAATGCAAATGGTAGTCGCATCATTTAAATCTGAAGAGGAAGAAAGAATCATGCAGCCAGTTGGCTTCGGCCTAATCCTGTTTGCATTAAGCGTCAGTCTCGACAGTTTCTCGGCTGGACTCAGCTTTGGCATGTTAGGTTCCCAAGTAATGATAACCGTCCTCATGATTGGCCTAGTAAGCATGGTCCTATCATGGATCGGCCTCCTAATGGGCTCCAGATTCCAAAAATACATCGGCACCTACGGCGAACTACTAGGAGGCTGCATCCTAATAGGCTTCGGCCTAAAACTGGTTCTATAAGTCACCTGAAAAAGGCCGCCCTTGCCTTTTTCAGGTGACGAAGCAATGAGCGAAACCACCGTAAAGGTTTTAAGCTTTTTGAGCGAACTTCTCAAAAAGCGCACGGCTTGAGGAGCCATTGCCCTTCTATGAAAAGCTACTTGGATCCAAAAGGCCGCCCTTGCCTTTTTCAGGTGACGAAGCAATGAGCGAAACCGCCGTAAAGGTTTTAAGCTTTTTGGAGCGAACTTCTCAAAAAGCGCACGGCGCGAGAAGCCATTGCCCTTCTATGAAAAGCTACTTGGATCCAAAAGGCCACCCTTGCCTTTTTCAGGTGACGAAGCAATGAGCGAAACCGCCGTAAAGGTTTTAAGCTTTTTGAGCGAACTTCTCAAAAAGCGTACGGCGCGAGAAGCCATTGCCCACTCGTGAAAATGCATGATGAGATAATCAGGTGCATGGTCAATGAAAAGTTCCACTTCCCCCTTTTTAATTCTTCTATAAATGGCTATAATCACAATAAAAGTAGGAAACTTTTTCCTTGAGCACTAATACCGTTTTGGAAGGCATTGTGATAATATGGAGTCAGATAATATAATAGAAAGAAAATTTCGTTATTAAAGTATGGAAAGTAAGAATGTATGGATGAAAGGGCGTTGGTTTTTACATGAAAAAAGTTTTATTTGTTTGCACTGGCAATACATGCCGAAGTCCGATGGCTGAGGCGCTTTTGCGTTCAAAGTTAGGGGAGAAAGTGCAAGTTAAATCTGCCGGTGTTCAAGCATTTCCTGATAGTCCAGCATCTGAGGGGACTTTAGCGGTTTTAGCGGAAAAAGGGATTGATTTAAATCATTCTTCACAATCGCTTACAGAAGACTTGATCAAGTGGGCAGATGTCATTTTAACGATGACAAGCTCCCATAAAGAAATGATTAAAGTTTTTTACCCTGAAGTGAACGAGCGACTTTTTACGCTAAAAGAATATGTAGATCCCAAAACAACAGATGTCGATATTGTTGACCCAATAGGTGGACCGATTGAGGCATATAGGGAAACGGCTGGACAATTAGAGAAGTGCTTTGATGCAATAGAAAAGAAATTGGAAGAGTAAATCATATTGGGGGAACTTTGAAAAATGGGGGAAGAGAGAACGTACCGTGCCAGTATTCGGAAAAAGTTGGTTATCGGAATTAGTGGACTAGCTGTTGTTACGTTTGGATTTAGCGCTATCTTTATATTCTTTTTAGCTGACTTTTTAGAAGGAATGCTTGGCTTAAGCAGCAATGCTGTGATAGGATTCACTCTTATTAAAGGAGTGTTTTGGAGTGGGGTACTGGGTTATATTGCAGCACCACTAATTACAAAACCTTTGAAAGAAGTAGAAGAAGCAGCAAGACGGGCAGCAGCTGGAGATATTCAAAACGATATTGTTGTTACAAAATCAGATGATGAAATTCGGGCACTTGGACTTGCTTACAATGAGATGCTGCAAAGCTTACGTAATATGGTAAAGGATATCGACCACAACTTCAAAAATACGAATACGAAGGTGAGTGAGATATCAGGAGCATCTGAATTTGCAGCAACAAAAGCAACACAAATTGGTTCGACGATGGAGGAGATTGCAAAGGGAGCTGAAAATACTGCCTATGCGATTCAAAATACGGCTGAATCAATGGAAGAAGTAACAAGCATCGCAGAAGAAGTACAAGGTCGAGCAAATGCATCAAAGACTTCATCAATTAATATGGTTAATAAGCTGACAGAGAGCAGAACCGTTGTGAATTCACTCGTGCAAGGAATTCAACAACTGGCTTCAGACAATGAAAAATCTCTTACGGCTGTCAGTCGTTTAGAAAATCAGGCGAAAGAAGTCGGTGAAATTATTTCCCTTGTTGGTGATATCGCTGGACAAACCAATCTTCTCGCTCTAAATGCCTCAATTGAAGCAGCAAGAGCAGGCGAGCGAGGAAGAGGATTTGCTGTTGTCGCGAATGAAGTGCGAAAATTAGCGGATGAGAGCGCCAAAGCCGTTCAAGGAATTACAGAACTAATTCATAACATGCAAACGGAAGTAAAAAATGTCGCGGGACAAATCGGTGATCAGGTGAAAGTCGCGTTAAATCAATCCGAGCAAGGTACGGCGACGAACGAATCAATCGGTGAAATGGAAAAATCAGTGAATGAAGTAGCCACCTTTATTGACGATATCTCGTATATGATTAACCGGCAAATGGAATCAATAAAGAAAACAACCCATGAGTCGCAAGAAGTAGCAGCAATCGCCGAAGAAACATCAGCGGGTTCCCTTGAAATAGCGGCAATGACTGAGCAACAAGGATCAATCATCAACGAAATGGAAAACACAGCCTACGAACTCTCCACCCAAGCCAAAAAACTAAAAACAACAATCGAACGATTTAGAGTCTAATCACAAAGGCCGCCTTTGCCTTTGTGATTAGACTCAGCAATGAGCGAAACCGCCGTAAACGGTTTTAAGCTTTTAGGGTGACCTTTCCTAAAAGCGCACGGCGCGAGAAGCCATTGCTCATCCGTGAAGAAGCTAAAGGGCATCTATGAAAACAAAGGCCGCCTTTGCCTTTGTGATTAGACTCAAATTAAATTCAAACTAAAAGGGGAAGATAGTAATGAAAGTAGCAATTGCATCAGACCACGGTGGAATTAATATTCGCGAAGAAATAAAAAGTTTAATGGATGAATTGCAAATCCCATATGAAGATTTCGGTTGTGAATGTGGTACGTCTGTAGACTATCCAGATTATGCGCTACCTGTCGCTGAAAAAGTAGCCAATGGCGAGTTTGACCGAGGCATTCTGATTTGTGGTACAGGAATTGGTATGTCGATTGCAGCCAATAAAGTGAAAGGAATTCGTTGTGCGCTCGTTCATGATATGTTTACAGCTAAAGTGACGCGCGAGCATAATGACAGCAATATTTTAGCAATGGGTGAGCGAGTAATTGGTCCTGGACTTGCCAGGGAGATTGCGCGAGTATGGCTTCAAGCTGAATTTGAAGGTGGACGCCACGGAAATCGAGTGAACAAAATTACAAGTTACGAAGCATAAAAGGCAAGGAGGCGTGCTATGAATCTGCCGACTGAACAGATTAAAGAGCAGGTGAGCCGGGCACTTGAAGATTTAAACGGAGTAATGCCGTTAACGGAGGATGTTTTACTCGTAGTTGGAACGAGCACAAGTGAAGTGGTCGGCTCCTACATTGGGTCGAATGGCTCTCACGAAGCAGCGCAGGCAATCTATGAGGCTTTAATCGAACAACAACAAAAAACAGGTGTGAAACTTGCTTTTCAATGCTGCGAACATTTAAATCGCGCTCTTGTTATCGAAGAGGAAACAGCCAAGCAACGTGGCTATGAATTGGTTTCGGCTGTTCCTGTGCGAAAGGCAGGAGGGGCGATGGCTACATATGCTTTTAGACAAATGAAAAACCCAGCGCTTGTTGAAGAAATTCAAGCTGAGGCGGGAATTGATATCGGAGATACGCTCATTGGCATGCACCTTAAGAAGGTTGCAGTCCCAGTGCGAAGTAGAGTAAAGTCGATAGGAGAAGCGCATTTAACAATGGCCAAAACAAGGCCTAAATTAATCGGTGGAATTAGAGCTGTCTATGAAAAAACAGACGAACATGAATAAAATTAATTTTTTAGTTAATTTCATACGGAAATAGACGCAATTATGTGTTAAGATAAAAGCGAATAGAATGTCGTGTTATCAAAATCCGAAAGATAAAGAATTGGAAGGGGTTTGGAGAGAGATGAATCAAAAATCGTTACAAGAGCAAGATCCGAAAGTATTTGGAGCTGTTGAACAGGAGTTAGGTCGTCAACGCGATAAAATTGAGTTAATTGCGTCTGAGAACTTTGTTAGTGCAGCTGTAATGGAAGCACAAGGTTCTGTATTAACGAACAAGTATGCTGAAGGTTATCCTGGTCGCCGTTATTATGGTGGTTGTGAATATGTTGATATCGTTGAAGACATCGCTCGTGATCGTGCGAAGGAAATTTTCGGTGCAGAATACGTAAACGTTCAACCGCACTCAGGTGCACAAGCGAACATGGCTGTTTACTTCACTATCTTAGAGCCAGGAGATACAGTTTTAGGTATGAACCTTTCTCATGGTGGTCACTTAACACACGGAAGTCCTGTTAACTTCAGTGGTGTTCAGTATAACTTCGTTGAGTATGGTGTCGACAAAGAAACGCAAACAATCGACTACGATGTTGTCCGTGAACTTGCAAAAGAACATAAGCCGAAATTAATTGTTGCAGGTGCAAGTGCATACCCACGTCAAATTGATTTTGCGAAGTTCCGTGAAATCGCTGATGAAATTGGCGCATACTTAATGGTTGATATGGCTCATATCGCAGGTCTTGTAGCAGCTGGAATACACCCAAGCCCAGTTCCACATGCACATTTTGTTACAACAACGACACATAAAACACTTCGTGGACCACGTGGTGGTATGATTTTATGTGAAGAAGAATTCGGTAAGAAAATTGATAAGTCGATTTTCCCTGGAATCCAAGGTGGACCACTAATGCACGTAATCGCAGCAAAAGCTGTATCATTTGGCGAAGTGCTTACACCTGAATTTAAACAGTATGGACAAGCAATCGTTGACAATGCAAAGCGTCTTGCTGAGAAGCTAATGAGCGAAGGCATTGACATCGTTTCTGGTGGAACAGACAATCACCTTCTTTTATTAGACTTGCGTTCACTTAGCTTAACAGGTAAAGTGGCAGAGCATGCTCTAGATGAAGTAGGAATTACAACAAATAAAAATACGATCCCGTATGATCCAGAAAAACCATTTGTTACAAGTGGGATCCGTATCGGAACAGCTGCTGTTACATCTCGTGGCTTTGGTGTGGAAGCAATGGATGAAATCGGCGAAATCATTGCATTAACACTAAAAAATGTTGACAATGAAGAAAAATTAGCAGAAGCACGTACACGAGTTTCTGAGTTAACGAAAAAATTCCAAATGTATACACATTTGTAAGAGAGAAAACCTAAGAGGAGTATCCTCTTAGGTTTTTTGTGGTGTGAAGAGGGGAAGTCAAGTTGATAAATGTATGAAAACATCGATTTCGCTGGAAGCATATTTGTGTGCCTACAGTACGATGACTTAAGAGAGCTGAAAATTCGCAATTTTGGTATTACGAGTGATTTTCATGAAATCGCTTATGAAGGCTTGAAGGGGACAAGCTTTTTATGTAGAATTTTGTAGAAGATAAGTGGCAATGAGCGAAGTTATTATAGGTGATAAGTGAGTTGTTGCTGACTTGTGAATAATCTCTAGTAGTAGATGCATCTTACATAACAGATGAAGAATGAAAAAAGGAGCTAAAAACCGTATGAGCAAAGTTTTCGTGTTTGATCACCCTTTGATTCAGCATAAATTAACGTATATCCGTGATAAGGAAACTGGAACAAAAGAATTTCGTGAGTTAGTCGATGAGGTAGCTGGATTGATGGCGTTTGAAATTACGCGTGATTTACCGGTTCAAGAAGTAACGGTTGAAACGCCAGTTGGTACAGCGAACTCTAAAACAATTGCAGGAAAAAAACTTGGTCTTGTGCCAATTTTGCGAGCAGGTCTTGGGATGACAGATGGAATTTTGCGTATGATTCCAGCAGCAAAAGTTGGTCATGTTGGTTTATACCGTGACCCAGAAACACTACAGCCTGTTGAGTATTATGTGAAATTACCAACAGATGTTGAAGAGCGTGAATTTATCGTAATCGATCCAATGCTCGCAACAGGAGGATCTGCCGTTGAAGCGATCCACAGCTTGAAAAAGCGTGGTGCAAAAACAATCAAACTTATGTGCCTAGTTGCAGCGCCAGAAGGCGTCGAAGCTGTGCATGAGGCGCATCCGGATGTGAACATCTTCCTAGCAGCACTAGACGAGAAGCTCAATGAAAAAGGCTATATCGTCCCAGGGCTAGGCGATGCAGGGGACCGCTTATTTGGAACAAAATAAAGAAAAAGGCTGATCCTATTGGAGGATCAGCCTTTTTTGGGGTCAGACCCCACTATGCCCCGTTACAGCGATGAAGAGGGGTCAGACCCCACTTTACCCCTTCACCACGCAAAAGGAGTGTCTGACCCCTCTAAATTGTTTTGCATTTTTTTTTCATTGCTGTCCATACTATCTACATATGCAAAATGGTGGGGGAGATGGATGTGAAACGATTAATTGCATGTTTGTTAGTATTGACAATAGCAAGTAGTGTCAGTCTTAGCTCGGTTCAGGCTGCCATATACCCAGAGATCCCAACCGTAGGAAAAGTGGAACAGCCATCATCGGATGAAAAGGTTGTTGTTATCGTGACAACAGATGGTGAAGTCGAGGAGGCTGTACAGCGAGTCACTTCAACTTTTCCTTCGAGTAATGTTAGAAAGACCTTTAAACGAGCACTTAACGGTTTTTCAATAGAAGTATTAGAGAGCGAAGTTGATATGCTCAAAGAGCTGCAAGAGGTAGAACGAGTTGATAAAGTCGTCAAATATAAAGCGAACCTTGATGGGAGTGTGCCGTTCGTCGGTGGCGATAAAATGCGTGGCATACTTGATCCAGAAGGAGAGCGTTTAACAGGAAAGGGGATCAAAGTCGCTGTCATCGATACCGGCATTGATTACCACCATCCTGATTTAAAGGATAATTATAAAGGTGGCTATGATGTTGTCGATTACGACCATGACCCAATGGAGACGGTCGCTTCACAAGGCCCACCGACGCTTCACGGAACGCATGTTGCCGGCATTATTGCGGCAAATGGACAGGTAAAAGGCATCGCGCCAGAAGCCGATATATATGCGTACCGAGCACTTGGTCCTGGAGGACAGGGGACGACAGAACAAGTCATTGAAGCGATTGAAAAAGCGATTGAAGACGAAGTCGATGTTCTTAATTTATCGCTTGGTAATACAGTGAATGGTCCGGATTGGCCGACGAGTGTTGCGCTTGATAAGGCTGTTGAAGAAGGTATTGTCGCTGTTACTTCTAACGGTAATAGTGGTCCGAATATGTGGACGGTTGGTTCTCCTGGTACATCAACAAAAGCGATATCAGTCGGTGCATCAGCGCCACCAATAAAAACACCGTATGTCACAATTGCTGGTCAAGACAAAGAAATTTCATTATCTCCAATCGGAGGAACACTTCCTTGGACGTTAAAAAGAGATTTCGAGCTTGTTGATGCTGGTTACGGCTTGCAAGAAGAGTGGGATGACATCGATGTTCAAGGTAAGATCGTTCTCGTAAAAAGAGGAATGATCCCTTTTTCAGAAAAAGCAATGTATGCGATGGAAAATGGAGCAAAAGCCGTGTTGATTTACAACAACTTACCAGGAGCTTTTGTAGGAGCAGTTGAACAAGGATTAAAGCTCCCTGTCGTAAGCATTACAAAAGAAGACGGTGAGTGGTTACTTGAACAAATGGAAGATGAAAAAGAGACCCCGTATGCGCGAACGATTTATCGCGAAGAGGAGGATTTTATCGCCCCTTTTAGTTCGCGTGGTCCTGTGACTCATACATGGGATGTCAAGCCGGACTTGGTCGCTCCGGGTGTGGCAATCGATAGCACAGTTCCCAAAGGGTATTTAGGACTAAATGGAACGAGTATGTCGGCCCCACACGTTGCCGGAGCAGCCGCGCTTGTCAAGCAAGCTCATCCCAATTGGACGCCGGAGCAAGTTAAAGCAGCTTTAATGAACACGGCAGTAAAATTAATCAATGAAGACGGAGAGCCGTATTACCCATATGAGCAAGGAGCAGGCAGGCTCCAAGTCGATAAAGCCGTTGAAGCGACGACTCTCGCGTACCCGGGTGCCGTTACATTTGGAAAGTGGTCCAAAAATGATCCACGTGAGAAACGAAAAATAACATTTACAATTGAAAATCATGATGAAAAAACGCGATCCTATCATGTGAAGCCTCCATTTGAGCTACCTGATGGATTGCAGTGGGAAGTGCCATTTTCAGTCGAGATTAAACCCGGAAAAAAGAAAGAAGTGACTGTGGAGTTAGATTTGTTTCCGGCAGTATTAGCAGAAGGAATCCACCATGGTGACATCGTTATCGAAGGTGGAAGGGAGCCAATTTCTATTCCATACGTATTTTTCATTGAGGAACCGGACTATCCACGTGCGATGGCTTTTAATTTCGGACATGGAGACCACCCTGGAGAATATCGCTATGAACTGTATTTACCAGGCGGTGCAGAAGAAGTGGCGATTGCTTTATATGATGCCGACACATTCCAATTTCTTGAGTTTCTCGATGTCAAAAAAGATGTCGGGCGAGGAATGATCGGAAAAGAGTGGGATGAGATCGATTTAGAAGATGGAACGTATAAAGTCCTCATCTATGCCAGAAAAGATGGAAAAGAAGACACAATCGAATCCAGCATCACAATTGGTCAACCATAAGAAAGGAGGACTGTCCCCTCTCTATTGCATCACAGCAACAGAGAGGGGACAGTCCCCACTTTAACTCTTTACAGAAATACAGAGGTGTCTGACCCCTATTCTCTCCGCTATTTCCCCACACATTTTTGGTCCCTTTTTGACAGTTATGTGAATTTAATTTACACAATTTTGATTTCACGGGAAAACGCATTGACACAAGGTTTCCGCTTATTGTACGATTACAAAGGATGTTAAATGAGAAGGTTTTCATACATAATAGAAAAAATAGGCTCAACGTCAGTTGAGAGGGGGAAATATTTCATGACAGATGGTAAGCGCAGTCCGTGGCGTGCTATGGCTCTCGTTTCTGTTATTTCATCATACATTGTTGGTGGAACTGTCAGTGGAGTGTTTATCGGCCTTTGGTTAGGGAACCAATTTGGCGCAAAACCTTTTTTCCTCATCACATGTCTGTTGTTGGGACTTGCAACTGGCTTTTACGGCGTGTCACACGTTATCAAGCCCTTTTTAGGAGACGGTAAAGAGAAATGATTCCAGTTGAAGGTAGAATGAAGCACTATATGAAAATTGTATCAATACTGATTATCCTCTTTGCAATTGGTTATGTTTTAACTCCGTTTACGTCTCAATTCCTCGGCCTTATTGTAGGGCTTATCTTTAGTACTGTCAGTCTTTGGACAACTTATTGGAAAGTGAAGTGGGTCGGAGCGTTCTCGACAGGGAAGAAGAAATTTTCACCTTTCTCCTACTTTGTTTCCACGTTTGGTGTCATAATTCGTATGGGACTGGCTATCTTGTGTGTATGGCTTGCTCTCGTATTTCCAGAACACTTACACCTAATCTCGGTCATTGCAGGGTTCGCCCTGATTTATATAATAATTATGACAGATATACTTATTGAATCTGGTAGAAAGAGGTGAAAATTTAATGGATCATATAGCACCCATGAGGGAGTACTTTGGGTTGACCTTTAATATGTCTACAGTTTTAATGACGACTGTTACATGTTTGATTGTATTCTTAATCTGTTTTTTCGGAACTCGCAGACTTGCGATGAGACCAAGTGGTTTGCAGAACTTTATCGAATGGCTTATTGATTTCGTACGAGGAATCATTAAGGCAAACATGGGCTGGAAAGTCGGCGGTCAATTTCTCGCTCTCGCTTTTACTCTCTTGTTCTATGTCTTTGTCGCAAACATGTTGGGGCTTCCTTTTGAATTTTATAACAAGGAAACACATGAAGTTTGGTGGAAATCACCAACATCAGATCCTGCACTTACCCTAACAATGGCAGCAATGGTTATCATTTTAACGCACTATTATGGAATTAAGATTCGCGGGTTTGGAGAATACATCAAAGATTACGTTCGCCCAGTACCTTTCCTTTTGCCGTTTAAGATTATCGAGGAATTTGCTAATACGTTAACGCTTGGAATGCGTCTATTTGGTAACGTATATGCAAAAGAAATTCTAATGGTACTTCTAGTCGGTCTAGGTACTTCAGGTTTGATAGGAATGTTTGGAGGGTTTCTACCTCTAATCGCTTGGCAGGCGTTCGGTATGTTTATTGGTACGCTACAAGCATACATTTTTGCAATGTTAGCAATGGTTTACATGGCTCATAAAGTTGAGCATCATTAATTAGGTTACCACCGTCCTGAAACTAGGACATTATTTTATAAAAAATATATTAGATAAATCTAAGGAGGAAGTTGAATTATGTCTATGGCATTATTAGGAGCTGCAATTGCAGCAGGTTTAGCAGCAATTGGTGGAGCAATCGGGGTAGCACTTATCGTTAAAGCAACAATCGAAGGTACAACACGTCAACCAGAACTACGTGGTACATTACAAACACTTATGTTCATCGGTGTACCTCTTGCTGAGGCTGTTCCGATCATCGCGATCGTTATTTCTTTCCTACTATTATTCCAATAATAAAAGGACCTCGTCTTATGACGGGATTATCATGATGAATGGCGACTGCGTTCGGCTCTGAACCTTCGCCATTCCTTATGTAACTATGAATTATTTACGTAACGTTTCGTTAATTGTCGTATAAATTTTGATTTTAATCTTCACATCCAAGAAAGGAGTGAATCGAAGTGTTTGAAATTCCATGGGGTTCAATTCTTTATCAACTATTCGCATTTCTAGTATTACTTGCTCTCCTCAACAAGTTTGCTCTTAAACCTTTACTAGGTGTAATGCAAAAACGTGAGGAAATGGTTAATGAAAATATCGATTCAGCGGAAAAGACTCGTAAAGAAGCTGAGGAGTTTATTGCATCGCAACGCAAAGAGCTAGAGAAAGCTCGCGTAGAGGCGCAAGAGATCGTTCAGCAAGCGAAGAAAATGAGCGAGCAACAAGGTCAGGAAATCCTCGACCAAGCCCGTGAAAATGCTGAGCGTCTGAAGGATTCTGCTTTAGCAGAGATTCAACGTGAAAAAGATCAAGCTGTTACAGCTTTACGTGAACAAGTTGCTGGTCTATCTGTTTTAATTGCGAAAAAAGTTATTGAAAAAGAACTAGACGAGAAAGCACAAGAGAAACTTGTTGATGAGTATCTTAAAGAGGTAGGCGATAAGCTATGAGCAACCAAGCGGTAGCAAATCGTTATGCCTTAGCCCTTTTTCAGCTTGCTAAAGAAAAGCATGACTTGAAAAAAGTAAATGAAGAGTTACAAGCAGTGAAACAAGTTGTTTCGGCAACGCCAGAACTCGTTTCATTCCTAACTCATCCGAAAGTAACCATCAAGCAAAAACAAACGTTTCTTCAAGAAAGCTTCAAAGGTTTAAGTGATATTAGCTTAAATACACTTCTTATGTTGGTTGAACGCAAACGAACAGACATCCTTGTTCCGATGATAGATCAATTTAAAAAGTTAGCATATGAATCTCAAGATATGGCTGAAGCGACAGTTTATTCGACAAAGCCACTGTCAGAGAAAGAGCAAACTCATATCGCAAAAGTTTTTGCAAAAAAAGCAAAGAAATCAAAGCTTGAAGTGAAAAACATCGTCGATTCTGAGCTAATCGGTGGAATTAAGATCCGTATCGGGGATCGCATATATGACGGCACGATAAAAGCACAGCTTGATGAGATCGAGCGTAGGCTTGTAGCCGGAACACGCTAGTAGAATAGGGGTGAAAGCAATGAGCATCAAAGCAGAGGAAATTAGTTCTCTTATTAAACAACAGATTGAGAACTTTCAATCTGATGTGCAAGTTCAGGATGTAGGTACAGTTATCCGTGTTGGTGACGGTATCGCACTAGCTCATGGCCTTGAAAACGTTATGGCTGGTGAGCTTCTTGAGTTCTCAAACGGGGTAATGGGGATGGCTCAGAACCTTGAGGAGAATAACATCGGTATTATTATTTTAGGACCATTTGTTGACATTCGTGAAGGTGACGAAGTTAAACGTACGGGCCGTATTATGGAAGTACCAGTTGGGGATGAATTGCTTGGACGTGTTGTAAACCCACTTGGTCAGCCAATTGATGGTCAAGGACCAATTGAAACATCAAAGACTCGTCCAATTGAAAACAAAGCACCAGGTGTTATGGACCGTAAATCAGTTCATGAGCCACTTCAAACTGGGATCAAGTCAATTGATACAATGGTTCCAATCGGACGTGGACAACGTGAGTTAATCATCGGGGACCGTCAAACAGGTAAAACATCAATTGCGATCGATACCATTTTGAATCAAAAAGATCAAGATATGATTTGTATCTATGTTGCGATTGGGCAAAAGAAAACAACGGTTGCAGGAGTAGTTGAAACACTACGCGCGCGTGGTGCTCTTGATTACACAATCGTTGTATCTGCAGCAGCATCTGACCCAGCGCCGATGCAATACTTAGCACCATATGCAGGGGTATCAATGGGTGAAGAGTTCATGTATAACGGCAAGCATGTTTTAATCATCTACGATGATCTTTCAAAACAAGCTGCTGCATACCGTGAGCTTTCATTATTGCTACGTCGTCCTCCAGGTCGTGAGGCATTCCCAGGGGATGTATTCTACATTCACTCTCGTTTACTAGAACGTGCAGCGAAGTTAAGTGATGCAAAAGGTGGAGGTTCTATTACAGCTCTTCCTTTCATCGAAACACAAGCAGGTGACGTATCTGCCTACATTCCAACAAACGTTATCTCGATCACAGATGGACAAATCTTCTTACAATCAGATTTATTCCACTCTGGTGTTCGTCCAGCGGTAAATGCGGGTCTTTCCGTATCTCGTGTTGGGGGTTCTGCCCAAATTAAAGCAATGAAAAAAGTTGCCGGTACCCTTCGTCTAGACTTAGCGGCTTACCGTGAACTAGAAGCATTTGCTCAGTTCGGGTCTGATTTAGATAAAGCAACTCAAGCGAAGTTAAACCGTGGTCAACGTACTGTTGAAGTATTAAAGCAAGACTTAAACAAACCACAACCGGTTGAGTATCAAGTTACAATCATCTATGCACTAACAAAAGGTTTCTTAGATGAAATTCCGGTTAAAGATGTTCTTCGTTTTGAATCTGAACTCTTCACATGGTTTGATCATAACAAGAAAGACATTCTTGATCACATTCGCACAACAGGTGCTCTTCCTGATGAAGATGAGTTCAAAGCTGCGATCAGTGAGTTCAAAAAAGGATTTGTTGTATCTAGCAATTAATTCGTAATAGACAATGCTTTAGTGGTTTTGTCTTACAGGATAGAACGGTTTAGTTTTGCGAAAAGGTGGTGAAAAAAATGGCTTCAATGCGAGATATAAAAGCACGAATTACTTCAACGAAGAAGACAATGCAAATTACAAAGGCGATGCAAATGGTTTCTGCTGCGAAATTAAACCGAGCTCAAGCCAATGCCCAATCATTTTTACCTTACACGGATAAAATTAGAGAGGTAGTCGCTAGTATCGCTGCGTCTTCTACGGAAGTTTCTCACCCGATGTTAGAAGAACGTGAGGTGAAGAAAACGGGCTATGTTATTATCACTTCTGACAGTGGACTAGCAGGGGGATATAACGCCGGTTTAACTCGTGAACTTCTTAAAACGATCGAAAAGCGTCACAAATCACCTGATGAGTACGGACTTATTGTCATCGGCCGAATCGGACGTGATATGTTTAGAAGAAGGAATATGCCAATTATTCAAGAAATCACAGGCTTGCCTGACCAACCGGAATTCAATGATGTAAAAAACCTTGCTAGAACAACGGTTGAAATGTTTGCTGACGGCCTCTTTGATGAACTGTATATTTGGTACAACCACTTCGTGAGTGCTTTAACACAGGAAGTAACGGAGAAAAAATTGTTGCCGCTATCTGATGTTGCAGAAGGCGTAACAACAACAACGTATGAATATGAACCGTCTGAGCAAGCCATTTTAGAACGTTTATTGCCACAGTATGCCGAGAGCCTTATTTTTGGCGCCTTACTTGATGCAAAAGCAAGTGAGTTCGGAGCACGTATGACGGCGATGAGCGCTGCAACTGATAATGCAACAGCTCTAATAGACGATTTATCATTAGTATACAACCGAGCACGACAAGCGGCGATCACACAAGAGATCACCGAAATCGTCGGCGGTGCCGCAGCTCTAGAATAGAAACAAAAGGCAAAGGAAGGGAAGGGTCTAGGCCAAAGAGCAAAACACAGGGTCTGACCCCAAAAGCCAAACTACCGATTTCACTCATGCTCCATGAGAAGCAGAGATTCCGGTACTACGCGATATAAGTTGGGGTCTGACCCAGCAACGCTCCGAACCCAGCACTGCTGGAAAACGAGCAACGCTCCCAACCTCCCTTCCAGCCTTCTCATTGTAAACGAATAGGAGGGACTACAAACTATGAATAAAGGTCGCATTACGCAGGTAATGGGTCCGGTTGTTGACGTAAAGTTCGACAGCGGAAACCTTCCTGAAATCAACAATGCCTTAGTGATTGAACAAAAAGGCAGTGAAATTAATGCTGTTGATGTCAATGTTACACTTGAAGTTGCCTTGCATCTTGGTGATAATACAGTGCGTACGATCGCAATGGACTCAACAGACGGGTTAGTACGTGGGACAGAGGCAGTTGACACAGGTTCGGCGATTTCTGTACCTGTAGGTGACGCAACACTAGGACGTGTATTTAACGTACTAGGTGAAGCGATTGATTTAAATGATCCAATTCCAGCAGATGTAAAACGTGATCCAATTCACCGTGAAGCACCAAAATTTGATGAGCTTTCTACGACAACTGAAATCCTTGAGACAGGTATCAAAGTTGTTGACTTACTTGCACCATATATCAAAGGTGGTAAGATCGGTCTTTTTGGAGGTGCCGGTGTAGGGAAAACGGTACTTATTCAGGAATTAATTAATAACATCGCTCAAGAGCATGGTGGTATCTCTGTATTCGCCGGTGTTGGAGAGCGTACTCGTGAAGGAAATGACCTTTTCCACGAGATGACAGATTCAGGCGTTATTAAGAAGACGGCAATGGTATTCGGTCAGATGAACGAGCCACCAGGAGCACGTATGCGTGTTGCTCTGTCTGGTTTGACAATGGCTGAGCATTTCCGTGATCGCGATGGACAAGACGTACTTCTTTTCATCGATAACATCTTCCGTTTCACACAAGCAGGTTCGGAAGTTTCAGCCCTTTTAGGACGTATGCCATCAGCCGTTGGTTACCAGCCGACACTTGCTACTGAAATGGGTCAATTACAAGAGCGTATCACATCAACAAAAGTTGGTTCTGTTACATCGATCCAAGCGATCTATGTACCAGCCGATGACTATACGGATCCAGCTCCAGCGACAACGTTTGCTCACTTAGATGCAACGACAAACCTTGAGCGTAAACTTTCTGAGATGGGTATCTATCCAGCGGTGGATCCACTTGCATCAACTTCACGTGCACTTTCTCCTGAAATTGTTGGAGAAGAGCATTATGAAATTGCTCGTCAAGTTCAGTCTACGCTACAAAAGTACAATGAATTACAAGATATTATCGCAATTCTTGGTATGGATGAGCTTTCTGAGGATGATAAATTGGTTGTTGCGCGTGCGCGTCGTATCCAATTCTTCTTATCTCAAAACTTCCACGTTGCTGAGCAGTTCACTGGCCAACCAGGATCTTATGTACCAGTAAAAGAAACGATCAAAGGCTTCAAGGAAATTCTTACAGGTAAGTATGATGATCTTCCTGAAGATGCATTCCGTCTTGTTGGTCGTATTGAAGAAGTAGTAGAAAAAGCGAAGCAAATGGCGTAATCTTATACGCTTAAGATCAAGAGATCATCCATCTCTTGATCTGTATTAAAACCCGGATTTGCTACTTTAGGAGGGTTTTCAAATGCCGACAATCGAAGTAAGTGTTGTTACTCCTGATGGCAAGGTGTATGACGGAGATGTGGATATGGTTGTAGTTCGCACAGTTGATGGCGAACTTGGGATTTTACCAAACCACATCCCGCTCGTTGCTCCATTAACAATTGGAGCTGTACGCCTAAATAAAGGCACCACTGTGGAAAAAGTAGCCGTGACAGGTGGATTTGTTGAAGTTCGCCCTGATCAGGTAACGATTTTAGCAGAGGCAGCTGAGTTGCCTTCAGATATTGATGTAGACCGTGCACGCGAAGCAGAACGTCGCGCCAAAGAGCGCATTGAGAAAAACAAAAAAGACGAAATTGACTTCAAACGTGCAGAACTAGCCTTAAAACGTGCTATCAACCGTATCAAGGTAGCTAGCAAATAATTTTCAATGAGACGCCTTTTTAGGCGTCTTATTTTTATGCTTTCGTAATAAGCTAAAGGTGTATTGTTAAATTACGTAACGAAACTGTAATGACCTTGTCAAAAACGTATTGAAAAACTTTACCTAGAGGGAAAAATGTGCGTTTTTGTACACAGTTGGTGGTATTTTCAAGAGTGAGAAGGTGATTTGACAGGGTATAATATTCTAGGGAAAGAGACCCTCACCAAGAAGGGTAATTCGTCCTTCTTGGTGAGGGTCTAAAATAGGTCCGAACAACTAGAATATGGCTATAGATTTTTTACTTTTTATCGGTTATGATGGAAAATGGGCTGAATTTTGTTAGCCCTTGAACAAGGGGTTTCAATTATTTTTTTGATCAAAAGTAAGGGAGTAATGACAATGTTCGACGGATTTGGACAACAAGCGATTTTACATATCGTGGTCAATGTCTTTTTTATTGGCGTTACATGGTGGGCATTACAATCTTTTCGATTTGATCTGTTTGTAAAAGAACCAAATGGTCCAAAGGCAAAAGTATTAATGATAATCGTGACGATTGCCATTGCCCAGTTGGTTAGTCAGTTTTTCCTTGATTATCTTTATTCGTCACAAATGCTTCGTTATTTGTGGGAGTAAGTGTTGTCGAGTTTGACTACAACTTCCATGTATGCTGGAGCCCTGTAAGGAAAAAATGTTAGTAATAACGTTTCCTTTGGGGAGGAGAACGGAATGGATACATGGCGATTTTATTTGATTGGTTTCATTTTTTATTGAGTGGGTATATATGTTCAGTGAACCAAAATTTGTTTTTTTCGGTTATTCAACAGCAAGTTTCATAATTTTATGAAACGAATAAATATTTCCAGACGTATATAGATGAAGGAAAAATTTTTATTTACATGCTTGTTAGCCAGCCGGAAGTGCTTTTGGTGACTTGTGAAACAGAAGATGAGATTCACTTACATAATACTCCATCGGGTAGTTTGAAATCGATTCAAGGATGCGCTTGATCCAAGACCACAGCAGCCAACATAGATTATACCTAGTCAAGTGTCAGGTACTTGGAACAAAAAGGACTGTATGTGAATGTAATATAGCATAAGAATTTTCTAAGTTCCACTTAGACAACCCACATACAAGTTCCTCTTCATGAGACATGGTAAGGTATTGCAGAATTGGTTGGATGTACTGAGTCGATCAGTTTGTCTCCTTTTCCGCGTATTTTTAGAGGGACATTTTAGAATAATCATGGCCTATCCAAGTTGCATGAATAGAGAGAAAAAAATGATTGGGCGTAGGGACAACGTTGACAATAGTAACGCCTATTATTACGACTGAATATTGATGATAGAGAAGAGACTATAATTTAGACGCGGAGGGGAATACGTTGGAAAAAATTATTGTCCGGGGTGGCAATCAGCTACGCGGCACTGTCAAGGTAGAGGGTGCGAAAAACGCAGTCTTACCTGTAATTGCTGCATCAATCCTAGCAGGCCGCGGCAAAAGCCACATATATGATGTGCCAGAATTGGCTGATGTATACACGATGAAAGAAGTTTTAAGCAATTTAAATATTGATGTTAAATATGAAGATGGTCAGTTCCTTGTAAATGCTGAAAAAACATTAAAGACTGAAGCGCCGTTTGAGTATGTCCGTAAGATGAGAGCATCGTTCTTAGTTATGGGACCTCTTCTTGCACGTGTAGGGAAAGCGAGAATTGCGCTTCCTGGTGGCTGTGCAATTGGATCAAGACCTATTGATCAACACTTAAAAGGCTTCGAGGCAATGGGAGCAACGGTTGAAATCGGAAATGGCTTTATTGAAGCGCGCATCGATGGACGTTTACAAGGTGCGAAAATTTATCTCGATTTCCCAAGTGTTGGGGCAACAGAAAACATTATGATGGCAGCAGCAATGGCAAAAGGAACGACAATTATCGAAAATGCTGCAGAAGAGCCGGAAATTGTTTGTGTTGCTAACTATTTAAATGCAATGGGTGCAAAAGTTCGTGGAGCAGGTACTGGAGAAATTCGTATCGAAGGCGTTGACGAACTTGTCGGAGCAGAGCACACAGTAATTCCTGACCGTATCGAAGCTGGAACATTTATGGTAGCAGCTGCCATTACAAAAGGAGATGTTCTCGTTGAAGGAGCACTATCTGAACATCTTCGTCCACTTATTGCAAAAATGACGGAAATGGGCGTAAAAATTATCGAAGAGGAAAATGGATTACGCGTGATCGGACCAGATAAACTGAAGCCAGTTGATTTCAAAACGATGCCACATCCAGGCTTCCCAACTGATATGCAGGCTCAAATGATGGCCTTATTGCTAGCAGCAGACGGAACAGGTGTGATCACTGAAACTGTATTCGAAAATCGCTTCATGCATGTAGAAGAATTCCGTCGCATGAATTCAAACATTAAAATCGAAGGACGCTCAGCAATTATCACTGGACCGAATAACCTTCAAGGAGCAGAAGTATCTGCTACAGACTTACGTGCAGGTGCTGCCTTGATCATTGCCGGTCTAATCGCAGATGGCGTCACTCGTGTAATGGAATTAAAGCACATCGATCGTGGCTACGTAAACCTAGCTGGCAAGCTCCAAGCACTAGGAGCAGACGTTGAACGTATCGTAGAAGAAACAGAAGAGGAAATCGAAAACCTCGAAGCTCCAGCTCCACTTCAAATTAAATCAATCTAATATGTAATGGAAGAAAGAAGTCTCGCATGGCGAGGCTTCTTTTTTTGATGTTAAAGCTGGGAAAAGAGCGAGTGGCCGGAAAGAGAGGAGAAGTGGTCGGAAAATGCAGAGGTGTCGCCGGAAAAAGAGGAGAAGTGGCCGGAAAGGGAGGAGAACCGGCCGGAAAAAGAGCGAGTGGCCGAAAAGGGAGCAGAGTTGGCCGGAAACCAAGCAGAACCACCCGAAAAAAAGCCGGACCGCCTGCAACCCCCTGCCCAAAAATAAACAAACGCAACAATATGAACGAGTTCTATTTCCTGCCAAGCACTCATATACTTTTTTAGACAGAATATTTAATTTGGAGGATCAGACATGAAGCGACTTCTCGTAATAGCCACTATTTTATGCACTGTTGTGCTTATCATTCCAACCATGCTTGTAGTATTCAATTCAGATCCTGCTGAGAGTACGACGACAGTAACGCGTACTGTAACAATTGAAGAAGTAGAGAACCAATATTCTTATGATCCAGATGAGGATGTTGCGGTGACGGTGTTCCGAACACAAACCGAGGAAATTGAGGAGGCGCCTTTAGAGAGATATGTAATGGGTGTTGTGGCGTCAGAAATGCATGCTGACTTTGAAATGGAAGCATTAAAAGCACAAGCATTAACTGCTAGAACCTATATGGTCAAGCATATGCTCCACCCGACAAGCGAGCTTCCAGATGGGGCGATGGTTACCGATACGGTTACTCATCAAGTTTATAAAAGCGAAGAGGAACTCCGGGAGCAGTGGGGTTCTGATTATGAATTATATATGGCTAGAATTCAAGAAGCTGTCCTGTCTACTCAAGGGCAGGTGCTAACATATGACGGAGAGCCAATTGATGCGATGTTCTTTTCAACAAGCAACGGCTATACGGAAAACTCTGAGGATTACTGGGAAAATGAAATCCCGTATTTACGTAGTGTAGAAAGTCCGTGGGACCAGGTATCGCCACGGTTTACGGCTGAAAAGGTTGTCCCTGTTTCAGAATTTGAAGAAAAGCTTAAAGTGACGATGCCTGAAGATGGCTCAGCCGGTTCGATTGTAGAACGCACAGAAGGGGGCCGAGTTGCGAAAGTCGTGATTAATGGCAAGGAGTTAACCGGACGCCAAGTACGTGATAAATTGGGGTTAGATTCATCGGACTTTCAGTGGCAGCGTGAAGGTGACCAAGTTGCGATCCAAACTAGAGGGTGGGGACATGGAGTTGGGATGAGCCAATTTGGAGCTGACGGAATGGCCAAGGAAGGCAGGGAGTATACAGACATTGTTCATCACTATTATCAAGGTGTGGAAATACAGGCTGTTGATCCGTTCGTATCGGAAATGATGGCAAAAGCAGATTAAATACTGGAAGGTTCTAGAGGGAACTCTAGGGCCTTTTTATTTTTTGTTTTAAAACTATGCATAAAACCATTCCCTTTGTCGAAAACTAATTTCAAAAAATTTTTTTTCCAATGTATACATTTCTAGCAATCTGATCAGAATGATTGCTGAGGTGATGGAAAATGAGAGAAGAAGAAAACAAACGCTCTTCTGAAGAAAAATTAAATGTAAAAAGTTTATTACGTAAACGCTGGGTATTGCCAGCAGTCTATCTAGTTGCTGCAGCAGGTGTGTTAAGTGCTGTTTTTGTTGCACAAAGTGGCAACGAGAGCGCAACACCTGAAGATAGTGTTGAAGTAACGGATCCAAGTTATGCACAAGGAATGGACCCATACTCTGAAGATGCAGTAGCAGTAACGGCTTCATCTGAAGTAATCAAAATGCCAGTAGTCGATGAGGAAGAAGTTACAGTTGTTGGGTACTTTTATGATGTGAATAGTTCACCAGAGGAACAGCAAGAAGCTCTTGTATACTACAATAATACGTATTTCCCAAATAAAGGTATGGACTTCGCACATGTTGATGGTGAGAGTTTTGATGCAACGGCTGCTGTTAGTGGTACTGTGATCAAAGCAGAAAAAGATTCATTGCTAGGATATGTTGTTGAAATCTCACACGAAGATGGCGTTGTTACGCATTATCATAGCTTAGAAGCATTGGAAGTAGAGGAAGGCGAAACGGTTGAGCAAGGCGATGTGTTAGGCAGAGCTGGACGCAACAGTTATAATTCAGAAGCTGGAATTCATGTACACTTTGAAATTCGCCATGATGGGATTGCTGTTAATCCAAATGATGTATTCCAACAACCAATTGACTCTGTAAGAGATATTGCAGATGAAGAAAAGAAGAACGAAGATGAAAAGCCTGCTGAAGAAGAAGGCACTGAAGAAGACGATGCTGTAGATGCTAGTGAAGAAGATGGTGCTGTCGACGCTGGTGAAGATGAGGATAAGGAAGATGAATCTGAATCTGACGAAGAAGACGTAACACCGGAAGAAAACAATGATGAAGATGAAGACCAAGAGCAAAGTGAGTTAGGTTAATAGGAAAAGGCAAGCTACCTTAAGTATGCGACAATACTCGAGGTAGCTTGTCGTTTTTTTGGGGTGAAAAATACAATACAGAATATTGACATAAATCCGAAATTTTGGAATAATGTGATATAGAACAGAGCGTAGGCGAGTATAACAGCCTTTGCAAAAATATGATAACGCTTACAAACTAGGTTTGGGGGGGATCAAAATGATTTATCTGTTTTTAGTGATTACGCTCTTTTCAATCATTTTTGCAATTCGTTTGAAAAAACCACTGCTTATGTCCGTTCCGTTTGTTTCAATCGCTGCCTACATGGTTGTCCAAATTGCAATGGTGCCACTTGGCTTTGTTGAGACCATTCGGTTCATTTTTGGATTGAGGTGAAGCCTATGGAAAATCGTAAACGGGACCACTTGCGTCTTATTCAGACCGACTATCCAGTATGCGAAAAATGTAAGCGTGGAAAGCTTCAGGCCATGCCGAAGCTGCAGTATGTTTTATTCTTAAGTATGTTTCCTTGGATCGTTGCTATGCTATTCTCGATTTTCATTCATCCTATTTTTCTACTCTTTATACCAACCATTGGATACCTCAACATGATCATCGCTACGAAACGCCGAAGACTCGGACGCTGCAACTCATGTAACACCATTCAACGCTATCGCCCAATTCAAAAATCTACAAACGAATTTACTCGACTGTAAAAAACATAGGAAGGGAGGCATGTTGTCTTACGTCTAACCTATTAAGTTGCTTCGAATTTTTACAAAAGAGGAGGAGTACGTTGTGAAAAAAATTGATAAAAAAGTGGCCGATGCTTATTTTCGTGCGCGCACCATGCTCGTTGTGATCTGTTTGATAATTGGAGGCTTGGTTTCATTTGCTGTCGTTGCCTTTGCTGAATATTTTTCTCAGTTTTCAATTATGGGAATGCCAGCTCATTACTATATGGGAGCACAGGGCGCTGTCGCAACATTTGTAATCTTGCTTTTTGGCAATGCAATTATTAGTGACAAAATTGATAAAAAGTTTGGCATTGATGAAGAGCAGAATACGAGAGTTAGCTCAGGCAAGGTACTAGATCACTAGGCTTTAAGTGAATCGCTTCATGACGAAAAAAGAAGCATAAGGGGGAAGATACATGGATCAGCAAACCATTGTTTCATTGCTTTTGATTCTCGCAACGTTCGGACTTTATATTGGGATTTCAATCTTTAATAGAGCAAAAGCGACATCAGACTTCTACGTCGCAAGCCGAGGAGTACCACCGTTTTGGAACGGGATGGCCATCGGTGGCGATTGGATGAGTGCAGCCTCATTCATTGGGATGGCTGGTACGGTTATGATTCTTGGATATGACGGTTTAGCCTATATTATGGGTTGGACTGGTGGCTATTTATTTCTTACCTTTTTACTTGCACCACAACTACGTAAATATGGTCGTTATACGGTTCCAGAGTTTATTGGCGATCGTTTCGACAGTAATGCAGCGAGACTGATTGCAGCAATCGCAACGATTATCATCAGTTTCACGTACATCATTGGACAGCTTGCAGGTTCAGGGGTTGTAATTGGGCGTATTTTAAACATTCCAGCGATGTACGGGACAATGATTGGGGTTGTCGTTATTGCGATTTACGCTACTCTCGGTGGGATGAAAGGGATCACGTGGACGCAAGTAGCGCAATACATGATTTTGATCATTGCCTACATTATCCCGATTGTCTTTATGTCTCTTCAAGTAACGGGAAATCCACTGCCATGGCTTACATATGGTAATATTGTAAGTGAGCTTGGTGCGCTTGATCGGGAGCTTGGAATAACCGAATACTTTGCTCCATTTGCTGAAAGTGAAAAAGCGCAATTTATCGCCTTAATGTTCACCTTAATGGTTGGTACAGCAGCACTTCCACACGTTATCGTTCGTTTCTACACTGTAACAACGATGAAAGCAGCACGTTGGAGTGGAGCGTGGGCACTTGTTTTTATCGCACTCCTTTATTTATCGGCTCCGGCATATGCAGCCTTTTCGCGCTTTATCTTAATGACGCGTGTTGCAGGACAGCCGCTCGATGAATTACCGGCATGGACGGAAAACTGGATCAACACAGGCCTGTTGCAGCTTGCTGACACGAATGGCGATGGAATTTTGCAATGGCAAGAAATTGTGATCTCTAACGATATTGTTGTAATGGCTACTCCTGAGATCGCAAACCTTGGGGTATTTGTAATCGGACTTGTAGCAGCCGGGGCAATGGCGGCAGCGCTTTCAACAGCTGGCGGCTTGCTTATTACGATTTCATCATCGTTTGCCCATGATATTTACTACCGTTTAATGAATCCAAATGCTAGTGATAAAAAACGTCTCGCGGCTGGTCGTTGGGCGATTGTATTAGCAACGATTGTTGCTGGTGCTGTAGCGCTTAATCCTCCTGGAGTGATCACTCAAATTGTGGCATGGGCATTTGCGCTTGCTGGTGGTACTTTCTTCCCTGTTCTTTTACTTGGTGTATGGTGGAAGCGTGCGAACAAGCAAGGGGCGATCGCTGGGATGGTTGTCGGCTTAACGGTAACGCTCGGCTACATTTTATTTGCTCGTGAAGGATATATGCTCTTTGGCATCCAAGATACAGGTGCTGGTTTGATCGGGGTTCCGGTGAACTTGCTTGTAACGATCATCGTTTCAAAAATGACAGCAGCACCATCACAGAAACTGCAAGATGAAGTAGTTGATCTCCGTTACCCAGAGCAAATGACGTATAAAGATGGAGAGGTATGGATGGATGAATCAACAGGAAAATAAATTTTATGAAAAAATTCGTAGGCACCCCTTGTTTCAAGGCGCAACCGATGCAGACTTTGAAACACTAATGGGGGCCTGCGCCCTCAAAGATTATAAAAAATTTGAGAAGGTGCTTTATAAGAAAGCACCACGAGAAGGACTTCTGCTTATCCTAAAGGGGGTAGCAGAAGTTTTTGTTAAGGAGGGCCATAATCAAAAAGAGGTCCTCGAAGTGCTAGAGGAGGGCGATATGATTGGCTTTTCAAGCTTAGCTGATTTTTTAGGTGGGAAAACAGAGGAGCCGGGCCACTATGAAGCTGAGGTGGGGGCAGTGGCAGAAGCGACCTGCCTTCATATCCCTTATTCTGTTGTAAAAGCGAGGTGGGAGGACCCTGTCGTTCGCGATTTCCTCTTAAAACAAGCGACGATTCGCTTGCGTGACATTTACGGCTCCTTCGCTGAACAAGTTCGTCTCGCCAATAAATGGGGTGAGAGCGAGCCGTTTATCCGGCGTATTCAAGATTTTATGAGTGAGCCTGTTGTGATTGTCGATATGGACGATGATGTGCGTGATGTCGCACGCACAATGGTGAAGCGTTCGACGAGTTCTGTCGCTGTGTTAAACGATAGTGATCAGCTAATTGGGATTATTACAGAAAAAGACTTAGTTGAACGTGTAGTGGCAAGAGGTGGTGGGGGTGGTGTCGTTGCACGAGATGTCATGACGCCAAACCCGTACATTATTTCCCGGGATGCATTTTACTATGAGGCGCTGTCGAGCTTCTTGATGAATGGTGTCAAGCACTTGCCGGTCATGGATCGTGGTCGCGTGATTGGAATGGTGACGCTGTCTGATTTAATGCGCAAGAAAAATCGGGGTACGATGCAGCTTCTGCAAACGATTGAACAATCAACAGTTGAGACGATCGGTGAGCTCGAGCCTGCGATGTATGAAGTACTGGGCAGTTTGATAACTGACGGGATTCCAACCGTTCATACGCTCGATGTAATGACAAAGTTGTATGACCGTTTGGTTCGGCATGCTATTGAGCTAGCTGTTGAGCGTTTGGTTGAAGAGGGTTACGGCGAGCCACCCGTACGCTTTGCGTGGTACATGATGGGAAGCGGGGGCCGTCGCGAGCAGTTTATGCTGACCGACCAGGATCATTTTCTTGTGTATGAGGATGTGGACGTGAATGCTGAAAGTGATAGTGGTGCTGAGGTGGCGCGTGTTGAGGAGTACTTTGAGAGGTTGGGCGTTGAGATTGTCCACTGTTTGGAGCTAGCCGGATATACGCGCTGTAAAGGGCTGATGATGGCAAGTGAGAAGAAGTGGCGTGGGTCTGTCACTGCTTGGCAGGAACGCTTGAGGAAATGGAGCATCCGGGCGACGAATGAAAACATATTGCTGGCGTATAATTTTTTTGCGTTCCGGTTTTTATATGGCGATGAGGCGTTGCATGATCAGTTTGTAAAAGGTGTAGAAGAAGCGTTTGAACGTGCGCGTATTTTTTTCTTCCGGATGACTGAGGTTGAGAAAGAGCGACCGGTTCCGACCTTTGACCATCCAATTCTCGCTCGGCTCTTAAGAAAGCGTGAGACGATTGACTTGAAAAAGGAAGCTCTCTTCCCGTTTCATCATTGCTTGCAGCTATTGTGCGCACGAGAAGGGATGTTTGGAGGGGGGAGCTCCGAAAACATGATTGAACAGCTTGAAAAGAAAAAGACTCTCTCAGAGAAAACAGCTGACGAACTACGCTATGCCTATGAGATTGTCTTACGCATACGGGTTGAACGCGCCTGGCAAGCATATAAACTTGGAGAAGAGAAGAGCAGCCAAGTTGAATTCCGTCATCTACGCACGAAGGACAAAGAAGAGCTACTGCTCGCCCTAAAGGCCATCCGCAACCTACAAAACTTCACCATAACCCTATGGTGAGCAGACCGACCGGGGTCAGACACCTCTTCACCACACTAAAGAGGTGTCTGACCCCACCCCAACAACAAGGAGGTGAGCCGATGTTCTGGAGGAAGCCGTTGCTGCCTCGTGGCGAAGGAAAGGAGACGCCACTTTCTACGCCGATTTCTGAGCTTTGCTTTACGGTGTTCGACACGGAAACGACAGGATTCGCAGTTGGCGCGAAGGACCGAATGATTGAAATTGGTGCCGTTTCCGTTCGAAATCGGAAGGTCCAAGAGGAGACGTTTCAGATGTTTGTGCATCCTGAGCGAGAAATTCCTGCT
The DNA here is from genome assembly GCF_056619965.1 of Halalkalibacter sp. HAAS-P014. NCBI lineage: Bacteria > Bacillati > Bacillota > Bacilli > Caryophanales > Bacillaceae > Halalkalibacter > Halalkalibacter sp. HAAS-P014. The sequence goes on along the minus strand of NZ_JBWQTV010000018.1, from coordinate 7,676 downwards.
GAGATTACTAGCCTCACCGGTATTTCCATGGAAACAATTCAAAATGCTCCGTCCTCGCTCAAAGCAATTGAAGCTCTGCTTGAATTTAGTGAGAAGACAAACGGATCGATATGGGTCGGGCATTACGTTAGCTTTGACCTGCTCGTTCTCAAAAAGGAACTACAACGACATCAATACCGAATGGAGATGCCAACGTGTATCGATACCCTAGATCTGATTGGCTATATTAGCCCATCACGGCAAATGTATGACTTAGAACGGTACGCTAGTCAATTTGGCACGAGAATTTACGATCGACACCGAGCATTAGGGGATGCTCTTACGACAGCACATCTTTTTTGTGAGCTTCTGTATCACCTTGAAAATCGTGGCCAACGCACCCTTGCCGACCTTCTTGCGATTAGTGAACAAACTAAGAGGAACATAAAATTCTGAAAAGTCAAGCATGTCCTTACAATAATATGGTATATCTTGCGGCTCGCCTTAATAAACTGTACCAATCACCAACACAGAATTAGGAGGCGAGTCGTGTGCACGATTACATCAAAGAGCGAACTATCAAGATTGGTAGGTATGTTGTTGAGACAAAGAAAACGGTGAGGACCATCGCAAAAGAATTCGGCGTCTCAAAAAGTACCGTACACAAGGACCTCACAGAACGTTTACCAGAAATCAACCCAGAACTAGCAAATCAAGTCAAAGAAATCTTGGATTATCACAAATCCATTCGTCACTTGCGAGGTGGCGAAGCAACGAAAGTGAAGTACCGCAAGTCGGATGAGCCCACTCCACCAATTGCTAAAACAAAAAATTAATTTGTCAAATCATGTAACTTTTTCTGAAAAAAATGGCCCTGTTTGAACATTCTGTGATAAAATAGAAAATTAGGTAAATCGTAATATATAAAGTATGATATGTTCGTGGAACAGGGAGGAAAAAGAATCATGTTTGGTCGCGATATAGGAATAGATTTGGGAACTGCAAATGTCCTCGTATATGTTAAAGGTAGTGGGATTGTCCTAAATGAGCCGTCAGTAGTTGCAGTTGAAACAACAACGAACAAAGTCCTAGCAGTAGGAGAAGAAGCGTTTCGTATGGTCGGACGTACACCAGGAAATATTGTTGCTATGCGTCCAATGAAAGACGGTGTCATTGCTGACTTTGAAATGACTGAATCAATGCTCAAACATTTCTTAAGCAAGATTAACGTCAAGAGCCTTTTCTCAAAGCCTCGCATTCTTGTTTGTTGCCCAACGAATATTACATCCGTTGAGCAAAAAGCAATTCGAGAAGCGGTTGAGAAAAGTGGGGGGAAAAATGTTTATTTAGAAGAAGAACCGAAAGTTGCTGCAATTGGTGCTGGAATGGAGATCTTCCAACCAAGCGGTAACATGGTAGTAGACATTGGCGGTGGAACAACAGATGTTGCTGTTCTTTCGATGGGTGATATCGTCACCGCCTCTTCCATGAAAATCGCGGGCGATCGCTTCGACGCAGATATTCTTGCATACATAAAGAAGAAGTATAAGCTCTTAATTGGTGAGCGAACTGCAGAGAACATCAAAGTCCAAATCGCAACAGTATTTCCAGGTGCACGTCAGGAAGAAATTGACATCCGCGGGCGTGATATGGTCAGTGGACTTCCAAGAACAATTACGGTACACTCAAAAGAGATTGAAGAGGCGTTAACAGAGTCTGTTTCATATATCGTACAAGCTTCAAAACAAGTCCTAGAACAAACGCCACCAGAGCTTTCAGCCGATATAATCGATCGTGGAGTAATCCTAACAGGTGGAGGAGCACTCTTACACGGAATTGATCAATTACTAGCAGAAGAATTAAAAGTCCCAGTTCTGATTGCCGAAGAACCAATGCACTGCGTGGCAAAAGGAACCGGAATTATCTTAGAAAATCTAGACCGTATGTCGAGTAAAAAAGTAAAAATATAAAAGCGGAGGCGTTGCCAATAGGCAGCGCATTTCCAAGATTTTAGGAGGAACGAGCATGCTTCGTGGTATGTACGGTGCAGCTGCAGGAATGATCGCGCAGCAGCAACGCCAAGAAATGTTAACGAATAATATGGCCAATGCCAATACACCGGGATTCAAAGCGGACCAGGCGTCGCTACGAGCGTTTCCGAATATGTTAATTAAAGCAATGGGAACCCAGTCGCAAGGACCAGGCCCTGGCTCAGCTCAAACGATTGGTCAGTTAACTACAGGTGTGTACTTACAAGAACGCATGCCGAACTTTCGCCAAGGTGATTTAATGCAAACGGACAATAGTACCGATCTTGCCCTGTTGCAAGGGGTGATGCCTGAGACGGAATCAGGCAATCCGGGCGCGCTTTTTTATACGATGCAAAATGGCGATGGTGATCTTCGCTACTCGCGTGATGGAAGTTTTACCGTTGATGGAGAGGGGTTTCTCACTTCAGCAGCGGGTCATTACGTGCTAGATACGAACGGGCAACCGATGCAAGTAGGAAGTGAAGAGTTCCGGGTGAATGAACAAGGCTTCATCATCAATGAAGGCGGTGTGCAAGTTGCACAACTAAATGTCGTCTATGCTGAGGATCCATTGCAACTTGTAAAAGAAGGGGATGGGCTCCTACGCCTTGACGGAGAGGCGCTCCCAACAGCGATTGGAAATGGTGATCTGACATTTCAAGTCCAACAAGGGTTTTTGGAACGCTCAAATGTTGATGCGCAGCAAACGATGACAGAAATGATGAGTGCGTACCGTTCATTTGAAGCCAATCAACGAGTTTTGCAAGCGTATGATCAAAGTCTAGATAAAGCTGTTAACGAAATCGGAAGAATTGGGTAAACGAGCTAGACGTATGGGAACCTATCCTCCTGTGCGTCTCATTCTTGTTTCTGTTTGAGCACGTATTAATTAGAAAAACGAGGGATGAATGATGAATACATCAATGATCGCAGCATCTGTTACGATGGGACAACTGCAAAAGAAGCTTGATACCATATCTCACAACATAGCAAATACGAACACAACGGGATTTAAGCGCAGTGAAGCAACGTTTTCAGATTTGTTAGTTCAACAATTGAATAATCAATCAAACCCTGCCTATGAAGCTGGCCGTTTAACACCGGACGGACTACGTGTTGGAACAGGAGCTAAAATTGCACAAACAGCTGTGCGCACAGAGCTTGGACCCCTTATCGAAACAGAACGTGAACTTGATTTTGCAATTACGGAAAAAAATCACTTCTTTAGGATTGAGACTGTAGAAAACGGCCAATCTGTTGAGCGTCTGACAAGAGACGGTTCGTTTTATTTAAGTGGTGATCCAGATACAGATGATTCTTTAACATTGGTAACAGCGAACGGAGATTTTGTATTAGATGATGCAGGAAATCGAATAAATATTCCCTTAAACTTTCAAACTATCACTCTAACGGGTGAAGGGCAACTGCAGGTCACATTAAATGATGGTACGGTTCAAAACGTTGGAGAGATGGCGCTAACAAGAGTATTGAAGCCACAACTGCTTGACCCAACCGGGAACAATCTTTATCGCTTGCCGGACTTTCAAGCATTGGGTTTAGCCATTGCTGATGTGCTAGAAGAGGTTGGAGCTGGTAACCAACGCATTAACCAAGGCTTTTTAGAAGGGTCTAATGTTGATCTAAGCAAGGAAATGAATGCACTAATTGAAGCGCAGCGCCATTTCCAATTCAATTCGCGCTCTATTTCGATGGCCGATGAAATGTCAGGACTCGTAAACGGTCTTCGCAGATAATAAAATTTCACCAGTGATTTAATGAGGGACAATAGCTATACTCGGAAACGTTACAAATCAGCATGAAACGGCTGAACAGATTTGAGGAGAAAACGATGACTGAAAATCGATCAAATAATAAAAGCCGAGAAGAAGAAACAGACATAAAACAAAATAGAGGCAGCGAGCTATCCGAAAAAGAGAGTACTGACAAAGAGCAGGAAGCAAGCGCAATGACCATAGATAAAAGTAGTGACGAGAACGCTACTGAGTCGAGTGTGGATGCTTCTGAGGAAGTGGCAGATTCTAGCGTCGAGCAAAAAGATGAAGCTGCTGCAGAAGAACTGGAGACACTTGAAGGAGCAACCGAATCTGAGAGCGAGCAAGAGGATGCAGAAGAAGTGGATGCCGGAGGTTCTGAGGGTGAAGCAGCGGAATCTGAGGGTGAGCTGGAGGAAAAAGCTGTTGCAGATGGTTCTGAGGATGAAAAAGAGGAGCCAACTGATGAAGTAGAAGAAGCTGGAGAGTCTAAGAGCGAACAGGAAGAAGCTGTTACAGAAGAAACAAATGCTAGTGGGTCTGAAGAGCTGGAGCAAGGCGAGGGTGTAGAGCAAGCGGAAGCCACTGCAGCCGAAGACCAAGAACTAATTACTGATGACCAGTCTGATTCCACAGAACAAAATGATTCAGAGGCACTCGCTTTAAAGGCAAAAGAAGAGGAATCACGTGAAGAGCGAAGAAAAAATCGGAAAAAGCCACGTTTGCGCTTGATTCCGATTTGGCTCCGAATTTTACTCGCGATCATCTTGATTGGTGGGAGTCTCATATTAGGTGTGATTGTTGGGTTTAGTGTAATTGGAGATGGTGATGCAGGCGATGCAACTCATCCAGACACTTGGTACCATATTATAGATATTATCAAGGGACATTAAATTGTCCCTTTTTTTTATGGAAAAGAAATTGGTACAAACGTATGATATAATCAGGACAACTATCTATTTTGAGAGGATGTTGTAAATGCTTACAATTAATGAAATTAAAGAGATTATCCCACATCGTTATCCCTTTTTATTAGTGGACAAGATTCTTGAACTTGAAGAAGGCAAAAAAGCGGTTGGGATTAAAAATGTTACAGCAAATGAGGAATTCTTTAATGGCCATTTTCCCGATTACCCAGTTATGCCTGGAGTATTAATTGTAGAAGCACTCGCTCAAGTTGGGGCTGTGGCAATGTTGAAGAGAGAAGAAAACCGTGGCAAGCTCGCGTTTTTTGGTGGAATTGATAAATGCCGTTTTAAAAGACAAGTCGTACCAGGTGATCAGTTACGCTTAGAAGTGGAGATCACAAGGTTGAAAGGACCAGTTGGAAAAGGACATGCTATTGCAACCGTTGATGGTGAACTAGCTTGTGAAGCTGATATTACGTTTGCAATTAAATAAATAAGGGAATATACACGCAGGGGTTATGGACGAATGAAGAGGGGGAAAACTAGTGAACGCAGCGATTGAACGTTTTACGAAGGATCAGAAAAATGTTGAAGTTTTATTCGATCATATGAATGATGGTTTGATGATAACGAATAATATGCGTGAAATCATCGTGGTCAACCCTGCGTTTGAACGAATAACGGGATACACGTTAGGTGAGGCGGTGGGGAGAAACCCTAATTTTTTACAATCGGGGAAAACGCCTCGCTCAACGTATATTGAAATGTGGAACCAAATCCGTACATCAGGATCATGGACTGGGGAGTTAATTAATAAACGAAAAGATGGTGCGCTTTTTTGGTCGTACATTACCGTTACTGAGATCAAGCAAGAAAATGACGAAGAGAGTTTTTATATCGGGATTATGCGTGATATGACCGTGCGTATAAACAACGAGCAAATGATGAAGCACCTTGCGTATCATGATGAGCTGACGCAGCTGCCGAATCGGATTAATTTTAAAGAATCGTTAGAAATGGCGATATCTGTTGCAAAAAGAACGTCTGAAAAAATTGCTGTAATGTTCCTTGATTTAGATCGCTTTAAAAAGATCAATGACTCCTATGGCCATCAAGCAGGCGATGATGTTTTGGTGCAACTGGCGGGGCGTTTAAGGAATGTGGTTAGTTCAAATGGAGTGGTTAGTCGCTTTGCAGGAGATGAATTTACTATTTTTATCAGGTATAAAGATGAGTTGGTGTTAGAAGAGCTCATTGAATCGATCTTTGAGGCGATTCGCCAACCGTTTTTAGTGTGTGAAAAATTTTTTTATTTAACACTGAGCATCGGAATTAGTCGTTTCCCAGATCATGGTTCGGACGTTACCACGCTCTTAAAAAATGCTGATTCGGCGATGTACTGGACAAAAAATGAGGGGCGTAATAGTTTTCGTTTTTACAGGACTGAAATGAATGATCAAAGCGCAGAGGAACTTTCGTTAGAAGTCGACCTGTTAAAAGCAATAAGTGAAAATCAGTTAGATGTGCATTACCAGATGCAAGTAGATCTTGAAACGGAAAAGCCATTTGGTGTAGAAGCTCTCGTTCGTTGGAATCACCCTGAGAAAGGATTGATCTCTCCGGCTGAATTTTTGCCGGTGGCTGAAGATATGGGGGTTCTCGCTGATATAGATGAGTGGGTGTTAAAGTGCGCCGTGGAACAAGGGAAAAAGTGGCATGATAATGGGTTTAGTGACCTGGTTATATCAGTTAATGTATCAATGCCCTTTTTTGTAAAGGAAAATTTCACATCACGAGTAAGTAAAATATTAAATAATTCTGGAATAGACCCACAATTATTATGCCTTGAAGTGACAGAAAAAATGGCTATTTTGCAATTATCAGATATCCGTGAGAAACTGAACGCGCTGAAAGAGCAGGGAGTGAAGGTGTCCTTAGATGATTTTGGAACCGGTTACTCTTCCTTAAGTCAGTTAAACCTTTTCCCAATTGACACATTGAAAATTGATCAATCGTTCGTACGAGGCGAGTCAACGAAGGAAAAAGATGCAATTGTGAAGCTGATCATTGCGATGGGACAAAGCCTTGGCGTTTCCGTCATTTGTGAAGGAGTCGAAACACATGATCAGCTAATTCTGATCAAAAATAAAGGCTGCTTTCGCGCACAAGGCTACCTGTTCAGCAAACCAGTTCCACATCATGAATGTACCATGATCATGCATGCATTAAAAAAACCAAAAAAGACACACTAAGCTATAGAGGGGATTGATCCCCTCTATATTGCTGTGATGTAGTGAAGAGGGGTCAGTCCCCACTGTAGTGTAGTAGAGTGGTAAAGAGGGGTCTGACCCTCCTTTAACATGGTAAAGTGTTATTTCTAGGATTGTGGGAAAAAATGTAATAAGATGAGAAAGTTGTTAGATAATACCAAAAAAGTTCGATTTGCATAGACGAGCATGAATAATCTTGCTAAGATACACAAAGACTAACAGCAAGCTAAAGATATATCTGCTAGTCATATAAAATTATTGGGGGTAATTATTATGAAAAAGAAATTCTTAATGACATCAGCAGTTGCTGTATTATCACTAGGACTACTTGCAGCTTGTGGTGAGCCTGCAGAAGAAGAAGCACCAGTAGAAGATCCAGCTCTAGAAGAAGAAGTACCAATGGATGAGCCTGCTGAAGACGTTGAAGAGCCAGCTCTAGACGATGAAGAGCTTGACACTGAAGAAGAAATCGACGTTGAGCTTGACGACGATAACGGCGACGAGCTAGCTGACGAAGATGAAGACGAAGAAGAAGAAAACTAAGTTTTGATAGATGAAATACCTACCACCTGATGTAATGGTGGTAGGTATTTTTTTGGGCTCTATTATATATGTTGGGGTTATAAAACAATTCGAGGGATAGATTTTGAGCATAAAAAAACACGCAAACTCTCCCTTCCTTTATACTTGAGTTGTCGAGAAACAAGTAGAGGAGTC
>NZ_JBWQTV010000017.1:0-259893 GCF_056619965.1 Halalkalibacter sp. HAAS-P014 | reverse complement strand
GATGATTATGTTCATTGGTTCAATAACATTCGAATTCACGGAACACTAGGCTATTTAACACCAGTCGAATTCAAGCAACAGACCTTATAATTTTTGTCCAGTTTAGTGTTGACATTCCATTTTCCTCTTTTTCTTGTTTCAGGGCTCCAGCCTCTCTCTCTGACATCTTCGTTTTCCTCTTCCTCTTGTTTCAGGGTTCCAGTCCCTCTCTCTGACGTCTTCGTTTTCCTCTTCCTCTTGTTTCAGGGTTCCAGTCCCTCTCTTTGACTCCTTTAAGGCTCCAGTCATCTCCGTATTTACTACGAATAAACTTTATAATAGCAATAATCATTATAAAACAGACTTCCATTAACAAAGATGATTAATAAATAGCCAAATTTAAGGGAAGATAAGGATATGCGGGGTGAGTAAGGTGGAGCTGATTTATGATATTGCCTATACAAATTTATTGTCGCCAATGATTCTGTTTTTCATTATTGGAATTATCGCTGTACTCGTCAATTCAGATTTAAAGGTTCCTGAAGCTGTATATACTGGTTATACAATGATTATTCTCTTAACGATTGGGATAAAAGGTGGGACAGAGCTTCGAGATGTTCAACTAATCGATATGGTTCCAACTATTATTACCGCTATTTTTTTGAGCATCTTCATGTTTTTCGTGGCATTCCTTCTTGTACGGTTTTTATTTCACTATTCCGTTACAAATGCGTTAGCCATTTCTGCCCATTATGGTTCGGTAAGTGCTGTTACTTTTATAGCAGGTATTGCTTTCTTAGATAAAACAATGATTTACTATGAGCCATACATGTCAGCTGTTCTAGTTATTATGGAAGGCCCTGCTATTATCTTAGCAATCATTTTCTATAATATTTACAAACAAAAGAACGGTGGCACTGACAATACTTCTATTAATTATAAGCATGTTGTGAAGGAAGCATTTTTTGGGAAAAGTATTTTCTTGCTTTTAGGTGGTATTTTTATCGGTTTGGTTGGCCATATGGATGGGTTAGTTCAAATTAGCCCCTTCTTTGGTGAGTTGTTTTACGGTATTTTATGTATCTTTTTGCTTCACATGGGTATGGTTGCTACGCAAAGCATACGTAATATCGAAAATTTCAAGATCACTTCTTTACTGTTTTCATTTATTTTACCCGTCATTGGAGGAACGCTCGGAGTTCTAGCTGGAAGTATGCTCGGTCTATCATTAGGCGGTGCCGTTGTACTTGGCTTTTTAACGGGAAGTGCCTCCTATATCGCGGCACCTGCTGCTGTGGAACAATCGATGCCCAGTGCTAACTCAGGCATTTACATTGGATCCTCTTTAGGTTTAACTTTGCCGTTTAACTTAATTATAGGGATCCCTTATTATTATTGGTTTGCAACCGTTTTGTATGGAGGATAGAAATTGCACTGCCTCTATCCATTGAATAGGGCAGTGCAACTCCTAACCTAATGATGTCCAATTGGGCTTTCATAAGCCATAAACGAATTCATCGGACGACGCTTGCCTTTAACAGCTCTTTTTCCTGGAGCCTTTGCTTTTAACTCCTTATTTTCAATAGCAGGATCTTGTTCTCGTAAAGATAAGATCGTAACTAGTTTGTTCCGGTACTCTGTTCTTTTTTCGATTTCCTTCTCAGCTAAGTTGTGAATTTCATTTGGATCATCTTGAATATGAAACAACAATTCATAGCCGTCTTCTTCATACCAGATATACTTCCATTTTCCGTCCGTTACCATGAGAGAGCGATGTCCATCTCTGCCAAGTTCTCCTAAAATCACATCCCGAACCGTCTTAGATTGCTCTTTCATAAGGGGAAGTAGACTGCTTCCGTCAACTCCATCTGGAATCGTACCGTTACCGATCTCAACAAGTGTTGGCAATAGATCCTGCAAACCGACAACTGCATCATTCGTGCTATTTGGTTCCCACTCATCGCCTAGACGACGATCTCCTTGAAATGGAGGTGTAATGATTAATGGGATATTACAAGAGCCTTGTAGAAAATTAAATTTTTGCCAGAGGTTATGATCTCCCAAATTGTCGCCATGATCGGCTGTAAAAACAATCCAAGTATTATCTAACATTCCCTCTTCTGCCAAGGTTCCAATAATTCTATTAATCTGTCTATCAATATGAGTAACCGATGCATAAAAAGCGCGCTTTGCCAATTCAATTTGATTTTTTGTCAGGTTCTTTCCAAACGATAAACCCATTTGGTGGTTGGCTGGGTGGCTTTCTGCCCAATCACCAATAGGAGAGTCGGGTATTTCTTCATTTTCATACACATACAGATCGTTCATTAACGGTGTTAATGGTGGATGTGGAGCTGTAAATGATGTCCATAAAAATAACGGCCTCGTCCAGTCACGTCTTTTAATTTGTTTACAAGACTGTTCGGCGATCCATTCTGTAGGATGTAGATGATCAGGTAAATGCCAAGGAGTCACAGCATATTCGTTCATCGACAATCCATGTGCAAATGCTTTGCCTGGGTACCCTTGTTCAGCTAACCATAGTTCGTAATCATCATACCCTCTGTTTTCTCCACTATCGGCACCGAGTAACCGTCCTTCCTCACACAAAAGCATCTCTTCGAATCCATAATGGCACCTTTCCGGATAAACGTGCATTTTGCCCACTACTTTTGTTTGGTACCCTACATCACGAAGCTGTTTTGGCAAGGTTTCTTGTACAGGAAGTTCAAAACCTGCTCGGTATTCTTTTATGCCTAAAGTGTCTCCTTCCCTCCCTGTCATAATCGATGCCCTTGCTGGAATACAAACAGGTGCCGGGGAATAAGCTTGCGTGAATCTCACCCCATTTTCTGCAAGTCTATTAATATGTGGCGTCTGAATCGCAGAATGCCCTGCACAACCTAATAAGTCTGCTCTGAGATGATCACACGTAATAAATAAAATATTTGGTTGATCTGGTTTATTTTGATTTCTCATATTTTACCTCCTCTAAAATTGGTGGGACGAATTCTACTACTTATCCCATCAATGACGGTAAGAACGTAATGATTTGTGGGAACAATATGAATATAGCGATAATAACAAAGTCTGCTAGAACGAACGGAATTGCTCCTTTATAAATATCTCTAAGATCACTTCCAGGTACGGTTCCTTTAAGAATAAATAAACTCAAACCAAATGGAGGAGTTACAAGCGCTACTTCCACAAGGAATACAATTAGAACTCCAAACCATATTGGGTCATACCCCAAAGAAATAACAGCTGGAAAAATAATTGGCAGGGTTAAGAACATTGCTGAAACCATGTCAATAAACATTCCAAGTATGAGGTACATAACAATGACACCTAAAAGGATCACAATCGGTTCGACTGGTAACGAAACTAGAAATTGAGAGAATTTTGTTGGGATCGTAGAAATAGACAGAAAATAACTGAAAATGAACGTCCCACCAATTAAGATAAAGATCATACAAGTTGTCTTCATTGTTTGAACCATGCTATCTCGTATAATTTCCCATTTGAATCCTCTTGTCACTAACACCATGATAAAAACGATAAAGGCACCGGCAGCCCCTGCTTCAGTTGGTGTAAAAAAACCTGTGTACAATCCTGCAAGTATTGCAGCTACTAAAAGTAAAAACGGTGTTACCCCTTTTAATGATTTAACCTTCTCACTAAACGGAACTTTCTCTTGTGCTGGCGCAATCCCTGGATTTCTTTTCACCAAAATATACACTAAAACCATATAAACTAGAGCTGCCGTTAATCCAGGTAATAGACCCCCAATCAGTAATTTACCAATCGATTGCTGTGTAATAATTGCAAAAATAATCATTAATATACTTGGTGGAATCAATACCGCTAAAGGACCAACTGAAGCAATAACTCCAAACGCTAGCTTTTTATCCACTCCAGCTTTAACCATTTCTGGATAGGCAATCCTTGATAAGGTTGCTGTTGATGCTGGTCCTGACCCAGAAACAGCCCCAAACCCCGCTCCACCGACAACGGTTACCTGTGCCATTCCTCCAGGAAGATGACCAACCCATTTATTTGCAGCATTAAACAACTGATTCACAATCCCACAATGATAGGCAAGAAACCCCATTAAAATAAACATCGGTATCGCCGTAAAATTATAATCTGTAAGAGTCTCAAAAAACGTATTCCCCATAATATTAAAAGCAGGTGTTGTCCCTCTTATAAGAGCAAACCCGATAAAACCGACAATGATCATAACAAATCCTACTGGGACCTTTAAAAAGACAAGGATAACCATTAGAATGAGCCCTAGTATTCCGATAACTTGTGGATCCAAATTCATCCCTATCTCCTCCTTTCAACAAACCAACTATAAAAATTCAACACTATCATCATCTTCTTTTTTCGTATTAGTCTGGGTATTAAATAGTAATAGGAGGATATCAATACACAGTCTAATAAAAAGTAACAACATTCCTAACGATACAACTGTCTTTGCTGGCCATAATGGAAGACGCAAAAGACTATTGGCTTGATAGGCTTGCTTAACAAAAGCATCCCACGCTTGCAAACCACTTTGCCAAACGATAATCCCGATCCCTACTAAACCGATTACATAACCAAACAACTCAATGAATCTCAAGATTTTTTTTGGTAATGATTGTACGGCCACTTCAACGCTAATATTTTCCCTTTCTCCTTGTACATAAGCAAACCCAAAAGCGACGATGGCTGCAAAAAGGTTAACGACAATTTCATAGGTTCCGACTATTGGCTGCCCGAAGAAATTTCTCATTAGGATATTGGCTACAATCAAGAACATGGTAAAAAATACTAAAAACCCACTAATTAATATAAATGTAAACTCTATTTTTTTATAAAAGGAATTTATCCTAATAAGCAGAGAATTCATGAACACCGCTCCCTTTATATATAAATTGGCCAAAGGTAAATCAGTCAACCTGATTTACCTTTAGCATTAATGATTAATTAATGTGTGGATTTTCTGCTTCAAATTTTTCTACCAGTTCTTTAAACGTATTTAACGTCTTGTCTCCTGGCAAACCTCTACCTTCTTGCTCTTCGATCCATGCCTCAAACACAACTGGCGTTAGGACCTCTTCCATATATTGAGCCATTTCCTCTTCTGTCGGTTCTGTAATCGTTCCGCCATCAGCAATAAATTTCTCTTCACTTTCTTCTAAAGGAATTTGGTAATAGGTATTAAACAATTCAGGCTGTACGTCTTCTTTTACTTCTTGAATCATTTCTTGAAGATCCTCAGGTAGATCATTCCAAATGCCTTGATTGATGACATACATACCAGGAAGTGTTCCAACTGGTAATTTCCATGCATGCTTAGCTGTTTCTGTAAGTCCAAAGTTCATCGCACCTTCAATATTTAATGTGATACTATCGACAATTCCTCTTGTTAGCGCATCATAGGCATCTAAAATACTCATCCCTACTGGTGTCATTCCAAGTTCACCTGAAATCGCAGCTTCTGATTGTGATAGCGTTAAAATTTCTAACCCCGGTAAATCATCAAAACTAGCAACCGGCTCAGTTGAAACGATATATTGTGGTGGTCCTGAGAAGTTTCCAATGTTCACCACTCCCAAACCTTCTAATTCTTCATTTAGCTCTGGAATCTCTTGTTGCAATTTATTTAATGCACTAACTGCTGTCCATGAATGATCGTAAATACCAGGAATCGTACTAACAGAGTTCAATGGAACATTTCCTGGTTGCCATGCTGTAATAACCATTGCTACGTCAACTACGCCATTATTAATCGAATCAAGAATATCGAATCCATCTGATAACGCACCATTGTAATAACGGTCAAATACGATTTGTCCTTCACTTCTTTCCTCAATTTCGTCTAAGTAAGCATCCCAAGCTTTCGCAAGAGGAACTTCAGGAGGAAGATGCGTATTGGTTACTAACGTAAATGTCTCTTTTTCTTCCGATCCTTCAGAAGCTTCTCCACCTGAAGTACCAGACGGCTCACTCGTATTAGAGGAGCAAGCGATTAATCCTAACATCAAGATACAAAATAGTAGTGCTTTTAGTGTTCTTTTCATAAATACAACCCCTTTTTTATCATTATTTTGAACTATATAATTTTTGTCGCAGATAACAGCAACAAAAAAACAGAAAACTATTAATATAGATTATTTTCAGTAAATGAAGTTCAGAAAATTCTCCCCATCAGACTCGGTCTCTTTCAATAGAATTTCTACCTTCGTTTTGAGCAAGAAATGGAAAATTTTATGCAAACGCTTTCGTTAATTGAGTAAAGAATACGAGAGAACAGGCTATACTCTCTCAGTAGTTACTGTCACATAAGGCATCAAGCTTTGGTTCGCTTGATCCTTATGTGAGTCCCTTTTACTATCAATCTATTATTTTTTTAAGAAAGCACCAATGCGTTGGTAAACGTCTTTGTATTCGTCTAGATGAGTGAATTTACCTAAGAAGCCATGAGTAACACCTTCATATCGCTTTGTTTCAACAGGCACGCCACATTTTCTTAAATTCTCAGCAAATACCTCTCCTTCATCTCGCATTGGATCGAATTCTGTTGTCATCACAAATGCTGCTGGAAGATTTTCTAAATTCTCTTCTTTAATCGGTGAAACAAGTGGGTTCTTAACATCTGCTCCTCCAGATAAATAGAAAGAATTAAATTCAGGTAGCGCATCTGTTTCTACAAAGTACCCCTTCGCATTTTCTGTTAAGGATGGGTAACGAGCTTCATCGAAATCAAGGTCTAGTGATGGATAGAGTAATACTTGCTTCGTGATCGTAAATTCCTTTTTATCACGTGCCATTAGAGAAACAGCCGCTACTAAATTACCACCAGAACTATCTCCTGCAACAGCTAGGTTCTTTCCGTCCCACTTCAACTCATCTTGATTTTCTGTTGCCCATTTTGTTACGTTGTAACAATCTTCTAATGCAGCAGGATATGGGTGTTCAGGCGCAAGACGATAGCCAACAGAAATGACTTTATAACCGGACTCCATACATATTGGTCGTACTATTTCATCATGACTTTCTAACGTTCCTGAGAAAAATGCACCACCGTGGAAATACATAAGAACCGGATAAGAATCGCCTTCTCCTGGCGTATAAATTCTGACAGGAATTTCTGCTTCAGGAGTTTGGATCGTTCTTTCTTCCACAGAATGTACTTGTACGCGTTTTTCAACCGGTAAAACGGGTGCATCATGCATTTTTCTATATTCTACTGGGTTGATTTTTAGTGTAGCGTCAGAAGCAGGAATCGAATCCAAAATCTTTTTTATCTCGGGATGTACTGGCATTTATAAGAACCTCCAATATTTCATTCATTTTTAACTAGATTGAATTTCCTATCTATTTTAATGAGAACTTTTTGATAGGTTAGGCTGATTCGTTATTTTCATAATCAGCCTACCCTATAGAATCTATAAGCTTAAGCCCAAAACTTAACGAGCTGATTCAAAGTGTGCTTTTTCAGGGAAAGCGGTTTCAGCTTGATCAGTTGGGAATAGACGAGATAAGTCTTGATAAAGCTTTGTAATTGGTTTACGTTGCTCTTCATAGTTTTTCAATGCTTCGCCTATTGTAATAGTCCCTTCGATTGCGTTAGCAATTTCTACTGCTAATGCTTCTCCATCTTGGATCGCCATGTTTGCGCCTTGACCTTGATTGTGAAGCATCGCATGAGCAGCATCTCCGACAAGTGTTACAGTATTTGTGCTCCACTTAGTCATTGGTTCGATGTCAGCTAAAGGACGAGAGACAATGTCTTCTAAAGGAATGTTCTCAACAATCTTTTGTAGCGTAGGGCCAAAGCCAGTAATGCTTTCCATGATTTCTTCTTTAGTTAATTCTGGACGAAGGGCAAATTCACCAGGAACTGTAATATCTACAGAAACTTGATCGCGATGCTCTAGTGGCAATAAGTAAAATGAATTATCACCGTCTACGAAAATACGCAAGATGTTTTCTTTTGCCATGCCATGTGCATCTTTGTAAGGAATTAATGCACGATGTGCTAAATAACCAGAATAAATAGGGTCATGATTATTTCCCAATACTTGCGTTCGAATTGGGGAACGAATACCATCAGCTGCAATGACGATATCAGCTTCAATTTTTTTACCGTTTGTAAACGTTACTTCTGCATAATCACCATGATCCTTTATTTCACTTAAACAATGATTTAGGTGAAGCTGATCTTGTGAAAGAGGCGCTACCAATGTATCTAATAAATCTGCACGATGAATTAAACGAGCATAAGCTTCTGTTTTGTCATCAGTTAGTACTGGCCACGTTTCTCTAATTAATAATTGGTCATCTCCCTGGATAATTTCCATCGTGTCACTAAGTGCCGTTACCTTTTCCAAATCTTCATATAATCCCCACGTCTTAAAGCAGTTTACACTTGGTGGACGCAGACCAATTCCTGCCCCTACCTCAGTAAATTCAGATGATTGTTCGTACACATCTGCATGGATCCCTCTTGCTTTTAATGCGTTTGCAGTAGATGTACCTGCAATACCTCCCCCAATAATAGCAACTCTTAAATCAGCCTTGTTTTTACCATTTACTCCCATTAATAACATCCCCTTTCATTTGTGTACGCTCACATTTAATGAAATCTATAATTGCGAATTAGGTAATAACTTTTACTAGCGTCAAGTTTCAGAATTTTATAGTCACATTTGGTTAATTTACTCTCCATACACTCTCTTCAAAAGGGAAGTTTCCCCCTCATCGATTCATTGTAAAAGAATACTTGTAGTCATCAGCAATATGGACAGCACGTCTCCAACCGATGAGAAGGTCACTTCGGGTAAACATCTTTGTTTCTTCAATTAAAACTGGGTCTTCGACATTGATACATAAAGTCTCTGCTTCTTCACGATTTGCGCCAGTTGCCCAAATGTGGTGCTCACCTCGGGATAGAGAAATTCCCTGGTCGCGTTCGAGAAGCAGGAAGACACTTTCAGCCATCTCGAGTTCCTCTGTGTCAGGTTGAAAGTCTCGTGGAACACATAAGTAATTTTGTGTCCATACAAGTGGCTTTTCCTTTACGAGGATCAGTCGAGAGACTTTCAATACTTTGTCATTTGGTTTTAAACCAAGGATTGAGCGAACTTTTATCGGAGGTTGAACGTGACCAACGTCTAAGACTCGTGAGTCGCACTCCATGCCCTGTTCACGAAGGTAACCGACAAGCCCACCAAGCTTCAGTCCCGGGGGACGCACAGGAAGATCGCGTACAGGAAAAGTGCCTTTCGCTCGCTCCCTGTAGACATACCCCTCATTAGCCAGCTCCTTTAACGCCTGACGCACAGGCGCACGGCTTACATGAAACCGGCGCACAAGCTCCTCCTCCGTACTGATAGGACGTAGCGGACCGTCATTGTTAGTCCGCAGCTCTTCAATCAGAATCTCCTTGATCTGTTTATAAAGAGGAACGGAAGAATTGCGATCAATCGTCTGTATTTGTTTAATCATTTTCATCTATCTCCTAAGGTCTAGGTCTACTTAACTGTTAAAGATTCGCTCTTTTGAAGTGGGGCTGCCGTGCGTTCCTGTACGTATTCAAAATCAACACCAGGAGCGAGCTCACGAACAACAAGACCACTATCTGTTACATCAATTACTGCAAGGTCTGTATAAATACGGTCAACACAACGAGTTGCCGTCAAAGGAAATGAACACTTCTCAACGATTTTCGCTTCTCCCTTATTGGTTATATGCTGCATACAAAGGAAGACACGCTTACTACCAACCGTAAGATCCATTGCCCCTCCTACTCGCCCAAGAGTAGCGTTAGGGAGCTTCCAACTAGCTAGATCACCTTCCATAGAAACTTGAAATGCACCAAGAACCGTTGCATCAAGATGTCCACCACGAATCATCGCAAATGAATCTGATTGTGAGAAATAAGATCCACCTGGCTTCAACGTAATCGGCTCCTTACCTGCATTGACAAGATCCGGATCCTCTTGACCTGGCTCAGGTTTTGGTCCTAATCCAAGAAGGCCATTCTCACTATGAAGGATGATTTCACGTCCTTCAGGAATGTAATCGGCTACAAGTGTCGGTAAACCAATACCTAGATTAACAAACCATCCATCTTCTAAATCCTGTGCCACTCGAGCAGCTAACTCAGGCTTTTTCCAACCAACAATTTCCTTTACTTCCTTATCCATTTGCTAACACCTCTTTTCTAAGATGTGGTTCAACTAATAGTAAGCGATCGACGTAAACACTAGGAGTTATTACATTCTCTGGTTCAATCTCCCCAAGTTCTACGAATTCACTAACTTCAGCAATCGTAATGTTTGCTGCTGTTGCCATCACCGGATTAAAGTTACGCTGTGTTTTACGGTAAGTCAGATTACCCCAACGGTCAGCACGATCTGCCTTAATAAATGCATAATCACCTTTAATTGCCTTTTCTAAAATGTGGGTACGGCCATCGAAATCACACGTTTCCTTCCCTTCCCCAAGTTCCGTATTTACTCCAGTTGGCGTATAGAAAGCCGGGATTCCCGCACCACCTGCACGGATACGCTCTGCTAAAGTTCCTTGAGGAGCAATTTCCAATTCGATTACGCCTTTATTTAGACGCTCTATCAAATCGTCAGCATGTGGGCCGACAGGGAAAGAACAAATAATCTTTCGAACTTGATTATTGCTAATAAGTGCTGCAACACCGTCGCTAACTGCACCAATGTTATTTGAGACAACCGTTAAATCCTTTGCTCCTTGTTCGACGAGAGCTGCAACAAGATGTGACGGCAATCCACTTCCTCCAAAACCTCCAACAAGCAATGTTGCTCCATCTTTCATGTCTGCTACTGCCTGTGCTGAATTTTCAAACTTTTTTTCGATCATGATCAGTTTCCTCCTCTCATTTAATAAGTTCTTCTTTATAGCCATTTATCGTAACAAAGAACGCACAAGGCATATTACGTGGATCGCCTGTGTAACCTAATTCCTCTGCAATCCCAGCAAATGGTCCATACAATTCATGTTGATTTGCAGGAAGTCCATTTTCGATGTGACGCTTTACTAATTCACTCAATTTGGTATCCATATCTAGACTTGCTTGTAACAATTCTGTTACTTGCTCACTTTCAATTTGTGCACTTTGCATCTCGCCATTGCGATTGCGAAACGGATGTCCTAGATATAACCGTTGTGGGCGAATGTCTTCTAACAAGCGTTTTACACTTTTACGATAGAGCGTTGCGTTTTCAATCGTTGGTAATCCACTTGCCCCACCGTACATCTGAACGGCATCGGCAGCAAAAGCCCAACCTAACTCATCTAACAAAAATGTAACAGAACCAATTGAATGACCCGGCGTTTCAATTACCTTAAGTGAAATATCACCACCAAGGTGGATAGAATCACCTTCTACTACTTCCATATCTGGTTCAATACTGTCACCAATATCTGTTGTTAACATCTTGATATGTTTTTCTTGAATTGCTGGATCAGTAATGTATTTGCCTTGCAGCGCCTTGTAATCAACAATATGTTCATTCCGGTCGCGCAACAGTCTTGCTTCTTTTTTTGGAATGACCACTTTGGCGTTTCTTCCTGTCTTTTCCCATACTTGATAAGCGCCACCGAGATGATCGACATGACCATGTGTCAGTAAAATCCAACGAATATCTTCCATTTGAATACCATGTTCAGCTAATGTTGGCTCGATGTCTTGAGCTGCTGAGATATTCACACCCGTATCGATTATTACTGGCTCTGGTGCATCGACATAATAGGCAAATGCAGAGATTGGACCAAATTTACATTCAATCGGAATAACACGAACTGCATTTGTCATGTTGTTCACTCCTATAATCCATTTTGTTACCATACCTCCTTCTTCTCTATAAGAAGGAGGCACTACAGATTGTTCTTTACACGTGGTAAAATCTAGTTTGTAACGTCATGTTGTTTCGGAATAACTGGAAGAACTAAGCGTGATTGATGATCAGCATCCCGATAGATTTTGTGCATTGTCGCACGCCCACTTGGCAAGTGATAACTATCTGGTGGTAATAGCTTTGCATCTTCTCCATCAAGTGGTTCGTTACACGCTAGATCTAATTCAATCCGATGTCCTGGTTTAATTAAGAATGAGAACGGATACATACGAATCGCATACTCGTTAATTTCACCTGGTGTTACTGGTACGACACGGTTATGTGGGTGCCACGGTTCACCGTATGTTGATTTTTCTTCATTAAGCTCACGATGCGATGCCTTTAAGTAACCCGACGTCATTAACGTACGTTTACCACTTGGGTCAACCTCATAAAGCTTCGCAATGAAGTTTGTATCGTCTGTATCGATCTCAGCATATAGGTACAATGCTCCGGTACCTGTCATTTCAACAGGTTCTCTAAATTTATCACTCGTCCACTTAATGGTTTCTGATGTTGTTGTTACAGTTAATGGAGCTTGGTAGAAGCCATCTGGATGTGCATATTCAGCCGTTAAAGGTTCTGGTTTCTCGCTAATTTTGTGGCGAGGACGTAAGTAGAACTCTTTCTTTTCTTCATATGGCAACGGCCAGTGATCTTCTTTGCGCCATTTATGAGAACCTTCTACAGAGAACTGTACAGCCGGTTCGTCCATAATTCCGTTGTCAATGCCTTTTAGCCAGTAATCATACCAGCGAAACATCTCGTCATGGTTTTCATGGAATGGGCGCTCCAACATTGGTGGAAGTGCTTGAATATCAAGTTTTTTCACGCCTGATACTTTATGGAAAGCTTCAATTGTGCCTTCAACATTCCATCCACGTCCCCATTTCGCTTGGAAATAAGCTGGGATGTCTACTTTATGAGCTACTTGGATCGCACTATTTTCTTGCCAGAATTTTCCATCTAGTGGATTTAATAAGTAATCCATCCACAGTTCGTGACGGTCTTGATAATGTAAAAGGTGAACAAAGTCTGACCAATGCGCGATATCTGGATCGTTTAGGCGTTCTTGTGTTTTTTCCTTAAGCTCCTCTGGAGAGAATACTTTTGAACTTTTACTTGCTACGTTATTGAATGCGTTACCGCTATCGCCTCCACGTCCTTCACGAGAAGCACGAGGCATTAGCCACATAATCCCGCCATGATAGCAAAGTTCATATAGGTCAAAGTGTCCACCATTCGCAAAGATAGCTTTTAAATGTGGTGGCTTCTCAGCTGCACCTAAAATTTGAACAGATGCAAAGTAAGAGATACCGATCATGCCGAGATTTCCGTCACACCAATCTTGCTCAGCCAGCCATTCCACGATGTCATAGATATCTTTTCCGTCTCCATGACCACCAGAGTTATAGTTTCCACACATTTCTCCTTCAGAAGCACCTGTACCTCGAACATCTGCGATAATATGAGCATACCCTCGTGATACTACTTCGCGAATGTCACCTGCTTCAATCGCTCCGTTCCAAAGATGACTTGGACGTGCTTGTGGTGGTAACGTTAGCGCTTGCGCTTGCAGTTCTTTACCGTATGGACTGATAGCTAGTAATGCCGGTACTTTTTCTACTCCATCAGGAAGGTAGATATCACAAGCGATATGCACTCCATCACGCATAGGAATTTTTACGTCCTTCATGATTCTCATTTCAATTCGCTCCTCTTCTTAGCCCCACTAAAAATATATATCTCGATTCATTGTTTAGTAGATTCTGTTATTACGACTTCATCATCTAAGTGATAGTATGTTTTAGGCCTTATTCCTCTTCAACCGGTGTGAAACAAGGTATAAAAGGACCTGGATTATCTTGTTCGCCACTTTGTTTAAATACCACTTTTACTTTTTGGCCGATACGCACTGTATCTAGGTCACAATCAACAATATTTGTCATCATTCTTGGACCTTCATCGAGCTCTACAAAAGCAATTGCATACGGGGTCCCTCGGCGCATTACACTGTATGTATAAATGCTGCCAGTACCTTTTGCTTGCACCCAACTTGTTTTGTCGCTCATGCAGTACGGGCATAACACACGTGGATAATAATGATACTCCCCGCAAGAATCACATTTTTTTACTAGGAGGTTTCCCTCTGCAGCAGCATCCCAATACTCCTTGTGTTCTGGATGAACTTCAGGGATGGTCATCGTTCTAGATTGATACATTGTTCCCATGATTTACACCCTCTCCAAGATAAGAGTTGCACTACCGTGGCGACTTGCTAACCCACCGCCAGTACCATGAACTAGTGCAATATCACAATTGTTCACTTGCACCTGTGATTGTGCCTCACCACGTAATTGACGCACAGCTTCAAGCACCTTAACGATCCCACCTCGGCTCGCTGGATGATTGTTATTCAAACCTCCACCATCTGTATTGACTGGAAGCTTCCCAACTCCTGAAATTAAGTTTCCATCAGCGACGAACTTACCACCTTCGCCCTTCTCACAAAAACCTAAATCCTCAAGCTGCATCAATACAGTGATTGTGAAACTATCATAAATAGAAGCGTACTTAATATCTTGAGGCGTAACGCCAGCTTCAGCGAAAGCAGCAGCTCCCGACCATTTCGCTCCAGAATAAGTAAGATCAACTTTCCCACCTAATAATCCTTTAGGTGATTCACCAGCTCCCATTACTCGAACAAGTGGGCGTTTTAGACTCTTAGCAATCTCAGGACTTACTACGACTAAAGCACCTCCACCATCACTTACTACACAGCAATCCAACCTGTGAAGTGGATCGGCAATCATAGGGGACTCAAGTACATCCTGAACTGTCACTACATCACGTAGCATGGCGTTCGGATTATATTGAGCATGATGTGAAGCTGCAACTTTAATCCATGCAAGCTGTTCACTCGTCGTTTTAAATTCATGCATATGACGCATTGCAGCCATCGCATATTCATTAACGGCTGTCGGTCCAAAAGGGAGTTCAAATGGTACGTCTGGAACATTTGCGCCAACTACCTTCTGTTTGACACCGCTTCTACCTTCTGAGCGTGGACGTCCTCCCATTGTGATCAACGCCACATTACATTTTCCCGCTGCTATTGCCTGAGCAGCATGTGACACGTGAGCAATGTAAGAAGAACCGCCTATATCTGTACCATCAACATGGCGTACGTTAAGACCTAAATAATCAACCATTGATAGAACGCCACCTGGTGCATCACCAGCACAGAAGTAGCCATCTACATCTTCAAACGAAAGTCCAGCATCCTCTAGTGCACCTTTTGCACATTCAGCATGGATCGTGGCAACCGATTTATCAGGAGCCTTGCGCGTTGGATGTTCAAATGCCCCAGCAATATAAGCCTTTCCTTTAATACTCATCTTCTTAACCTCCTGTTCATGTCGTAAAACCATATCTCGAAATTACATCAGGTCACGTTATCCCAATCAATGCTAGCAGGATATGAAAAGGATCGGTCGGCAACTAGATTAGTGCCGACACGCACTTTTATCCCTTTTCGAAACGCTTCCATTTTCAAAAATTAACGAGGGTCTCTCATTGTTAGGAAATTCGCTGGAGTGTGTACTAAAAGTTGCTCAAATACTTCTTCACCAACGCCCGCTTTGCGAAGGTCCGGTAAAAACTCTTCAAACAGATAATTGACCGAATGTCCTTTTAATCCCGGCCAGCCTAACGCACAACAATTGGCATCAGCTGAAATAACAGCGCGTTCTAAATGGCCTTCTTTACTCAAGAAACGAAGGAAATGCTCAACACGTTCTCGGCGAGGGCGTGACCAATACGGCGAGTCTTCCATTTCAGTGTCATAGCCGATTGTATCGAATCCAACGTAGCCTCCTAGGCGAGCAATCTTCGAATCACGTTCTTCATCAGCATCTTGACCAACATCGGCATGCCCCATTAGTACGCGTTCTAAAGGAAGACCTTCTTTTTCAAATATTTCAATAGCAGTATCTGCATCCGTTGACAAGTGTGTAATAATTGGCACACCTGTTTTTACTGCAGCACGTGCACCGGCTGTATAAATGCGTTTATCCAGTTCACTGAGCTTTCCACCACGACTAACACCCACTTTAACAGCGCCAGCTTTTGCATCTGTTCCTTCGATGCCAACCGTAATTTCATGAACGAATAAATTTGTAAGATATTCAATTGATTTATTACGGAAATATGGTAGAGCCGAATCACCAGCTACGAAGCCTGTAACAGCGACTATATGTACACCCGTTCTACGTGAAAGCACTTGGAAATACTCGACATCGCGTCCATTACCAATCCCTGTACAATCAACGAATGTTCTACCACCATGTTCACGGAAACGACGTAGCTTTTGTAATGTAACGTCAAACGCTTCTTCTGGTTTCTTCCACCACTGTGTATCTAAGTCACATCCTGGCAGTCCGAAACCAATATGTTCATGTAATGCTGTAATTCCTAAATCTTCTGTCGGAATTGGGCCTAAAACGGTATTTACTTTACCCATTTTCTATTCACTCCTCACCTTGACTTTTCTCTTTTAGAAGTTTCACAGTCTACCTAACTTGCTATCTATTAACAGAATGGAATAAATTGTCCCAATCAAAGTTCCAACCAGTAATTTTTTGCTCTGCTGAAGGATCCAGTGTAAGCACACGTTGTGGATTCTCTTGTAATAGTTGACGAATTTGTTCGTCCGTTACGCCAGCTTTTCGTAAAGATGGCACAAAACTAGTTAATAAATGATCAAATCCAAGATCCTTTGCCTCGTGGCCTTTTGCAACACCAACAGCATTGCTCGATAGTAGTACACGATCACCAAAACCTTCTGCCAAGAGCTCTGCTACTAACTTCGCACGATCTTCATCATTTACGTACCCTTCGCTTGTAGACCAACCAACATGATCTAATGCCACATAGGCACCACGACCTGCTACAGCCAACGCTTCTTTTCGACGAACAGCATCTATACGATCAAGTCCACCGATGATGACACGGTTAGGCTCAATGCCTTCACCTAACAGAATTTCTAAATCATTTACAGCATCTGCTCCGTACTGTACCGATACCGCTACCCCTGTTGCACGAGCTGTTTGTGCAGAACCTCTAAACAGATTCGATTCAATTTCCGTAGTACCACTTTGATCAGCCATCGATGTAACTAGCCCTGCTGAACTTGAACGCTCAACTCGTGGGATAACAATCCCTTCTGTCACCTCTTTTGTGAACAATCCTGAGAATTGCTCTGCTGGCCAAGGTACAGGTGGTTGCTTCTGTGGTGTTAGGAAGTAGCCACTCAAATTCGACTCTGGTCCTAATCCTGTTGACGCTACAATATGCACCCCTGTCGCTCTTGAAAGTGTTCTGTAAAGTTCCACGTCACGACCATGGAACATCCCACTTCGATCGACAATTGTATTTCCACCCACTCGACGGAAGTCCGTTAGCTGACGTTTTAACGTTTCGAAAATTTCACTCTTATCCATGTTAATCTCTGGGGCAAACTCTGCACCTGGAACCACAGAAAGAAGAACTTCATGTATAAGTACAACACCTAAGTCTTGAGCTGACACCGGCCCAAGAACCGTCCGAACAACGTCTGATTTTTTCTCTTCAACTTTACCTTGCATAGTAAAAAACCTCCTATCATGAATAACTCTTCGTCTTACTCTTTAAAAAAATGGAATTATAAACACCTTTTAAAATGGGTGTACACCACTTTACTAGAATACTGTAATTTCGTTGTAAACGCTTTCCTTAAGGGCCACCAATGTTAACAACCTCTAACTCTCTAAATACATATTATAATATTGTTATACCAAAGATCAACATGTTTTTTATAATTTTCTATCTAATCAGAATTCAGGAGGTTCTTGGTACGAACTGTGTCATAAGAATGATTGCCTACCATTGCTAATGACGTTTTATAGTACGTAAGATGTTATAAGTACATATTATAATATTGTTATACCAAAGGTCAAATGATTTTTCAGAAATTTTTAATTTTAGTTAATTATTTTAAAATCCCTAAGCTGAATAGACACAGCTTTTAACACAAAAAGACTACTCCTCTATCGTTAACTTTTTAAGTGCACCATTCGTATCTTGAATAGCTTCATTTAGCAGCATATTCCCCTCTGAGCGATTATGAATAGTAGCCGACACTTCTTCTAAAGAAGCGGATGATTGTTGGATAATCGCAGCAAACTCTGATAAAGCTCTTTCCATTTCCTTAGTATCGGTGCCAATTTCCGTTGCACTTCCTCGAAAGTTGAATTGATTTTAATTTCTGATTAAGTAGCACTAAGTTATTCTTCTTCAGAACAGAGAAAATCACAGACACTCTGCCTGTGATTTTGAAAATTTATCTCCCGTTACTTACCTACACTCGATTTAAAAGAGTTCTAGAACCTCTCTTATTATGATGCTATTAAACTGGTATCGTCCTACACCTCTCCTTCCTGAAACTTAAAGCAACTTCTGCATTTAGGTCAAAATTTTGCTCTTGATGTGTTTTAACCCTCATTTCATAATTTTCAATCAGGATAATATAATCAATCACTTCACCAGTAAATACTTTGTTTAACACTTTACCAGTTAAATAGTTTTTAGTGTCGTCCTCAGAAGTTTGACGGTTTACATCGGCTACCGATATTAAATCAATATCCTCAGGCCTAATTGATACGACAACATTCTCATTTGCATTAATCACTCTAACAGGCAAAGAGGAAATCAGCCCTTGATCTGTTTCGGCTGCACCAATTTGACCAGGAGAACATTCTTTGACCGAAACTCCTTTTATTAAATTTGTTGTCCCTATGAAATCGGCAACAAATTCAGTTTTAGGCTCATTATAAATCGTTAGTGGATCACCTTGTTGAACGATTTTCCCTTTATTGATAACCGCTATTTCATTTGATAGAGCTAAGGCTTCGACTTGATCATGGGTCACATATACCATCGTGATTCCTAGTTCGCGCTGAAGGGACTTAAGTTCAAAGCGCATAAATTCTCTTAGCTTGGCATCCAAATTACTTAATGGCTCATCAAGTAAGATTAATTCAGGTTCCGTTAACAATGCCCTAGCAATCGCTAACCGTTGTTGTTGGCCTCCACTTAACTGTGTAGCCGAACGTTCACCGTATCCGGACAGGTGTACTTTTTCGAGAACTTCCATTACTTTCTCTTTTATTTCTGCATTTTTATATTTTTTTAGCTTCGAAACTCGCATTGGGTAGGCCACGTTTTCAAACACTGTCATATGTGGCCAGATCGCATAAGATTGAAATACCATTCCGATATTTCGTTTGTTTGGAGGGATAAATGTATTGTTCGCCCCATTAAAAACATCCATTCCACCTAAGCTAATGACACCACTGTCGGGCCGTTCCAAACCAGCAAGAGTCCGTAATGTAGTCGTTTTCCCACAACCTGAAGGCCCTAATAACGTGAAAATTTCCCCTTTTTTTATTTCAAAGCTGACATTATCAATCGCTTTAACATTATTACCATCATGTTCAACAAATTCCTTTTTCAGATTTTCCACACGTAACATTGTCAAAATTACTCAACCTGCCTCTCTAAAATGAATTTGTTTTTGTCATCAATTTCCTCATCGGAATAACCATGAACGTAATTAATATCACAATTAAAACAGAGACTGCTGAAGCATGAGAAGTTCTGTTATCAATCCAGTATTCAAAGAACAATGAACCAATAACAACATTTGAACCCGAAGCCAAGAATACAGGGAATGTCAAATCTCTTGTAACATGTGTTGCCACATATAACCAACCTGTCATAATGGCCGGGAAGATGATTGGGGCCACAACCCTTCTGAGATTATCAAAGTGATTCCCTCCATGAACCAAAGAGGTTTCTTCAAGTTCCTTATTGATCTGCATCAAAGCAGATGAAAACAGACGGCAACAATAAGGAATATATCGCATTGGATACGCGACAATAATGATCCATATTGTTCCATAAAGAGGAGTGCCAATGAAAAATAATAGAACGGCAATCGCTACAAGGACTGATGGGAAGGCTTTCATAATAAACGCAACTGCATCCAATATTCGGGCTCCCCGTATTTTGGATCTAGTAGATAACCAAGATATCATTAGTGCAATAACAGCTGTAATTGTAGGAGCAAGTATCAACATAAGTAGTGTATTTCTTACCATTAATGGAAAGCGATTATGATTAATTACTTCTGAATAGGTTTGAAGTGACAACTCACGCATTGCTTCAAATGAAAACATTTGATAATAAGGGAGAAGACTCGACCAAATAATAACGAGTAATGGAATGAAAACATTAATTGCCATGAAAATAGTAACGAATCCAACAAGAGGCCATTTCCAGAAGCCAAGGTTATGTTTTTTCGTTTTAAATGCTTTCCCACTAACAGTCTGGAACTTCTCCACACTTTTTGTGGCAAACATGTACATTATCACAAACACAAGCCCGATAAAAAACGTAATTAAACCAAACGTACTGGCCAATCCATAATTAGGTAAACCGGCTCTTGTTTGGGTTTGAAAATAAATTTCCATACTTAAAACTCGAACATCACCATTCAATCCTAATAGAAGTGGAACATCAAATAGCTCAATCGCTACAATGACAAAATAAATAAATACGGACAAAATACCAGGTTTAATTAAAGGTGCCGTAATCCTTCTTACTGTCTGCCCCGTACTTGCACCACTTACAATAGAAGCTTCCTCCAAATTCGAGTCCATATTTCTCATTAATGTAATCAACATTAAATACATCGCAGGTACAATACCAAAGCCGGTAACAAATATCATACCTCCCATTGAATAGGCAGTTAAAAAGTTACTAAGCCCTTCAAAGCCCATATTCCCTAAAATATGATTAAGATAGCCGTTAGATGGATTGACTAGTAGACCGTAGCCCAAAGCCGATACCATAGGTGGGATACCAATTGAAATAAACATTAACGTAAAAATTGTACCAGTAAACGGTAAATCCGTACGTTCTGTCAACCATGCAAGAATTGTAGCAAGCGTAATCCCAATGGCCAATGTACCAAAAGTGTAGATAAGCGTGTCTTGAAACAGCAAATAAGTTCTTGAATTTAGAAAGACGGTTATATAATTTTGAATGGTCCACCCAGCACCCCACTCAAACGGCAAATACCCTTCTGGCCTGAAGCTGCTGATTACCAAAGTTGTAAGTGGAATTAAAAATAGAGACGCCACTATAATAGAAACAATAATCATCGAGATAAACTGGAAATTAAAGTTCTTATGTTCTTTCATACTTTTGAATTTACTGTTTATCTTGCTATTTAAGGCTGGTTTCAATTTATACCCCCCCGTTCATCAAGCTTATGAATCATGAAAAGTTCTAAATAGATTAGGAGAATGTGACTCTCCTACTGTTTTAGGAGAACCACATTCTGTGAACGATAGTAAATAGTGCTTTTTAATCAAGAATCATTTGCGTGACGATATCTTGTGCTTGTTGTGCATCAATAAAATATTGGTCTATGGTAGTCGGTAGTGCAAGCTCAACATCGTTTTCCTCGATATACTCGCTTAGTGCTGTACCCACTTCCGGATAAACAAGGTCTCTTCCTTCACGCTCTGTAAAGTATTCGCGTCCTTCCGTTACAAACCATGCCATCCAGACTTTCGCAGCATTTGGGTTGTTTGCCCCCTCAACTTCAAATAGCATAGAATGACGGACCGGTGTGGGATCTAAGAGCTTATAGTCAATCGGTGCACCTGATTGCATTTCCACATAGGCAGCTGAAATATCTGCAAGTGCAATATGTGTTTGACCACTAGCGACCGCCTGTACCGTACCAGGAGCACCAGATTCAACATGTGGATTCTGTTCCATGATTCCTTCTACTAATGTTTCAATTTCATCTAGCTCCCAAGTAAAGGCAAGCTCATTGTACGGAAAGCCTGGCAAACTCATTCCAAGAACCCCTTCCCATCTAGGGTCGAGAAGGTCTTCAAAAGTATTAGGAAGTTCATCCTCAGATACGTGATTTGTATTGTATACCAATCCATCAACTAAATGATAATATTCCAACCCTCTTCCATTTAACGGGTCAATTACATGATCTACATACGTAGAAATAGTAGGGAAACGCTCTTCAAACACCTCAACCCATGGGTAAACATCTGAAATAAGGTCACGTTCTATAATAGGCTCCATTGCACCTACAGCACCCCAAAATACATCCACGCTATAATTTCCACTTTGACTTTCTGCAACAAGACGTGAAGGTATTTCAGAAGGCGAAAGTCCTACTTTCTCAACTTCAATACGAAAACCCATATCTTCTTCAAAAGCATCCATCATTATTTCAAGAGTTTCATCGGTAGGGTTCAACCCCCAATAAGTGATTTTTCCTTCCTCTTTTGCTGCTTCAATTAACTGTTCATAGTCTGTAAGATCTCCAGCTGCTTGTTCTGCACTGTCTGTATCTGCCTCATCCTGTGATGGAGCTGTTGTTTCTTGATCTGTTGATCCACATGCTGATAATAAAATGAGTGCAAGGATTAACGTGAAAATAAACAAATAGTTTTTTCGCAATTTACATTCTCCCCTTTTCATCTTCGAATTTGATACTTACACGTGTTCTTTTGCAAGTTGATCATATAGATTTGCTAGTGCCTCGTTTGCATTATTTTGATAAACTCCCCCGTGGTAGCAAACAATGGAATGAATATCATATTTCATTAATTTCTTAATTGATTCAACAGCTTCTTTTATATCAGGCGTTTTAGCTTCATACGGACCGATTAATTGTCCACCGTCATCCATCCGAAACGCATCGCCAATTATGAGAGTTTTGCTCTCGTGATGATAGAAGCAAAGGTGCCCTGGGCAATGTCCAGGAGTATGAATAACGGTAATCCCACCACAATAAGGCAGTACCTCGCCATCATCAACAGTAGCAGTAACTTTCCCTGTAGAAGGCGTTTCCAAAAAGTATCTCATTTGCTCTCGCAATTCTACTTGATCACTTGAAAGCGCATTCATTTCTTCGGTCAACTCTTCTCTATCAAGTTTCAAAAGGGGTTTGTCACCTTGTATATACGGAACTTCTCCTTCATGTGCCATAACTTTGATATCAGGATTGGCCTTTACTATCAACGGAAGACAGCCGGTATGATCCATGTCGTGATGGGTAATCATCAACATTTTTAACTGTTCAATAGAAATCCCCTCTTCTTCTAGACTTTCTTGTAGCTCTGGAAGATGGTTAGGCAATCCTGCATCTAATAATATCGCTGTCTCCTGATCCCATATAGCTGTCACATAAATCGGTTTTGTAAATATCATGTAAGGGCTTTTTAACTCGATTACTTTAACACCTTCTGCTAATTTCATATTGTTCCAAACTCACACTTGAGTTTGGTCTCACCTCCATGTATTTGGATTCAATATACGGGTACGTTTACTAAATGAAAGGATTACTAATCTCTATACTTCCAAATTACATCACCCCTTTTAATGATAAAAAGCGACAATTTCTGATTATTCAGAAATATAAAAACATAATAAAGCGCAGATTATACGTTCTTGATTATGTATGTGTTTATTTTTACGTTTCATTATTTCTAATAATATAATATTGTAATGACAAATATAACCACTTTTTTAGAAATATTCTGAAAAATAATCAAAAAGAAGAAGTACAGCGAACTGTATACTTCTTCTCACTTTTATTTATCTTTACCTTATACAAAGAGATTATATTTTTTACCTACATAGATCTTGTCTGACCTATCCCCTTCTTACCCCCATATTTACGAATGAGTGGCACAAAGACGGTTAAACAGATTAATACAATAAAAATGATCGAAATTGGGCGCTGTAAGAAAATGAACATACTTCCTTCAGACATAATAAGTGACTGCCGTAAGGAACTTTCAGCTAATGGTCCAAGAACAATCCCGATTAACATTGGAACAACTGAATAACCATACTTAGGAAGAATGTAACCAATTAAGGCAAAGATTAACGCTAACCAAACGGCATTAATAGAATTATCAAATGAATACGCACCAACTAAGCAAAGCACTAATACGATCGGAAACAAGATTGATGAAGGGATTACCGTTATCTTCGCAAACCAGCGAATAGCAAGTTTAGCAATGATGAACATAACAATATTGACGGCAATAAACCCTACCATAATCGTATACACTAGCCCGGAATGACTTTCGAATAATTGTGGACCAGGCTGTAATCCTTGAATTAACAAAGCACCGAGAAGGATTGCCGTTGCAACATCACCAGGAACCCCTAATGTCATCATCGGAATCAAGGTAGTACCCGTTGTACCATTATTACCAGCTTCTGAAGCGGCTACCCCGTCCATGCTACCTTCTCCAAAACTTTCTGGCTTCTTAGATACACGGCGAGCTTCATTATATGAAATAAATGAAGAAATTGCCCCACCTGTTCCGGGAATTGCTCCAACGATCATCCCGATAAAACTCGATTTAAGAATGGTTTTTCGAAATCCAACAAGGTTCTTCCAACCAAAACGTTCATTTTCATAACTAATTCCCGATGCGATCTTCTTTGTTCTTTTCCCACTCTGATTGATAATTTCAGATAAAGCAAAAAGTCCAATTAAAGCTGGAACTAAAGCTATCCCAGATAATAAATACACCATGTCAAAAGTAAACCTAGTTATCCCCGTCATTGGATCTAACCCAATCGTTCCAATTAACATTCCCACTAAGCCCATAGCGATCCCTTTGCCTAAGTGCTTGCCACTTACACCTGCAATAACGGTTAAACCGAAGAGAGCTAATGTGAAATATTCAGGAGGTCCAAATCGCAAGGCAAAGCTCGCAATTTGTGGAGCGATAAAAAGCAATACAAGACCACTAAGCACACCAGCTGATACCGACGCATATAGCGACATATTTAAAGCTCGTCCCGCTTTTCCTTGTTGAGCAAGAGCAAAACCATCAACAGCTGTAGCTACTGATGCCGGTGTTCCAGGCGTTTTCAACAAAATGGCCGCTATAGATCCACCGTATACTCCAGAACAATAAACCCCTAAGAGCATCAAGATTGCCGCATCTGGTGGCATACCAAAGGTGAATGGAAGTAACAGTGCTATAGCTATCGTTACACTTAAACCAGGTAACCCTCCAATAAACATCCCGGTTATAACTCCAATAATGATAAATAACATGTTTTGCCACTGAAATATATGAGTAAGTCCGAATAAGATATTTTCTAGCATTGGCGCTCTCCTTTAGTAAAATATTCCATTTGGTAGGTATAACTTGAGAACTACTTTTGCTATATAATAGATCAAACCTGTAAAGACTAGAGATACAAGCAAGGTTTGAATTATTTTTTTATTACCAACGAGAAACATTAATCCAACCATTAATAGAAACGTAGAAATGACAAAACCTAGATGAGGCAAAACAATCGTCCAAATAAACAATGAAACAAACATACCTATTACAACTGAAAGACTGTTTTTTTGTTTAATAGCTCCTTTATTACTAACATCCATTGCTTCTTCTTCTGCTATCTCCTCTTTATCAGGTTGTTTTTTTCTTAAATCTGCCAAAAACGTTAAAGCACTAATCACAATAAGAGAAATAGCGATCAGATATGGAAAAAGCCGAGGACTAGTTGTCGCCATAGTAGCCGATCCTCCAATTTGCTGAGGAATCATAAACAGGACAATGACTCCAAATAGTAGCATTATTAATGGCGGTAACGCAGTCTTGAATCGCTCAAGCATCGTTTGTCCCTCCTAATCATAATGCCGATGAATATTTCATCGGCATTATTTCATTTTTTGCAAACGCTTTATTTAATTAATTTGTTTATTCTAACATTCCAGCTTTTTCAATCGTTTCATTAATAATTGCTGACTCATTTGCCAAAACCTCTGCATACTCTTTACCAGATTGATAATTCATTTGCAGATGGAATTGTTCGTAAGCGTTCATTACGTTTGGATCGTCCATCGCCTTTTCAAATGCATCATGAAGAATTTCTTCTATTTCTTCTGGTAAATCTTTATGAGCAAACATAAAGAATGAAACAGCAAACTCTTCATACCCTTTTTCAACTGCAGTCGGGACATCAGGTAAAGACTCTAGTCTTTCACTTCCAAAGTATAGTAACGACCTTAACTCGCCGTTCAGTGTATCAGCAATCGCTTCTTGTTCACCAGCGATAAACCCATCACTATGTCCACCTAATACAGCTGCTCTAGCAGGAGGTCCACCTTCAAATGGTACAAGGCTAAATTCAACATCTTCTACTAAACCAACAAGCTCCATTGCAATATGAGAACCTCCACGAGCTCCAGGATTTCCATAATTGAATTTCCCTGGATTTTCTCTAGCATACTCAACTACATCTTCCCATGTCTCCCATGGAGAGTCAGATTTAACTGCAAACACATAGCTGCTTCCTGCTGTTTTAATGATAGGCTTAATGTCTTCATGCGTATATTGAACATCGCCAAAATGTGGGAGTGTACTAAATGTACTGGCAGGGCTATATCCAATTGTGTATCCATCTGGAGCTTTTGAAATAATATCCATTGCTGCACTGCTTCCACCACCACCAGGTGTATTAACAACAACAATATCTACTTTCTGAGGTAAATGTTCTTTTGCAGCTTCAGCTAAGGCGCGACCAGTTACGTCTAGTACACTACCAGCCGGGAAACCAATTTGCATTGTGATTGTCTTTGTTGGGAAATCAATTTCTGGCTCTTCATCTCCTGTTGAAGTACCAGAATCCTCTTGTGTTGTTTCCGAACTACCACATGCTGCTAACGTAACAATTAATAGTAATGATAAAAATAACGTCAAAAATTTATTTCGTAACTTCATAGAATCTCATCTCCTTGTATGTATTTAGTAATTTTTGGAATCGTTTTCATTTTTCAATAATTTAATAGATTTTCTACTTTCCTCCTTCCTACAGGTAAATAAATGACTGAAACCCAATTTTCCAATTTCTGACACTGTGATATTGTTATACTAATTCAAAGGATTTCTTAGTTGTCATATTATAATATTGTAATACCAATGTCAATTGACTTTTTGAAATTTTTAATCAAATTAAAGATTGGTAGTTTTCTGAACAATTATATCAAGACAGTTCTCCTACTTCCTTGTTAGCCATTCTCTCTTCTTTCTCCAAGCATAAATTTTGATTCCCACACATTAATCGCGTATGATTAAATCGTACACGATCTATCCGCTATACTAGGAGGAATCTTAATGACAACTGTTTATGATTTTACTGTTAAGAAAACAAATGGAACCGAACAATCTTTAAAGGATTATGAAGGAAAACCAATGCTTATTGTGAATACAGCTAGTAAATGTGGGTTAACGAATCAATTTAAAGAGATGCAAGAAATCTATGACAAATATAAGGATCAAGGTTTGGAAATTCTAGGCTTTCCATGTGGCCAATTTAACAATCAGGAATTTGATAACATTGAGGAAACGACGGAGTTCTGTCAGGTAAATTACGGTGTAACGTTTCCGATGTATGGCAAGATTGATGTTAACGGAGAAAACGAGGAACCTTTATACAGTTATTTAAAATCAGAAAAAGGTGGAATTCTTTCAAAAGACATCAAATGGAACTTCACAAAATTTCTGATTGATCGAAATGGGCACGTAGTAGAACGCTATGCACCAACAACCAAACCAACTAAAATAGAAAAGGATATTGTAAAACAATTATAATTTCAGAGAGGAATGCATTCTTTGAAGGATTTTTTAACATTAGATAATCAGCTTTGCTTTGCCATTTATGAGGCAAGTAGTCAATTTACTAAACTATATTCAAAAGTCCTTCATCCCTTTGGCATTACCTATCCTCAATACTTAGTCTTATTAGCCCTATGGGAGAAAAACGGGCTAACAGTCAAAGAATTGGGTGAGCGATTAAATTTAGGTACTGGGACATTAACCCCTATGCTTAAGCGGATGGAAGCAAATGGTTGGGTGAAAAAAGAGCGTACCGCTAGAGATGAGCGTAAAGTTTGTATTTTCGTCGAGCCTAAAGCTTTGGAAGAAAGAGAAGCCATTACTCAATCGATTGCGAGCGAAGTGAATTCATGCAACATCGAGTTAACTGAATACGAACAATTGATGAGTCAGTTAAAGATGCTTCAGAGCAAACTTATGAAACGGAATAGAGAATAGTTCTGAAATGGGAGCAAATGACGGTTCGAATAGGAGGGCTAAAGACACTTCACGTGGACAACAGTTCCTGAAGAGGCTGGCCCCACCTATTCTTTCGTTCTAAATAAAAACCTCTTACGAAAACTCATTCTTAAGAGGGAACATTATTAGTAATAAAGAGCTACTTTTTGAAGCTTCTTAGCAGATTCTTGTCTAGATTTAATTAAACTTCGGAACAAGCGATGGAAAAATTTCATCTAAATTCCTTCTTTCATAATATGATGTACCCTCATTATGAACTGTTCCAACATTTTCCTCAAAACTCATAAAACACTGTGAAAACGCAAACAAAAGTGATGAAAGCGCATAGCATTTACTCAGAGCTCGAGCTTTCTCATTTTTTCAAAACATTTCCAAAAAGCAGCACCAGACAGTCCAAGTGCAGTGAAAAAGCGCGAATTCCCCTTTTTCACTGCACTATACGCAATATGCGTAGCCGTTACCCTCTTTTGAAAGCCTCTTAAGCATTGAGCCGAACCGTTGCAATCTTTTAAAAGCCTGCTATAAGTGGGTTTCTCCTAGCAGGCGCGTAACATATGAAGCCATTGCGTTTTGAAAAAGAAGCACGAGAAGAACGAAATCGCTTACTCGTTCATCACCTTCTTCATTCGTTTAAACTCGTCTTCGTTTATTTCTCCTTTAGCAAAGCGTTCTTCTAAAATGGTTAAGCCATTAGAAGTTTCAGAATTTGATTTTTCTTTCGAGAAAACTTTTACGAGATAAATGATAAAATAAACAAAACCAACGAAGACAGCAATATGAAATACCATCATGATCAACATTGACGTAGCACCTAGCCCACCCATCATCCAATTCATATGTTCACCAAAGTTCATCATTATTCTCCCTCCCTATTCATTATATTTTTAATAATTTTGCATTGATCGCTACTATAACGGTACTTAATGACATTAACACTGCTCCAACGGCTGGACTTAACAAGATTCCTGCTTTAAATAAAACGCCTGCCGCTAAAGGGATGGCTACAATGTTATAGCCAACGGCCCACCACAAGTTTTGCACCATCTTTTTGTATGTTGCTTTTGATAGTTTAATAATAGAAACAACATCTTTCGGATCACTTTTGACTAAAATAACATCGGCTGTTTCCATTGCAACATCTGTGCCTGCCCCTACAGCTATTCCTAAATCGGCAAGTGCTAAAGCTGGTGCATCATTGACACCATCACCTGTCATCGCCACTTTAAGCTTTTTCTCTTCAATGATTTCCTTAATTTTTTCTGCTTTTTCGTGTGGAAGCACCTCTGCATATATTTCATCCAGTCCTAAATGCCCTCCAACGTAGTTAGCTACTTGTTTATTATCACCCGTTAACATGATCGATTTAATATTCATTTCTTTTAGGGTCTTGATAGCTTCAAAAGAACTTTCGCGAATGATATCTGACAATGCGATCATTCCTGCTAACTGATTGTTAATTAACACAAAAACAACTGTTTTCCCTTGTTCAGATAATTCTTCAAATCGATCTTGTTGAAATTGAATATTCTCTCTTCTGATATAACCGGGACTTACAATTTTCACTTCTTTCCCAGCAACTTTTCCTACTAAGCCAGTTCCGACCATATTTTCAAATTCTTCAGGTTCCATTAATTTTATTCGACGTTTTTTCACCTCGTTTACAATCCCTTTTGCAATCGGATGCTCGGATTGTGCCTCAAGGGAAGCAGCAATCGATAAAACTCCCTGTTCGTTAAATCCTTTTTCGATAACCAGATCAGTTACGCCAAACCTTCCTTCTGTTAATGTACCAGTTTTATCGAATACAATCGCTTGTAATTGTCGTGCCCCTTCAAAACTTGTACGATCGCGAATTAATAACCCTTTCTTAGCTGAAATAGCAGTAGAAACAGCAACCACTAGTGGTGAAGCTAATCCTAGGGCATGTGGACAAGAAATGACCATTACGGTTACCATTCTTTCTAAAGAAAATGAAAAGCTATAACCTAGTGCAAGCCAAATGAATAATGTTAAAAATCCTGCCACCAAGGCAATATAAAACAACCATTTCGCTGCGCGATTAGCTAGGGTTTGTGCTTTTGACTTTGATTCTTGAGCCTCTTGAACGAGTGTAATCACTTGAGAGAGATAGGTTTCGTCGCCTGTTTTTTGGATAACAATCGTTAACGCTCCATCACCATTAATCGATCCACCAATCGCTTGTTCATTAATTGTTTTTTCAACGGGTACTGACTCTCCAGTAAGCATTGATTCATCAACAGAGGATTTCCCTTTAACGATAACCCCATCTGAAGGAATCTTTTCTCCAGGCTTGATTAAAACGTGATCTCCTTTCTTTAAATGTTCGACAGGAATATCCCTAATTTCCCCATTTACATCAATCAGGTGAGCTTCAGACGGCATTAATTTCACTAACTCTTCTAACGCTTTTGATGCTCCCATGATCGACTTCATTTCAACCCAATGCCCTAATAGCATAATCGCTATTAAAGTTGCCAATTCCCAGAAGAAGTCATTCCCTTCTAATCCAAATACGGTGAGTGAACTATAGACATAAGCAATGATGATGGCAAGTGTAATTAATGTCATCATTCCAGGCTGCTTCTCTTTGATTTCCGGAATGGTTCCTTTCAAAAATGGCCATCCACCATAGAAAAACACGAAAGATGATAAAAGAAAAAGAATGTACAAATCACCTGTAAAACGCCAGTCCACCCCGATAAAGTGTTGAACCATAGGCGATAAAACTAAAATCGGAATCGTAATGAATAAAGTAATGAAAAACCTCTTTTTAT
This sequence comes from Halalkalibacter sp. HAAS-P014, assembly GCF_056619965.1. Classification (NCBI taxonomy): domain Bacteria; kingdom Bacillati; phylum Bacillota; class Bacilli; order Caryophanales; family Bacillaceae; genus Halalkalibacter; species Halalkalibacter sp. HAAS-P014. The sequence continues at coordinate 228,945 of NZ_JBWQTV010000017.1, read as the reverse complement.
AATCTTTAATCATTTCATGGTGGTCATGCCCACCATGTCCGTGGTGACCATGGTTAGTACCATGGGTTGTACTTTCTTTTATGTGATGATGTTCGGGATCATGATGGTTGTGCTCGTGGTGGTGATGGTGGTGATGGGTATGTTTATGGTCCTTATTCATTGAATCTCTCCCCCTCTCCTTATACCTGTAATAAGATAGATTCATTAATGCCTAAGCTCCTGATGCATAAAAACCGTTTACGTTTCCCCATTGAAGATTGTTTGAATAGTACTATTTATTACAAAATATAACAAAAAAGTATGTGGAAAGTGTGGAGATAAATAATATCCATACTTTCTTCACATACTACACAATTGATGGTGACGATGAGCCAGTATGTAAAGCCGCTCTTGTACATTCAGGTGTAAGTCAAAATACAGTTCGACCCTAAATTAAAATAGCTGACTAAAGAGATTTACTCCCTCCAGTCAGCCTCATTAAGTTATGTCCAACTACCCTCGTCACACATCGTTGCAATCTTATCCTTTACGCTATTAAGATCCTTATCTTTGTTAAGTGGTTGATCGGTTGAGATAAATAATCTTCTTTTCTTATTTTGGTTCCATAATTGTGCATATGTTGATAGGTTTACAGGCTGCTCCCAAAACGAATCTTCTAGAGCAATTCCTTTTGTTTTTACTTGGTGATCACACACATATTGTTCAGAAGCTAAAATCACATTAGGTAGATTCGCTACTTCCTCTGTTACATCACCTGGAATTCGTAGGATCCCAAACAAATTATAAAATTTAATAACATTAAAAATAGGGGTTAGAGCTTTGCCCACTTCTACTTTTTTAAACAAGCTAGGATCAATGTCTTCATTTATAAGAATTCCGTCTACTTTGGCATCGCCTAAACTCTTACATAACTGAGTTAAAAATTGAGTGATGCTGGTCACTTTTTTCGAAAGCTTATCAGAGTCAAGTTCAAATACTTCTTCGCCATACGCGTGCTTTAACACGGTCATTGGTCCACTTACCACCACGATAATCGGATAATCTTTTCCTTGAACCATTACTAATCTCTCTATCGTCTCAATTAAAGTAGGTACTCGCCCTTTCGTTAATGCTGCCTCTATATCTAGTTGTGTGTCATGTGGTAGAGGTGCAGATATTGTTGGCATCGCATCTTCTTGCCAAGCAATAGATACCCCTAGTGCTTCCGCTTCTAATGTTGGGTCAACTGGGGTGATTAATGCATCATACCCTAATAATTGTTGTGTATTGATAATCGCAGAGGACAGTGAACTCGTATCTCGATACATTTGTTCTACTGTGACTTGATCGACCCTAGTAAGATACGTACCTAACAAAGGGATAAAAGGAGGTCGAGTAACAGCTCGACCTTTGAAAAGTTTTTGCACTAGTTCTTTTTGATTCATGTCAGACCTCCTTCTATAAGCTCGAGTTACATTCTAACAATTTTTCTTGTTGGTTTTGCATCAGGGAATGTACCGTAGTACGTGAGAGCCTCTTTTGCAGGCTGCTTTTTCGACCATTCAGCCATAAATTCATCATAGCTCTTCCCACGGGATTTACGTGCTTCACGTTCTGCTGCACGCTCACGCTCTGTACGCTCTTCATCGAGATTAAATGTTTCTGGGTCATAAAATACTTTATAAATGTTCTCAGCTACCCACGTAGAAATGACTTCTTTCTTCAAATCAGCAATAACGCTGCTTGGGTCACGGTCTAATACATCGCCATAACCCCCACCACCAAGTGAGTTGGCTACAAAGACATCACCTTGCATGACAGCATCAGCTGGACGAGGTGCTCTTTCAACGACATAATCACCTTCAATGCTACGGTTTTGGATCAAGTCGGTTGTACTTGTTGGGACGTCCTTATCGCCGTTTTTCATTTTCTCAAACACATTGGAATTGACAATCTTAATTCCCGGATGAGTTGCTGGAGGATACCCACCAAACAACCCTTGAACAACTGGTGTTTTATGATGTTTAATGATTGATTGATAGATTAAATGTGGGACGCTTTGAACGGCCCATGCAACATTGGTTCCAGCTCCACCACGATATTTTCCAAATCCCATCGAGTCTTTCCAATGTTTAAAATACAAATGAACATGCGGTTGCTCGTTTTCCATATCCTCGACATCCGGCGCTTTCCCCCACCAGCCCCAAGGAAATCCAAACGAATCATTTCCATCGCGATCTGTACGCGCACCTCCACCTTCACTATTTAAAACATTAGCTAACATATCTGAAAATGGAACCCCCCATTGATTCAGACCGGCAATAACAACGGCACAACCACCTGCACCAAAGCCACTTGTCGTTAGTTCTTTTGCCCCACTAGCATGCAACATCTTTGCAAAGGCATTTGATGTACAAGATAAAACGCAGCTGTTTGTAATTGGTGAGTTCGCAACAGATGCATCCAACCCAGCATGAAGGAACGTTCCCTCTGGCACAATCACTTTGATTGATGAAAAAATACCTGATGAGGTCGGCAAGTCTGCAAAAGGTACACCGAATAAATAAATCGCAATATGGGCTCGAACGATATGCATATACGCATTAAAGGAACCGTCATTTTCAGGAGAAGATCCTGTAAAATCAAATGTCAGCGTATCGTCTTTTTTCGTCAGTGTCAGCATGCAACGCATGAGAGAGTCACTAGTCCCCATCGTATCCATAAAGGAAACTGAACGATATACTCCGTCTTGCCATGAAGAAATTCGCTTACGTGCCCCTTCTTCGGCAACGATTAACATTTTTCTCATGACACCAGTAACAACCTCAACACCTTTTTTGTCAATTAATTGCTGGACACGGATACGCAAGCGATCACATGCAGCGACACGAGCTTTCGTATCGACATTTTGCATACGAGGTGCACGAGATACCATATTCTCCATCATATACAACATATCGTTGCGAATCGTATAGTTTTCACCAATCTTAATTGGTGGCAACTTCATCCCTTCATCTGCGCGCGATTTAGCCGTTAATGGCATCCCACCTGGTTCAATCGCCCCTGTTTCTGGTTGGTGCACCGCCGCTGCTGCCCATGCAACAATTTCACCACCATGGAAAATTGGCATAACTGCCACTTGGTCCGGATTGTGTACCCCACCATATAAAGCCTCATTCGCATAGAAGATATCACCTTCATTAATGCCAATGGTCGGATCATCTTTGTAATGTTTTAATAAATACTTAATAGCAATTTGTGATGTTACAGCATGAAGGTAAACCCCACAATAAGCTGCGACAAGATCTCCCTTTGCTGTATACAAGCCAACAATAATATCCCCAGAATGAAGCATACTTGAAATCCCAACTTTTGTAAGAACCTCTTTTGCTTCCAATACGAGTTGATTTAACTTTTCACTATAAATTTCGTACTCTCCAAATTGCAAGCTGTCTAGTGCTTTTCTTTCAACTTCATCCATAGGTTCCGGATGGATACGCTCATTTATTGACATATCAATCATGCGGTAACACCTTCCTTCTGTTGAATTAAGCCATTTAAGTATTTATCGACACTGTACATGGCGTTTGGTGGAACAACGACTGTTGTATGCGGTGACTCAATTAAAGCAGGACCTTGAATTTCATTTCCATTTGATAACCGATCCAAGTCATAAATGTTTGTTTCCGTAAATCCATCTAATTCTGGCCAATAAGCTTCTCGCGTCCCTTTAATCGCACCACTTGCATCGGCTCCACTGTATGGATGCTCTGCTAATTGATATTTTTGCTGTGGAACGGTCGCTTTTAAGACGACATTTTCGATTTCAACTCCCCCTTCAGGGAACACTGCTATTTTGCTATACGCATTTGAGTACTCTTCCGTAAAGGCTTCAATTAAATTTTGGACATCTTCAGGACTATTTAAGAAGACGGTCGGTGAGACGGCACGTTTAATGTTTAGTTGCCCACCAAATTTCATATCTAGCTCAAGTTGATACTGGATCGAATCTGGGGCAAATCCTTCCCCGCTAATATCACGAATCGCCTTTTCTTGAAGTGTTCGAACGACATTATTTAGTTGATCGTAATCGGTCATCTTCTCTTGAGTCCCAGGTTTTGAAACGATAATATGCTCGGATTGTTCATAAATGTGCATCACATCCATCATTGAAGAAGAGAAGGCACAAAAGACAGGTGATTGTTGCATTATAACGGTCTTTGGAATTTCAGCATCAAACCCAAACCCAGCACCATGAACGGGACCACCACCACCGAGTGCAAATAAGACAAAGTCTTTCGGGTCATGGCCTTGGAGTGCCGTTTCTTTTTGAATGATATTGGCCATGTTTCCATCACATACTTTTTTAATTAAATAAGCTGCTTCATACACATCAATTCCAAGTGGCTTCGCAATCTTTTCTTCAATTGCTTGCTTTGCTTTATCAAGGTTCAACATTAAATTTCCACCATGGAAGTACTCAGCATTTAAGTATCCTAGGATTAAGTTCGCATCCGTTACCGTTGGCTCTGTTCCTCCTTGGTCATATGCTACTGGTCCAGGAAAGGAGCCAGCACTTTTAGGTCCGACTTCTAATCTTCCACCCAATGTTTCGTTAATCCAAGCGATCGAGCCACCACCAGTTCCAATTGATTTACTTTCAAGCATCGTTAAATCAACAGCCCAACGATCAATTACTGGTTTGAATTGATACACACTCGTATCCCCATCAACAACAAGGCCGATATCAAAACTAGTTCCACCCATATCTGTTACGACAATATTAGGATAGTCATAGATTTTCCCCACTTCACTAGAGCCAATGATCCCGGCAACTGGGCCACCATTATACGTATTAACCGCCGATGTACGGAATACTTCAGCCATCCCACCAGTGTTATGAACCATTAAGAGCGAATTTTTATAGCCTAAATCACGCAGTTCATCGCCAATGTTTGATAGTTCTTCGGCAATCGACTGATGTAAGTACGCATTTAAAATCGCAACATTCGAACGACTATATTCATAGCGTTTTGGTAGCACTTCATGTGAAAGCACAACCGGCATGTTCCCAAGATAGTATTCAGGGTATTCTTCTTCAATTAACTCTTTAATGCGTTTTTCGTGAATAGGATTTTTAAAAGAAAACAGTGTAGATACAACGAATCCCATTGCCCCTTGGTCAACCAAATACTGAAGTTTATCCTTGAAATCCTCTTCATCTAACGGACGAATCACTTTACCCGTATAATCAATTCTCTCCTTAACACCGACAACGTTTTCTCTCGGAATTAATGGGTTCGGCTTATCAACTTCAGCAATTTTACGAGATTCAAGTGTACTAATCCCATCAGACCATTGACTTCCACGTCCAATGTAAAGGAGATCTTCATATCCTTCTGTTGTAATAAAACCAAGCTTAGGCCCTTTTTGTTCAATTAATTTATTCATTGCAATCGTCGTCGAATAACGAATCACGTCTGTTTCTTCTAATAATTCATCAACCGCTAAATCTAGCAGCTCTGCACCATTTTCAATCGCTTTAATAAACCCAACCGATAAATCATAGCCCGTTGTTGGACTTTTTGAGATCACCGATTGATCCCCATAGCGAATAAAACAATCTGTAAACGTTCCACCGATATCAATGTCGATTGTTGCTATCATTTCTTTCGTCATTGTAAGCTTCCTCCTTTTTCTTCTATTTCACTTTTTCAGCTTGCTTTTTTATATCAGCCTTTATGTCAGCTACATTCACTTCGATATCATGAGTAATTGGATGTCCGATCGGCAATGTTTCTGTTTCAACCATCGTCCCGCAGCAAGGACAATAAAATTCAAGTAAGCGCACCCAAGTAGGATCAGGGGAAAAAGTATGCTCTCCCTCTAACAGTGGTTGATGAATTTCATGTGGATTCCGATCATAAATGAGCAATCCTTTTTTAAAATTTTCATTCGCATCCATAATTTCATGCTCACATTGGTTACAAACCCACTTTTCTTTGTTCAAGTCTAAGTCAATATACTCAGTAATTTTTTTTCTCATCATTGCACCTCCATGATTCCATTCAAATGTTCATCAATTCTAAACGTACTTTCTAACGGGACGACAATGGACGTATTGGAACTTTCTAGCACGGCTGGACCAGCAATTTGGTGACCTGGTCGTAACGTTTCTAAGTCGTAAATATTTGTAGGAATATAACGATCTTTCCAGTAGATCTCTCTTTTTGACTTAGGTTCTGGCTTCTCAGTTGTTACTTCTAATGAAGGAAGTCGAAAACGGGAAACGCTTACATTACTATTCAAACGAAGAAACTCAATCGTAATGTCATCAGATTGAAGCTGCTGGGCAAGTGTATCTAATACTGATGCCAGCTCGGCTTCATTGTCTCCGGTTAAGAAACTAGGAGGAAGCGCAATGATTTCTCGGCGATTCCCATCAGCAGAAGCAGCTTCGACAGAAACATCAAATTGAATAGAATCTGGTGAAAATCCTTCTCCACGCATGTCTCGATGCGATAGTTTTTTCATCCGTTCAATCAGTTCTGTTGATTTCTCTTTTAACTCTGCTAGATTGGAGCCTTTCGTATAGTTGTAATCCAAGCGCTCTTGGTAGTTATGGGCAATATCGGCTGTTGATAAGCCAAATGCACTAAATACAGAACTAAACGGGAATGTATACACCCTCTTGATGCCACTTTTCTTTGCCATTCCACCGGAGAATAACCCTCCACCTCCACCGAACGAGAAAAGTTCAAAGTCGAGCACGTTTTTCCCTCTTTCCTCGGATAGTTGCTTTAACGTATTTGAACCAATTTGTTCAAGAATATCAACAATTCTTGTCGCAGCTTCTTCGTTTGTGATACCGAGTGGTTCTGCAACCCATTTTTGAATAGCATCGACTGCTTTTTGTTTGGAAATTTGCTTCGTTCCACCAAGGAAATAATTCGGATCGACTAATCCTAACACGACACAAGCATCGGTAATCGTTGGCTTTGTTCCACCAAGGTCAAAGCAAGCAGGCCCTGGCACTGCACCGGCACTTTCAGGTCCAAGCTGGAGCTTTCCATCGACAACTTTTGCAATTGACCCTCCTCCTCCACCAACGGATAGAACGTGAATGAGTGGCGTGTGGACAGGTATGTCTGCAATACTAGATTCTGTATCAAACGTTAGCTCACCATTTGAGATTAACCCTACATCTGTACTTGTTCCACCAACATCAACCGTCATAATATTGTCTAATCCATAGAGTGACCCAATGTACTTGGATCCCATTAAACCAGCTGCTGGACCCGAGTTATACGTGTCAATTGCTTTTGTTTTGGCTACACGAGCGACCCCACCGTTGGCATGAGCAATTAATAATGGTTTTGTGTAGCCTTTTAGGCGCATCCCTTCATCTGCTTTATAAAGGTACTTAACCATGTCACGATGTAAATACGCATTGACTACAGCTGCATTTGTACGAATCGCATTGTTTGAACGAGAGCTAATGTCACTACCTAATTGAATTGGTTTTGTTCCAAGATAATGTTTTGGATAATCCTCCTGAATAACCCGGCGAACACGTTTTTCATTTTCATTGTTTAGATGTGAATTTTTCAAACTAACCACAATCACTCGCGTTCCTAGCTCTAGTAACTTTTTCGTTGCATTTTTAACTTCCTCAGGATCAGCAGCTTTGATGATTTCACCACTCTCAGAGATCTCTTCATCAATCGTCACTACCATTTCTGGATCAACAATATAGTTTAAAACTGGATTTTCACCCTCTTGATACAAGCTAGATTCAAATCCCTTTGACACAATCAAGCCAAGTTTCGGACCTGTTCGTTGAATCAGTGAATTAGTCCCAACCGTTGTGGATAAACGAATCGTTTTTGTTCCCTTGAGGAAAGCGTTTACATCATTGAAACCAAAACGCTTTGCTCCTTCTGCGATACAATTATTAAAACAAACTGTTAAATCATGTGGCGTCGTATCGACTTTTACAACCTCAAATTGATCTCCATAAGAGAAAAAACCATCTGTAAATGTTCCACCTGTGTCGATGTCGACTGTGTACTGTTTTGTTTGTGTTGCATGCTCCATCTAAAAAACCTCCTCGTCGGGAATGTAATCTATGAATCTTTGTTATTTATGAATGCTACAAATTCATTGTAAGGCATGAACCCATTTTAGTTAACGTCATGAAGACACAAAATTCAGAATATTAAATCTAATATTTTTGTTTCTTACACACAAGAGAATGTTTACTAGTAAATCTATTACAACAAATGCTGTCTAACTTTTAGGATAGTACCTTTACATACTTCGCTTTCATTTCAAACCTCGGCAGCGCCTCAGGAGGCACGAATTCTATATTTGCTCGGAACATTAATTTTGCTCGTAATTGATTTTCGATTTCACTCTTTAAAGCTGGTAATTCTTCTTGTGATACATCGTCGGAATACTCGACTTTAATATGAAGTGGTGGTTCAACAGCCGGTCCTTTTTCTTTTAGAACAATTTGTATTTCTCCAGTGGTTTTCGGATAATAACTACTCACTACATCTTTAATCGCTGTTGGGAACACGTTCACTCCACGTAGAATTAACATATCATCGGTTCTCCCAATGCAACGAATCCTGAAGCTAGTGCGGCCACATTCACATTGACCTGCCTTAACCTTGATTAAATCTCTTGTACGGAACCTTAGAAGTGGAACGCACTCTCGATCAATCGAAGTATAGACTAGTTCTCCCTCAGCGCCATCCACAATCGGTAATACTTTCCCTGTATCCGGGTCAATTAACTCACTTATGACGTAATCTGATGCAACAAAATGCATGCCATCTCCGTCTGGACACTCAGAAAAAAGAACAGGAGCCATATCGGCATTGCCCATCGCCTCAAATACACGTGCTCCCCAATCTTCTTCGATTTTCGCACGCACCTCTGGTAGGCCACCACCTGGTTCCCCACCAACACCAATCATCTGAATTCCTAAATCACGTGGCTCGATTCCTTCTGAGCGCACATAATTAGCCAAATAATTTGCATATGATGGCGTGCAAAGAAGTACTTCAGGTTTTAGATGCTGTGCTGTTGTCACAAGTCTTTCTGAGGCACCTGTACCAATTGGAATAAATGAAGCACCTAGACGTTCAATTCCATCTTTTAAAGGAAGGCCTCCCACGAAAAAAGTTAGACCCATTGCAAAAAGAACTTTATGATGGGAACGAATACCAGCTGTATGATAGACTCTTGCTACAATATCTGTCCAGATTTCACTATCACGCTTGGTAATGCCAACATAAGTCGGCTTTCCTGTTGTTCCTGAAGAAGAATGGATCCTTATGACATCAGCCATTTCCACACATTGGTGTAAACCAAAATCGTTAGCCCCCTCTTGACTTTCTCTAATTTCTTGTTTTTCCGTAAATGGAATCTTTTCTAGGTCCTCCAGTGTCTGAATGTCATTAGGATGAATCCCTGCTGCATCAAATTTAGCTGCGTACATGGGAGAATTGTGATACATATAATGAACCTGTTTTCGTAACTTCTCTTCTTGTAGGTGTTTTAACTCATTCTCATTGAGTTGTTCCTCCACACCTTTATCAAACCTTAGAGTCATAGTTTCCCCTCCCCAAAACAAATTATTGAATTTTTTCTTTTTTTTGGATATACACTCATCTTAATGTTTGCGCTTACACTTTGATAGGTGGGGAAGAAACAAATAACTCTCCTTTTATCTCGTTTCTTTTGTTTACAGACTACAAAGGAAAAATAGTAATGCCCTTTTCTCCTTTTTAAAGCATTATTACTAAAAAGGTAGATCCCCTAACATATACGAAAGGAAAATCTACCTATTGAAGATTTATAGGCTAGTGCTCTCAAGTAGGTCATTGAAAAAGGGAAAGGTCGTACCTTTTTAAGACCTAAAGAAGAGACAATTGATCTAAAGGCAAAGCCACTCAGGTAGTTTCAGGAAGGCCACTTAAAAGGGAAAGGCACCCTTTTTAAGTGACCTATAGAAGAGACAATTGATCTAAAGGAAAAGCCACTCGGGTAGTTTCAGGAAGGCCATGGCTCCACTCGCCGTGCGCTTTTTGAAAAGTGCGCTCAAAAAGCTTAAAAGATTACGGCCGCTTCGCACATGGCTTTAGGTCATTGAAAAAGGGAAAGGTCGTACCTTTTTCAATGACCTATAATACTAGTTGTTCTAACCGTAAAGCTAAGTTTAAGTTAAAGCGTAGTTCTGAATCAGATAAGTCATAACCTGTTACATCTTGAATTTTTTCAATTCGATACTTTAATGTGTTCTGATGCACAAATAAATCCTCGGCTGTTTTTTTCAATTGCCCATTATTTTTTAAATAGGCTTGAAGAGTTACCTTCATTTCCTCGACATTTTTCAGTTCATTCATTTTATTTAAATAGTACATAATAAAAGGGTTTACAATCTCTTGGTTAGCTCCAAGATTCGAGAGTAATGTCCAACTACCACAAAAAGGGTAATATCCAACATTATCTAATTGAACAATATGTGGAAGAGCATTTACGATTTGTTTCGCTTGCTTATAAGAAGTAGGAACATACTCGATTGATTCAACCGATTCTCCGGCACCAATATAAACATCCGCTTGATTGATTTTTTGGTTAGATAGATATTTCTGGATCTTTTTTCTTATAGTTTTGCTACAGTCATCCATTTCATGTTCCTCATAATGTGAGGTTAAAACAATCACCCATCCCTCTTTCTCGATTGCAACAGAATTGGGTACCCACTTTGTTATTCTTTTCAAAATCATACCTACATGATCTGTTAACTGATTTACACCCCAGTTCCCATTTTGATAAAATCCAACCACCATTACACTGAATCTTGGGGCATGCTTAAAACCTAACGTCAGGCTAATTTTTTCAATTTCATCTATTTTCTTCTCATCTTCTTTTATTAGCAATCCAATCAGCTGCTCTGCTAAATACTTTTCAATTTCAACACGGCGATATTCCGAGGCTGATTGATTGGAGAGTTGTAGTGCTCCTTGTAATAGAGTTCCTAGCTGCTCTGCTAGTTCCATTAAAAGATCGACATCATCTTGGATAAAATACCCGTTATTTTTCTTATTAATTGCATGGATAACTCCTATACGGTTATCTTCAACAACTAAAGGTACCGTCACAACAGAGTCAGCTTCAAATAAATTGACAATTTTTCGATTAAATCTCGGGTCATTTCTAGCGTCCGATGTAATCACTGGAACACCACTTAAAAAGACATTCTTCGCATTGCTATGCTCATTGAGTGATGACCGATACTGTTCAATGATTTCATCACTCCAAAATCCAAACGCAGGCTTTTGTAAGACCAGTTCATTGTTCTCTGGTTCATATAGCATGATTCCAGCCATCTCAGAATCTAGTAATTCACCAATTTTTTCTACGACCTCTGCCATAATCTCCTGAAATGAATAAACATTGACAACTTGATGAAGCTGATTCATTAACGTCAGACTTTCAGTTTTTCTTTGCATCATTAAATAAAGTCTAGAGTTTTCTAATAGAATTGGGATCGACTGCATAAAAAAGCTGACTAATTTAAGGTGCACGTTTGAAAGTTCCCCTTCATACGGCTTCAACAAAAGGACTCCTGTGATTTTGTTTTGTCTTGCAAACGGAAAGAAATAATAGTTCTCTTTATAGATGTACTTTTCATTAAATCGTTTATTGACTACAAAAATTTCTTTCGTTTTCGCTGTTAACTTTTTTACCTCTTCTCGTGTAAAATCGTTATTCGAATAAGGAATTAATTCTTTTACACTTTGGTCAAATACAAAAAATAACCCTTTACCACCACCAATTAATTGAACAGCTTGTACAACAATCGATTGGGTTAGAACATTCCAGTCTTGGATATTATGGAGATTTTCAATACTTGCTTGCAATAACGAAATTTGATTTTCATTTAACGACAAATCGGATTTAGCAACCATATACACCTCCGTATTATTAAGACACAGTTTAATAGGGTCCCTTTTGCACCTTATTCATATTCTACGATTAATTTGATATTCCTTTAAATTATGGGAGCAAGAGAACCATCCGAGGGTAGTAAAAAAGGACGTTTTTCCCTTTTTACTACTTATAGGCAATATGCGTAGCCGTTACCCTCTTTTGAAAGCCTTACTATGAGTGAGTTTCTCATAGTAAGGCGCGTAACGTGTGGAGCTATTGCGCTTCTTCGAGTTACTTTCGCACCGTCCCCTTCCCTTCGCCTAGTTCCGAATTATGAGAATAAAAAAACTTTTCCTACATTGTATATGAAGGAGATTACTAATTTCCATCATAGTGCAGGTGGTAATAATCTATTACTTTTTATATACTAAAAACACAACCAGTCAATGTAGAGTATAATTCTTAAATTACTAATTTAGGAAAACGCTTTCATTGATATTAGTCGTAATCTACTATAAAGGGGAGTGAATGTTGCGAAAAGTGCATTCTAATCGAGGTAAAAAAGAATTTTATAGTTTATTTTAATGAGGAAACCTAAAAAGGGAGGTCAATAAAAATGAAATTAACAAAAAAATCTTTCTTATTATTTATATCCATGATTGTAACCGCTATCATGCTAGCAGCTTGTGGTGGAAATACAGAAACTACTACAGACGCGACTGATGAAGGAAATGAAACGGAAGCTCCAGAAACAATGGATCCAGTAACGTTAAGTCTCGCTGACTTCGCACCACCTATGCACCCAGTACAAAGAGAAATTTTCCCTAAATGGGCTGATGCGATTAACGAAGCAACGGATGGTTTGGTATCGATTGAACTTTATCCAGGAGGATCATTATTAGGTAATGGTGATATTTATCCAGGAGTTGCTTCAGGTACTGCAGACATTGGGCATGATGTATCTGGTATGAACTCTGGAAGATTACCAGTCTTAAATGCTATGTATTTAGGTGGAATCGAGTATCAAAACAGTGCGGTATCAAGTTATGTTGCACGTGACATGGTAGCTGAATTAAATCCTGAAGAATTACAAGATACAGAATTAATGTTCATCTACGGGATCGCACCTGGGATCTTAATGATGAGAGAACCTGTTGAAACTCTTGAGGACTTAAGAGGAAAACAAATCCGTGCAAGTGGTACGAACGTAGAGACTTTAGAAGCACTTGGTGCAACACCTGTAGCAATGCCTGTTACTGAAACGTATGAAGCTATGCAACGTGGAGTTGTTGATGGAAGTTTATTACCTGCTGATACGCTAAAATCTTTTAACTTAGCTGAAGTAACAGATTATATTACGCACTCTAGCTTAATCTATAACACAGTTCATTATGTCACAATGAACAAGGATGTATGGAATTCATTCCCAACAGATATTCAAGAAGCCATTCATGAGGTAAATGAAGAGTACTTTGAATATGCAGTAGAAGTATTTACAAATGAGGTTGACGGTGGTTTACAGTATGCTTTTGAAGAGCATGGTGTAGAAGAAATTTTCTTAACAGAAGAAGAAGAAGCGCGTTGGCATGAAGCACTAAATCCGTTATTTGATGATCATGTTGAGCACCTTAATAATCAGGGACTTGATGGGCAAGAAATCATGGATAAACTTGTCGAGTTAACTGATAAGTATAATGCGGAATTTGGTAACTAAGAACCAGCGATCTTAAAAAGTGCATCGCATCACTCCCTTTGGTTAAGATGCGATGCCTTTTATGTTTTATTTATGAATTATAAGGGGGTTGGACAGGTGATCAAGGGGTATAACAACATTGTCAAAAAGGCTAGTAAAGGATTGGAGAATATTGCAGCCATCATCCTTTTTGGTACTGCAATGTTAATCATAATCAATGTCATCTCAAGAAGGTTATTCAATGCACCTGTACCTGGAACGCTTGATTTAGTCTTATTTTTTACGACTGCACTCATTGCCTTATCAGTTGCCTACTGTGCAGTAAGAGATGGACATATCTATATTGGTATATTAGTTGAACGGTTCCCTAATATGGTACAGAAAGTGATCAATACTATTATCGGTACAACTTCAGCTGTTTTTCTTTTCTTAGTAGCTTGGCAAATGGTATTATACGCAAATACTTCACGTGCAACTGGGGAAGTATCAATGACGATTCGATACCCACATTTTCCTTTTATCTTCATATTAGCACTCGGCTTCGGCGTACTTGCTTTAGTCGTTCTAGGGAAAGTATTATCTTTATACTCAAAAGAAGGTGATCAATAATGTCACTAGTTACAGTTGGACTTATTAGTATTGTTGTCTTTTTTATTTTCTTATTATTACGTATGCCAGTAGCTTACTCCATGTTAATTACTGGTATCATTGGAATTAGTGTCATTAGGTCTTGGGATGTAGCACTGAACGTAGCTGCTACTGAAATATACGCAACCTTCTCAACCTACACGTTAAGTGCTATTCCGATGTTTGTTTGGATGGGCTTTCTAGCCTTCTACGCAGGTATTGGAGCAAAGTTGTTCGATTTTGCTTATAAATTAGCTGGTCACCTACCTGGTGGATTAGCGATCGCTGCACAAGGAGCTGCTGGTCTTTTCGGAGCAATTTCAGGTTCTAATACCGCAACAGCAGCCACGATTGGTTCAATTGCTGTACCTGAAATGAGGAAGCGTAATTACGACGACTCCCTATCGACAGCAAGTGTAGCAGCTGGTGGTAATCTTGGTATGTTAATTCCACCAAGTACGCTTTTCATTATTTATGGTATTTCGACTGAACAGTCAATTGGAAAGCTTTTTATAGCTGGTATTATTCCAGGTGTATTATTAATGCTTTTATTCATGCTAGTTATCTATTTCATAACGAAGAGAAATCCAGCACTAGCCCCTCCAGGTGAAAAGTTCACTTGGAAAGAGAGAATGCAGTCTCTTAAAGGTGGTCTTTTTGAGGTTGCTGTTATTTTCGCAATATCGATGGGTGGATTATTTGCTGGTTGGTTTACCCCTACAGAAGCAGGTGCTGTCGGAGCTGGTGGAGTTTTACTCATTACGTTATTAACGAGGACATTAAATTGGGAAGGTCTTAAAAATTCCCTTTTTGACACATTGAGAACGACCGCAATGATTATGCTACTAATTGCTGGTGCGACTGTTTTTGGTCGTCTGATCTCAATGAGTCGAATTCCATTTGAGGTTGGTGGATGGATTGATACTTTAATTTTACCATCCTTCATGATCATGGCTTTAATCTTACTTGTTTATTTAATTTTAGGATTTTTCATGGATGCTTTAGCATTAATCTTGTTAACGATTCCAATCTTCTATCCAGTAGTCGTTACTACATTAGGGTACGATCCAATTTGGTTTGGGGTTATTATTGTACTAGTTGCAGGTATGGGAGTTATCACTCCACCAGTTGGCGTGAACGTGTTTATTTTAAAAGGGGTCGTTCCAAATGTTTCAGTTGAAACGATTTTTAGAGGAATATGGCCATTTTTATACATGATGATTCTACTTGTTGCACTATTTATGATTTTCCCAGAAATCGTTACATTCTTACCGAATTTAATTGAATAATAGGTTTGGGGAGCACAGGGACGGTTGACGGTTCTTGTGCTCCCTTCGTTTAGCGTAACTAAAGAATTCCCCTGCTTCACCTATAAACTATCAATGAATTCGGATGTTACTTCCCACATTTCGTCAATTAACTTGTACATTTTTTCTTCATTGGGTTGTCCATTGGTGTTCCTGTGTTCGGCGACAATTTTTGAAGCTGCTTCACGAAACCGTTCAGCGACCTCTTTCGCTTGGTTCGGTACCTCTAACCCCCGTGTATCATTGGTATGAAAAAAGTCTTCGGCTATCATCGCCTTTAGATAATAGTAATACAGGTCGTCATGTCCCGTTTTCTCAAGCCGTTCTTTTTCGTGCCAAGGAACTTCTTCAAACGCATCTTCTATGTGACGCACAAAAGCACTAACGGTTCTAAATTCATCCGATTCATTACGATCAATTGCGATGCTTTCGGTTTTCTCATAACTCTCTTCCGTGCTATCAACAACAGGTTCAAGCTCCTCTTCATTAACTTCGAGATGGTCGGATGTGACAACATCTGCCCCTGTATTACAAGCCGACAATAAGAGGGTAAAAACTATAGCTACCCCTATAAAGTATTTATACATGGTAGAACCTCCCACTACTTTACATTCATTCCCAATTCTATAAGTCATAACTAGACGAGTCAATATACTCTCCAATAAGGCTAAACGGTAAGAAGCACGAGAACCCTCCCCACGCTTCTATGAAGACCTTTTCTCTGCTAAGATCCTGACGAAACGGCCTTCATCTGGACTATGAAGACCTTTTCTCTCCTGAGATCCTGACGAAACGGCCTTCATCAAGACTATGAAGACCTTTTCTCTCCTGAGATCCTGACGAAACGGCCTTCATCAAGACTATGAAGACCTTTTCTCTCCTGAGATCCTGACGAAACGACCTTCATATGGCTGATGAAGGCCAAACTCTGCTAAAAGAAACGGTTTAACCGTCCCCATGCTCTCCCCTCCCCCTCTCCTCCCATAAAAAAGACCTAAAAGGTGTACTACGGGACACATGTATCCCGATTACACATTTTAGGTCTTTCCTGAACTTAATCAGTTACAATCCTGTTTTTATCCATAGTGTTGTTTTAGTTTTGATACTAAAATTACGTTATCCTATCTGCACTTCCATTTTATCATTGAGCCTTTTTCTCCTGCGAGACTTGCTCACCATCAGGTTTTTTCTTGAAATACTTGTTGATAATATCCAAATGTTTATCGGCTCTTTCATACTCTGGTTTTGTTAACAAACTCACCACAATCATGACAACCGTTGAAACAACCATAACTGGTACAATTGGCAAGAAGCCAAAGGACGGAAGCCAATCGGTAAAGAAGTAAGTCGGTACTAATAAACCACCGACCACCAAACTTGAGATCGCGCCCACTCTCGTTAAGCGTCTCCAGTACAGGGCACCAATCATGACCGGAATCATCGCTGTTGTTCCAGTAAAGGAAACATTCGCAATTTCAAATACACTTGCAGGTCTAAGCAGTGATACAACATATGAAATCGCAAGTAGAAGAACAACAAACATACGACCGTAGTGAACGGTTTTTGCTTCACTTTCTATTTTGAAGTATTTTTTGACAATATCATTCGTAAATAAATTACTCATTGTTAAAAGCTGTGCATCCATTGTTGACATAACCATTGCGAATAAACCGACTAATGCTAGTCCACCCATCCATAATGGCAGATACTCAAATGTTAACATGAAGACGATACTGTCAGAAGCACTTCCCTCTAATCCAGGAATCAATACTGCTCCCCATACCCCAAGAGTAACCGCAAGTACATAAATGAACGACATCCCTAGCGGATACATAATACTGTTTTGACGTAATACATTACTGCTTTTACTTGCTAATAACCTTACAAAAACATGTGGAAAACTGAATACCACGAACGCGAACAATAACCACTGACTAAACCATACTTGCCATGAAAAGGCTGGGATTCCGTCTCTTTGTAAAAGATGTGGCTGTTCTTGTAGCACTCTTTCTGTTATTCCCCTGAATCCACCACTTTCATTAGCAAGTAAAACAACGGCTAGAAGAAGAAACACAGTGAAAATAATAACTTGAGCTGTATTGGTTATAACGGTTCCTCTCATTCCACCTCCCCAAACATAATACCCTACAACAATGGTAATGATTAGAGATCCTAGCCAATAAGGAATGATTCCGTTTGTAAAGGTTTCAAACCCTGCTCCAGCCCCAATTTGTCCTGTAACAACATAAGGCATCGTATAGATGGCAAAGATAACGAACATGATTAAGGAGATCGAATTACTTTGAAAGCGCTCTCCATAAAATTCACTCGGAGTACTATATCCGAACTTTTTCCCTAAAATCCAGACTCTCACTCCAAAATAGTAAGTTGTGAACCCGATCATAAATGAACCAGCACCCATAATTAAACCATACATTCCAAACCCATTATGATAAGCTGACCCAGGCATTCCCATCATTACAAAGGCCGATAAATTAGCACCTATAATTGCACAAAATAAATAAAAACTTGAAATCGATCGACTAGCTAAAAAATAATCTTCTCCTGTATTTGCTGTTTGTCTTTGAGCTCTCCATCCCATTAGAATGATAAACAACATATAAATGGCTGCTACAATAAAAACTAGAAGTATTCGATTATCCAATTTTATTCCTCCTTATCAATCAGTCTTCATCTTCGAAGTGTTCTGGAACATCAGGCCAAATGACTTTATAGGCAAAAAACAAGAAAATGGAAGCAAGGATTCCCCCAACTAATACTTGAAACCACAAGGCAATTGGCATAAAACCGAATAAAATTGGATTAACTTGATCAAACCACCAAAAATCAAAGTGAAGAAAAATCATGATTAATAAGCCTATTAAGACAAGGATTCTTTTTAGTCGATGGCTCAATATCGTAACCCCCTATTTAGTTTAATAATTTTTTTCTTCATTATATATGTCATGGTTCTAGATCCATCATACACCATGTCCAAAACAAGGGATGTTGAAATTTACTCCCTTACTAGTTAGTAGGAAAGGGAGTTGACTAGATTGCAGCCCACTCCCCTGTTTTCATCCCTTATGAGTTAACTTTTGCTTCAACATTGATATTGCTATTTTCAAAGTGTGGCATAACCTGTGTTGCAAAGCGCTCCATCGCTTTTAATGTTTCAGCGTGTGATAGACCACCAAAGTCAAAGTAGATAATAACTTCTTCGATTCCTGCTTCTTCAAGCTCTTTAAGTTTCGCTGTTACGTACTCTCCATCACCAACGATGATACTAGCTTCACTTAAGTCTTCTGTTCTCATATTTTTAAGCTTTTCTACGATGTCTACGAAATAGCGAATATGAGGTGGTGCAGTTGTTGGATCATCCGGGAACGCTGGTACTAGACCCGTAAAGTATTTAAGCATACGCTCTTTTGTTGCTTCTGTTTCTTCTGGAGTTTCGGTTACATTCAAGAAGAACGAGCATTTTGCTTGTTTTCCTGAGAATCCGTGTTTCGCAGATTCTGCTTTAAATGTGTTTACAGCATTTGCAACGCTACCAAATACCATTGTTGCTGCGAACGGAGCGAAGATAACATGCTCACCCATTTCAGCTGCTTTTAGAATACTAGGCTCAGAGAATGCTGCTACATAGATTGGTGGTGCTGGATTTTGTACTGGCTTTGGTGTGATTTCAATTTCAGGGAACTTGTAATACTTTCCGTCATATGAAAGTTTAGAATCTTGCGTCCAAGCTTTCTTCATAATATCTAATTGTTCGAAGAAGATCTCTCTGCTTTCATTGAAATCTACTTGGAATACGTCATATTCACGCTTATCATAACCTCTTCCTGCTGAGAAGATTGCTCTACCGTTACTTAGTAAATCAAGTAGCGCATATTCTTCAACCATACGGATTGGATGACTTGCAGGAAGTAAAACCGTTGCCGGTGCTAATTCGATTTTGCTCGTTTTTGCTGCTACGTGCGCTAAGAACACAGAAGGTGAAGGCAAGACGCCTAATGCACTGAAGTGGTGTTCCGGAACCCAAACTGAGTTAAATCCTAATTCCTCAGCATAAACACTTTGATCAACTAGATCTAAAATCATTTGATTCGCATCTTTTCTTGTATCACCATATTCAACCGGATTGTCTGTAAGTGTAAAGTAACCAAATTTCATTTGTATCTCTCCTCTTTTGTTTGATTATGATTAACCTTGTTAACGATTAGTAACTAATTTGAATTATATGCATCTATGAAAGCGTTGTCAATAAGTTTTCGAAATATTTTTTTGAGTGTTATTATTCCGAATTCTCGACTGACAAACTCACAAACCTACTCTATAAAAACAATTGCTTTTTACTGATGAAACTCAGCAGGGATCGGTCCAAATTTTCGATTATGATATAACATTGCTTCTTTATCATCTATCTCAATATCAATAACCTCTCCGATTAAAATCGTATGGTCTCCAGCTTCTACTTGTTTAAATGTTTTACATTGTAGAACGGCAAAGGCACCAGACACAATCGGCAGACCATGTTCAGAAGTATTCCATTCACAATTAGAAAAACGATCTACTTCCTTACTTGCAAACAACTTACAAATATCTTGTTGATCCCCAGCCAAGACATGAACAGCAAACTTATCAGCATTTTTAAATATATCCAAACTAGAAACCTTATGATCAATAGACCATAACACTAGCAATGGATCTAGCGATACCGAAGCAAACGAATTAACCGTTAACCCCACGGGCACCCCTTGTTCATCACTTGTTGTCACCACGGTTACACCCGTAGGATAGTTCCCCAATACGTCTTTAAATTTTTGTACATGATCTGATACTTGTGTCACTTTCTATCACTCCTTTTTTTCATTACAAACCATGAGTTTCCTTTATTAATGACTTTCCTATTTTTCCTTAATAATCTTAAACTTTTAAAGATATACGACTTTGATTCATCCCTCCCTTTACTTGATAAATCTCTATCAATTAAAGTACAAAACTTCAACACTCGATTGGAACTTGCACCTGGATGCTTTTCTAAGCACTCTAGGATCACTTTTTCATAGTTCAATTCAAAATCCCCCTAAGTTTAAAAATGGATTCTAATTTGAATTACACCACATGTCTTTTCATGCTATTTCTACCACTTATTACCATATCTGCGCTTTCATTAGGATGTAACGTAATATCTTCTAATAGACTTTGATCTAACGTAATATCATTTAGCAAACGAATGTCTTTCAAGCCACTCGCAACTAAGATCTGTCTAATGATGAAACTTTTATGGTTTTCACCTAACCTAGTTAGAAGAGAATCTTCCTCTCTGTTTCTAATAAAGATGCAAGCCCCTCTACCTAATTTCTTGATCTTAGTAAGTGCTTTATCTAACTTTAATTGGCAATCACATAATCGGAAGTCACACTGATCACAATCTTCATGAACATAGACTGGCATGATTTCACTAGGATACACGGAATTATGAACAAGAATTTGATCATGTAATGAATCATACTTATTTGCAAATGTACTTACGTCAAATTCTCCATGATACGTTTTCACTTTTGATTTTGTATCAACCGTGAAAGCTTGTTGAGATCGTATAAATTCAAACAAGAAATCGTCCATTTTCATTAGTTCGATATTGAATCTCTCAGCAAATAACTCAATTTCTTGTAAAGTCGAAAGCTCACCTTTTTCATTAAGAAGGTCGCACATCACTACAGCTGGGTATGCACCGTTCAACTTTGCAAGCTCCAAGCTTACTTCTGTATGACTTTGTTTTCCATAAATTCCTTCCTCATGAGCAAGTACTGGAAACACATGGCCCGGCCTCTTAAACTCTTCCGGTTCTCGATTCGGGTCGATTAGTGCCTTTATTGTGTCATGTCTTTCAAAGGCTGAAATACCAGTAGTAGTTCCCTCTACGTCAACCGAAATCGTAAAAGCATGGGTGTTATTTGGTTCAGCACCGTTTTGGTTAGTGAAATCGAGCTGTTTTGCTCGATTGTTCTCCATTGCGACACTTAAAAATCCTTTTGCATGTGTCACCATGAAGTTAATATCCTCCGGTGTAACCTTATCTACGAGGCTTATAAGCTTTCCATGTTCATGTTTATCTGTTAAAATAGCGAGCTTCCCTTTAGACAGAGCATTCAATACTTTCTTCGCTTTTAATGAATTCATTGAAATCACCCTTTTCAATTCGGTTTTTCTATTTCACTTTGCAACCGGTTTCACTTTGTTGGTAAAAGAAAAGATGAATTAGTTCATTAACTCATACAGTGAGTTTTTTCATCTTTTGTTTAAATCATTTTTCTATTGCTTCAATGCTTTTTAAGTGTTAAACTATCGTTAACTAAGTTGATCTATCGTTGTTAATTCAAATTATATAGACAGAAAAACGAAATGTCAATAAAATTTTCTGACTAGTTTCAAAACATCGAATTAACTCAAAATGTATAATGTATAAAGGATTTTGTCTTACTTGGATTGAACAATGTTAGTAAATTACTAAAACATTCATTTAACGATAGTCATAGGAGGAAAAATCAATGGGAACAATCGAAGCAGAAAAAAAGGGGATTCAGTCTATTGAATCAGGCTTTTCCATACTAAAAATCGTTTCAGATGCAGCTAAACCTTTAACAATTACAGAAATTTCAAAGGCTTGTGGTATGCCCAAAAGCCAACTCTATCGATATTTAATAAGTTTGTGTAGGATTGGCTTTCTTGAGAAAGATGATGACCTACGCTATTCCTTAGGAAGTGAATTGAGTTTAATCGGCATACGGAGTTTAAGCAATTATGACATTCGAGCTAAAGCAGAACCTTTTATTAAAAAATTAAGTGAGCAACTGGATGAAACTGTTGCGTTATCGATCTGGATTGAAAATGCCGGTCCTATCTTCATTACATGGGAAGAAAGCAAGAAAACTTTCAATATTAATGTACGAGTCGGTTCATCAGCGCCACTCTTAGTCACTGCCACCGGCAACATCTTTGCAGCTCATTATCCAAAAGAAAAAACAGAGAGCTTTATTCAATCCGAATTAGAGGAATTTTCTGTAAGCAACGAGGAATATGATCAACTGATTTCAACGGTTAAAGAAAATGGGTACGCGTACACAACGACCTATATACCGGGGATTACCGCGATCGCCACTCCGGTTTTCGACCAAAAGAACGAGTTAGTAGCTGCACTTTGTGTGATTGGACTTTCAGAAGTTATTGACGTCTCCCCTAACTCAACTGTTACAACAGAATTAAAAAAGGCATCAAAAGAGTTATCAAACAGTCTTGGATATGACTTTTTGTGAAGCAACTTTCTCACATCGCTTTCAAGTGATGCGATAGAGCCTGTCTTCCCTTTAGCCCATGGTATTGAACACCTTCAGGCTGCAAAGGAACAGTATGGTGATAATGGATTCTAATTGAGGATGTTATTAATGGGACTCAACAAGTAATAAAATTATATTCATATAAAAAACAGGAAGCATTTTGTGCTTCCTGTTTTTAAAGCCAGTTTTGCCAGGTACGCACACGATTTTTGGAATGCTCCTTCTACTATTTACAATGAACTCAACTTTTTTATGAAAATAAGGAGGACTGTCCAACAATGAATTTAGACCAACTCCAATATATTATTGAAGTTGCTGAGCAGGGGAGTATTTTAAAAGCTTCTGAAAAACTTTTTATCTCTCACTCAGCCATAAGCCAAGCAATTTCAAATCTAGAATCTGAACTTGGAATTACTATATTTGTTCGCTCTCGTTCAGGAACTGAATGCACAGATGAAGGGAAACAAATATTAAAATTATCATACGATGTATTGAATAAAATAGCGGAAATAAAAGATGTAGGACAAGAAGCAGAACTCTTAAAAGGAGAAGTAAAAATAACAGCTTCGACAATCTTTTTTTCAACCTTTCTTCCGGAAGTTATTTCTGCTTTTAAAAAGGATCATCCAAATGTACAAATTAAAATTCAAGAAGAGGAGTCGTTTGAAATAATAAAGTCCATTAAAAATAACCAATTCAATATTGGACTTATATTGGCAAATGAAGAGGCTCTTAAAGAAATAAATTCTAAATTATCTTTTCAACCATTATTAAAATCAAAATTGATGGTTTGCGTTAGCAAAGATTCTCCATTATCTATTAATAAAGTTGTAACCCCTGAAGAATTAATTCAACATCCTTTAATAATTCGAGATGAAGAACTTTCTCGTACTTTTTGGAACAGTTTATTTTCAAAACACGGAGATGGAAACGTTATTTTACAATCAAACAATCACGATGTAGTTAAAAATTTAATTGTAAGTAATTTGGGTGTAGGAATATATACTGACTACTGGATAAAGGAGGACCCGCTTGTATTAAGTGGAGATATTGTCGTCATTCCATATTTTGACCATAATGGCTTTTATGAACCTAGTTTGGTTAGTTTAATTCCCAACCAAAAGCATCAGTCTATAGTTGTTAGGGAGTTTTTACATTATTTACGAAACACTCTATCTAAATATGGGTAAGTTAAGAAATATAATCTAAAAAAATCAAGGTATCCCTATTAATAGGATACCTTGATTTTACATCCATCAGTATGGTGCACTTTTGATATTAACATTAGAATTAATAATGCTCTCCCCCTTTTCTGTAATTAAAATCTTTCGTTTCCATAATCCCTTATCCTCTAAGTAACCGCTTTCATTTAATTTATTAAAAATAGCTGATACTTTTAGAGAATCTATATTTTCATACTCAACGTACTGCTGTAAACTTTCCTGTCCCCTTTGCACATGTAACATAAAATTCAATTCTTCTTCAATTAGATCGTCTACAATAAATTTCACATCATCTTTTATTACTTTACTTCCTTGATTAGTTAGCGTAAAAGTATAAAAACCTGGACCAGCTAATTTCTCACGTGAAATCAAGCGTAGTTCGTCGAGTTTTTCAACAATTCCATTACTTACTGAAGAGTCTATACCTAACATATCAGTTACTGCCGCCATTGTTTTATATCCTCGGTTAATTAATAGCAAAACATCTTTATCATGTTGGGATAACTTAATATCAGATGTGCTGATTTCACTAGAGATTTCCCAACCCTTTCTTCCATAATATTTAGGTTGTGTCATTAAGCTTACAACTACCGTCATAGAAACGGTTACGATTAAAGCTATTACTCCAATATGTGTATATTGGCTAACTTGAAATATTTGACTAATATCAAGGATTGTTACTATGGTAGTAACAATAACCCCAGTTAGTGCTCCAGCAAAAGCACCTTTTGCTGTCGTTCTTTTCCACCACACTCCTAGTAAAACAAGGATAGTTGGTGGGCCTAGCCATGCTGTAGCGAACGCAAAAAGATAGACAGGTCCACCTGGATAAAAGGTTAAAAACCACACAAGAAGACCAAGAATTAATGTTATAACCTTAGAAGGTATAATTAATTGTTGGGGCGTTGCTTCTTTCCTAATGTATCGCTGATAAATATCTCTTACTGCAGTACTTGAAGCCCCCATTAATGCGGTTGTTGCTGTTGAAATAGAAGCTGCAAGTGCACAAATTAGTCCAAATGCCGCAAGACCAATAGGAAGTGCCGATAGTAAAATTCCGTAAGCAGATTCAGGAGCGTTTGTTCCCACTGGAACAAAACTTTCAAAAAACTCCGTACCCACATATACCCCTATTAAAGATAAAATAGGATAAACAATTACACCTAGTAAAAGCGCTCCATAAATGTATGACCTTTTGGCAACTTTTTCATTTCTTGCAGAAGCAACCCTTAACCAGTAATAATTATTACCCCACACTAAAAACCAACCAAACATAATAATAAATGTTAGTAAGCTTGGATATTGCAAGGAAAGGATTGGTAGTTGAGAGTTACTCATACCATGGGTGAAAATACTAAAGTCACCGGGCCATTTTGCTGCTAGTGTATTAAATCCTCCAAATCTTTCAATCGTTACCAAGATAATTGCTGGCAGAGCAACCAACCCAATACATACTTGAAGGAAATCAGTTAATGAGACAGCCCAAAAACCACCAATGTATGTGAATAATAGAAATATAAAGAAGATACCTGCTAGTGTCCATATAAGAGACCAACCAGTAAATCCAGTTGTAACAATTGCCATAGAAACAACATTATTTGCCATTATTCCTAGCAATCCAAAAATAGTAGAAACTGTAATTAACACCCTTGTTTTTGCATCAAACCTCATTTCAAGCCACTCAGATAAAGTATGAGCACCAGATCTCCTAATATAAGGTACTAAAAATATTCCGTATAAAATAAAAGCTGAAACAAATACTAATCCAAATCCATATGAAGCTCCAAACCCGAATAATATTGCAAACGCAGGAGCAAGAGTAAGCATTGTTCCAGCAAAACCAATAGCTGCTATCCCAAATGTATTAACTAGAAGACCCACCTCTCTTCCAGCTAAGATAAAATCATTTGAGCTAGACATCCATTTCCTAGTTATTAAACTAATTCCAATCATAAGTACAGCAAACAGCAAAAGATAGATAAGAAAAATCATATTAAAACTCATTTTTGTGCTACACCTCCCGAATTTATCAATTGTAGCGACCTTACAGAAGGTCGCGTAACAGCTATAACTATAATAATTTAAACGCTATTAAAATGAGTTAATAAGCATTTAAGTTAGTACGGTTGTTTCGAGATGTTTCTTCAATTCTTTTTTTATATAATCAGGAATGGAAACTGATTTCCCTGTTAATTTATCGAGAAATACAATTGTAATTCCTCCCTTAGCCACTTGCTGATCCTTCTTGAAAAATGTAAAAAGGTACGAGAAAGAGGAGTTACCAATCTTTGTAATAGAAGTATGAACCTCTAGTTCATCATCAAATTCAATGTTTCCGAGATAATCACAATGTACGTTAACACGTGGCATCTCAAATTTTTGGAAAAGCTCTTTGCATGGAAAACCAATTTCCCTAAAAAAGTTGTGATCCATTATCTCAAAATAACGAAATATAGAACTATAATGGATACGTCCTGATGCATCTGTGTCAACAAACTGAATACGAATATTTTTTTTAATCACTTTAATATCACTCCTTGTATAGTAAGTTACTAGTTTTCTTTTAAGTGAATTTCAAGTTTGATTATTACTTCTATTAACAGCTGGTTCCCATAAATCTGAATTTTCAGTGTTTTATTATTAGATATATTTACTAAGGCTTGTTAAAAATCAGCGCACTTAATTTATACTAAAGCTACTGCACGTACAGATCCGGCTGTTCCCCCTTTTACTTTTATTGGAAATGCAGCAACTGTAAATCCGTGTCTTACTGGAACTTTATCAAGGTTTGCTAGTTTCTCAATATGATAGTATTCTTTTCTACGCCCTAGAAAATGAGCAGGAAATAACGCATCCTTATTTCCTTTTTTTAAATCTTCAACCATTGCACCAAATGGACGATCGAAAGTGTACGCATCAATTCCCATTAATTTTACTCCTTGATCGATTAACCACTCTGTAGCCTCTCCAGTCATTCCTGGTTGATCAAGTAAGTATTTTTCACTGTAAATGTGTTTATCAAATCCTGTCATAATCAAAACAATATCATTGGGTTTTATCGTATATTCAATATCTTTAAGGGCCTGCTTAACATCCTCAACAGTTATCCCACTTTTGGGTTCTTTAAATCTCATATCTAATATCACACCGTCACCATAAAATACATCTAATGGTATTTCATCAATGGTGCGAGAAGGCTTCCCCTCACTAGTAGGACCGTAATGGATTGGAGCATCGCAATGTGTACCAACGTGAAAAATAAATTCCGCGCTTACATGTTCTCCTGCCATAGCTAGGCCATCCTTAAAATCACTAGGTTCAATCCCTAATTTTTTGCTAAGCTGTATCGCTTGTTCTTTACTAGAAGAAAACTCAACTCGAGGAGGCCAAGGCTCTGCCATCGGGTTACTTTCCCAGTAAACACTTAAATCTATAAGTTTCATATTTTTCAACCTTTCTATTTATTTATAAACTTATTAGAAAGAGAGGAGTCACCAATTGAGTGTATTTTATCCCTCCTCTCTTTTATCTTAAATTAGATTTCTTTAAGAAAATGTAACTTTCCGTTCTTATGCATTACTTTTTACTTTCGCTATGCCTAGAATTTCTCTAGCTTCATCTGGAGTAGCAATTTCATACCCTAAATCAGTAGCGATATTTACAATTCTTTCAACTAGTTGAGCATTACTCTTCGCTAATTCACCCTTCCTAATAAATATATTATCTTCAAAACCTACTCGAACATTGCCACCTAATAGAAGTGAAGCAATTGTTGCTGGGTGTTGATGCGGACCTACCCCCATAGCCCCAAAGAGTGCATTCTCAGGAAGCTTTCGAACTAAATGAGTCAAATTCTCCATGCTATATTCCATCCCACTTTGGTTGGCTTTGTTCATCCCCATGACAAAGTTAAAAGATGGAGGATCATTCAATACACCTGATGGCATGAGAATATTTATAACATCTTCTAGTTGAGTATGGTTAAAGATCTCTAGCTCAGGTTTAATATTACGTTCCTGCATTGCCTTTGCGGCATCTAATAGCCACTTTCTTGTCCACATAAGGTGCTTCTCCATACCATTAAATGAGACCACTCCAATCCCACAATCAAGAGAGCACATCTCCGCACCTGCTTCTAGTACACTTAGCCCATCATCAACCGTACTTTCTGGAATCATAGCCGGTGCTGTACTATTTTGCAGGATCAGATTACATTTTGAACGTACTTCTTCATTTATTTCTCTAAAAACATTTACGTCATTTGTTTGTCTTCCATGCTTATCTCTTGCATGAACATGGACAATTGATGCCCCTGCATTATAACAGCGGTAAGCCTCTTCTCCAATTTCCTTTGGTGTTTCTGGTAGAGCAGGGTTCGCTTCTTTCCCATGAAAATTACTACTAGGTGCAACAGTAACAATTAGTTTTTTGTTCTTCGCCATAAAAAAAACCTCCTTTTTAATAAAACCATGAGAGCATTGAATAGATTAGCAACTACTTTCTTACTAGCTCTCTAATTATCTTAATTTTAGAATTATTTAGAAAATATGTATAGTTAGCGTTTTTTACACAAAGTATAACTTCTACTTACATAGAATTTGTATCATTTGAACTCTTATAACTTCTACTAGCAAACAACTAATAAAAAAAGAGTGCCCTTTATAGGTACACTCCAATGTTCTTTATAATCTTACGCCTCAATACTGTTACAATCTCTCATATAATTAACAAAAATTTATGCATTTTTTCTGAAAGGAACCATCTCATCAACTGGCACTGTTGCATGCTCAATTTCCTCTTCTAATTTCTTGTAATGAAACTGTAGCTCTTCATTCGTCCAATTAAAACAATCTTTCATGTATAGAAGTACTGCATCCTTCCATTCATGAACCCAATGGATATTAAAGAAAATGGCACTTGTGCGACGATTAAAGAAGTCTACTGGTGACGTAACCATTTCTTCTTCCATTCCGTAAATAAGCGAAGCAAACACTACCACATCTAATCTATTTTGCTTTGCCTCATGACCTCTCGTACGCATAATTTCATAGACTTGCTTCACATTGGTGCCATATAAATTGGCAAGCTCCGCTGCATCATTTTTACTTAATCCTAACTCTACTCCCTCGTCTATCATTTCTTCCAAGAACTTCGAGAACTGATCTGCCCCACCAACGTCCCCGCCAGATAAAGTAATTTTATCAGTTGTACATTGAGCGTTAATACCAAGGTCCTTGCTAACAATATCGACTACTCTTTCCGCCATTTTACGATAGCCTGTTAGCTTTCCACCTGCAATCGATATTAATCCAGTATCAGAAAAGAAAACCTCATCTTTTCTAGATATCTCGGATGCGCTTTTTCCTTCTTCATGAATTAGTGGACGCAACCCTGTCCAGGATGATTCGATATCCCTTACTCTTAATTCAACATCAGGAAACATATAATTGACAGCATTAATAATATAATCTCTATCTGCAACTGTCATGCGTGGTGTTGTAATATCACCATCATAAAACGTATCTGTCGTTCCTACGTATGTTTTCCCACCACGTGGAATAGCAAACATCATTCTTCCGTCATCCTCTGTATCAAAATAGACGGCTTGCTTTAAAGGGAAGCGCGATTGATCGACAACAAGGTGAACTCCTTTTGTAAGATGGAGATATTTCCCTTTTTTTGACTGGTCTTTTTCACGAATATTGTCGACCCATGGTCCTGCAGCGTTCACGATTTTCTTAGCACGAATGATACTAGATTGACCAGATAATACATCAATCACTTTAACACCTACTGCCTTGCCATTCTCATATACAATTTCTTCGGCTTTTGTGTAATTGACAGCTAGCACCCCACGTGCCACAGCTTCTTTAAGGACTTCTAATGTAAGCCTCGCATCATCTGTTTTATATTCAACGTAAACTCCTCCACCTTTTAACTTATCTTTACGAAGTAATGGCTCTTGATCCATCGTTTGATTACGATTCAGCATATAGCGACGCTCAGATTTTTTTACTCCGGCCAAATAGTCATATACTTTTAACCCAATAGAAGTGGCAAATTTTCCGAAGGTACCCCCTTCAATCATTGGCAATAGCATCCATTCAGGCTTCGTTACATGAGGAGCGTTTTCATATACAATTGCACGTTCCTTGCCGACTTCGGCTACTAGTTTCACTTCAAATTGTTTTAAATAGCGTAGTCCACCATGTACAAGCTTAGTAGAACGGCTAGATGTACCAGCACCAAAATCTTGCATTTCAATTAGTCCTGTTTGAATCCCCCGTACTTGAGCATCTAAAGCAATTCCTGCACCTGTAATCCCGCCACCGATGACTAAAAGATCCAACTCAGTGTTACTCATTTCATTTATATAATTATCTCGTTTCAAGCTTGAAAATTGTTTTGCCATTCTCATTCACTCCTTAGTAATGTTATGAGAATAAAAAAGAGACCACAACACCCCTATCGCATACGATAACGATAGAGTGTTGTGGTCTCTCCAATTCTCCGACCAAATATTAACTTATCTTTATTATACCATAACTATTTTAAAAAGTAATACATTATTTTATTTGAATGCAGTTGTTGCTTCAATTGCTTTTTTCCAACCAGAATACAGTTTCTCTTTCTCTTGAACATCCATCTTATTTTCAAAGGTTTGGTCAATGTTCCATTGTTTTGCGATCTCATTACGATCTGACCAAAAACCAACAGCAAGTCCAGCTAAATAAGCTGCGCCAAGTGCCGTTGTTTCATTAATAGTTGGACGCTGTACAGGAACACCTAAAATATCACTTTGGAATTGCATTAAAAAGTTATTTGCTACAGCACCACCGTCGACGCGTAACGTTTTCAACTTAATCTGTGCGTCTGATTCCATCGCAGTTAGGACGTCCTTAGTCTGATAAGCTAACGATTCTAAAGTAGCACGTATGAAATGTTCTTTCTCTGTACCACGAGTAAGACCAAAAATGGCGCCACGAACTTCACTATCCCAATAAGGAGTTCCTAGTCCTACAAAAGCCGGTACCATATAAACACCGTCTGTAGATGAAACACTACTTGCATACTTTTCAGAATCAGAAGCAGATTTAATCATACGGAGACCGTCCCTTAACCATTGAATGGCTGATCCCGCCACAAAGATACTACCTTCTAATGCGTATGTTACTTTGCCATCTATTCCCCATGCCAAAGTTGTTAATAATCCATGAGTAGATTGTACTGGCTTTTCTCCCGTATTCATTAACATAAAACAACCTGTACCGTACGTATTCTTTGCCATCCCTTCTTCATAACATGCTTGTCCAAATAGAGCAGCTTGTTGGTCTCCTGCAGCTCCTGCTATCGGTACTTCTTGTCCAAAGAAATGATAGTCAATCGTTTGAGCATAAATTTCAGATGAAGGACGAACCTCTGGTAGCATTTGTTTTGGTACAGATAACATCTCTACTAACTCATCATCCCATTTTAAATCATAGATATTGTACATTAACGTACGACTCGCATTAGAATAATCAGTTACATGAGCTTTCCCACCTGATAACTTCCAAATTAACCAAGTATCAACTGTTCCAAACAATAAGTCACCGTTCTCTGCTTTTTGACGAGCACCTTCTACATTGTCTAAAATCCATTTTACTTTTGTTCCAGAAAAATAGGCATCAATTAGGAGTCCCGTCTTATTTCTGACTAGCTCTTCGTAGCCCTGTTCCTTTAATTCATTACAAATATCTGCTGTTTGACGGGACTGCCAAACAATGGCATTATATATAGGTTTCCCTGTATGTCTATCCCATACGACCGTCGTTTCACGTTGATTCGTAATTCCAATTCCTGCTATTTCGCTCGGTTCTACTTCATTAACTTGTAAGACTTGAGCGATAACGGATAAAATAGAAGACCAAATTTCATTTGCATTATGCTCTACCCAGCCTACTTGAGGAAAGATTTGTGTAAACTCTTTTTGGGCCACGCCCACAATTTCGCCAGCTTTATTAAAAAGAATTGCTCTTGAACTGGTTGTCCCCTGATCTAATGAAAGGATATATTTCTTTTCCATCGTTTATTCCTCCAGATAAAGTTTCATTTTTTTCATGTAAACAACCTGCAACAAAAAAAATAGAGACCAAAACAACATATCAAGTAATCTACAAGATATATATTTGCCTTAGTCTCCACTGTCACTGTCAAGTTGGAAGATTCCGTGTTATCTCCATAACTCTCGTCTTGAAGTTGTTACTGCTGATGCACCTGCATTTAGCGCTTCTTCAACTTCTCTTTTTTCACGAATCAATCCACCTGCTATAATGGGAATTTTAGTGGTTTGATGTACTTCTTTTATGATATGTGGCATAACCCCTGGTAACACTTCAATGAAATCAGGCTTTGTCGTTTCCAACAACTTATAACTTGACTCCAACGCGATACTATCGAGTAAAAAGAGACGTTGGATGGAAATAAGTTTATGCTTTTTTGCAGTTAGTACAACATTTTTCCGAGTTGATATTAACCCAGCTGGCTTAATATCTTGACATAGAAAGTGTGCAGCATATTCATCTGTGCGCAACCCTTGCACTAAATCGGCATGTAACAATATTTTTTTTCCATTATCCTTACCAAGGCGTACAAGACTTTTCAGCTGACTAATATGGCTATTTAACAAAATAAGGTACGTGTAGTCACTTTTGATCATCTCTTCGAAATCTTTAATATCACGTGCTGCTGGCAGTATACTTTTTCCATCAAAAAACATTAGAACACCCCTACTAGTACCAACGTTTTCTAGCTATTTTATTTATTTGACACTTTATATTTTATCTCTTTCTATATTACCATGCTACTATAGAACAAGAAAAAAGATAATTGGTAAAGTACCTAAACTTAGTATTGTACTTACCAGCGTTGCACTAGATACAAATTCCGGTTCTGTATTGAACTGTAAAGCATACATCGTCGTATTTGCAGCTGTAGGCATAGCAGCCATAATGATCATGATTTGCTTTACCATTTCATCGACGGGTAAAAACAATGTAATGAAATAGGCAATTATTGGCGAAATGGCTAATTTCGTAATAAGTGAGAGAGAGACTTTTTCTCTCTCAAGGTTTCTAACTGAAATTCTGGCTAACTGCATTCCTAATACGAGCATAATAGTAGGAATTGCTGCATCGGCAACCATGTTGACTGCTTGGATGATAGGAAGACTCAATTTAACGTTTAGCGCTTGAAATATGAATCCTACAATCCCTCCATAAATCATCGGCATTCTTTGCACTGCCCTAATCGCAGACCGAATCCCATCTCCTTCATCGCTACCTTTTGCTGCATAATATACACCTACTGTACACATAACAATCTGTTGAATGACCATTAGAATAATCGCATAATCAAGACCAGCTGCTCCAAACAACAATAGCACTACTGGAGTACCGTAATTTCCATTATTCATAAATGAAGATGCTAAGATCATTCCACATGTTTCTTTAACGGAGTATTTACGAAAAAACGCAATAATATATACAACCACTATCAAAGCAAAACAAAGTAGAAATGTGTACAATGCCATATATACATAAGTCAAATCAAATTCTGTTGTATAAAAGGTTCGAAATACTAGGACAGGAGACATTAAGTAGAGAGCCATTGTTGATATTGACTTAGTATCGAACCCCAATTTTTTTTGCCCCAAATAACCAAGAGTGAATATACCAAAAATCGGAATAAGATAAAGGAAGAAACTCACTTATCCACCTTCAATCTAAAAATATCTTTTTAACACTTTTTATAAATTCATTACAATAATTCGCTCTTCTGTCATTTCCTCAATTGCATACTTAGGACCTTCCTTACCATTCCCACTGTTCTTCACTCCACCATAAGGCATGTGGTCTACACGGTAAGCAGAAGCATCGTTTACAATTAGTCCACCTACTTCTATTTCACGTGCTGCTCTCATTGCAAATTGTAAATTATTCGTAAATAGACCTGCTTGTAAGCCATAGTCTGAATCGTTCACCTTAGCAATAACCTCATCGGTTTCTTTATACGTTGCTACTGAAACCACTGGACCAAATACTTCTTGACGACAAACTTTCATATCATCATTTACATTAACAAGGATAGTAGGCTCAAAAAGCGCCTCATTACGTTTTCCACCTAAAGCAATTGTAGCTCCTTGTTCAACAGCTTCATTTACCCAACTTTCAACACGCTCAGCTTCACCAATACGGATCATAGGTCCAATATCTGTTGACTCGTCTAAAGGATCACCTACTACAAGTTTCTCAGTGTTTTTCTTTAATAGTTCAATAAATTGTTCAGCAATCTCTTCTTGAACATATACACGTTGTACAGAAATACAAACTTGACCGGCATTGTTAAAACTTTTTTGAGCAATTAATGATGCTGCTTGCTCTAAATTCGCATCATTGTGTACGATTGTTGCAGAGTTATTTCCTAATTCTAATGCCACTTTTCGTAAGCCAGCTTTGGAACGAAGGTATTCACCTACACGAGGGCTTCCAGTAAAAGTGAACATATTGACGTCCTTGTTTTCTAGCAGCCATTCTCCGATCTGAGCACCTTCTCCTGTTACTACTTGCAGACGACCTTTTGGTAAACCTGCCTCTTCCATTAAATCTGTTAACATTAGGGCACAAATTGGCGTTACTTCAGCTGGTTTTAATATAACGCTATTCCCTGCTGCTAATGCAGGTCCAATTTTATGACAAACCAAATTTACCGGAACATTAAACGGTGTAATTGCAGCAATAACTCCAACTGGTACACGAACGGTAAAAGCCATTCTGTTTTCAGAACCCGGCGCCGATTCTACTGGAATCCCTTCTCCATGAATTCTCTTAGCTTCTTCTGCTGAAATAACCAATGTTTGAGCTGCGCGTTCGATTTCTCCTCGCGATTCACGTATTGGTTTTCCAACTTCTAAAGCTAGTACCTGCGCAAATTCTTCACAACGCTCTAATAACAGATTTGCTGCTTTCATTAATACTTCATATCTTTCATATGGTGAAAATGAATCATTTAATGAATCTTTAGCACCTTTTACAGCTTTATCAATATGATCTTTTTCAGCTACTGAAATGCTAGCGATTGATTCTTGATTATATTTATTTAAAACGTCCATCGTTTCAATCGTTTTTTCCCATTTCCCGTTAATATATAATCCATATTGTTTCTCAGCGACTGTTATTGCCATATTCTCACTCCTCAATGTTTTCTATCTCATAAGTTCGATAGTATAATGTTATTTTTCACTACAAAATTTTGTAATCGTAAACTCTAGTGGTCTCATAGACTCCTTCCCTCAAAAGGAGAGGAGTCCGACCTAACATTGTTATATAGAACCGTTCAGAGCATAAAGATTATAACAATTCATCATAACATCACGATGTTTTCTTTTTTAGCAAAACTAGCAGCTTTACCTTCACTACCAAATGCACGAATCTTTTCTTTTACTTTTTCTTTCATCTTATTCTTCCCTGCACCAAGGGAATCCGCAACGACAATTCCTTCTGGATTTTCTGCCCAGTACTCTTGAACACCTCTTGTAAATGCTTGACGAAGTTCTGTGTCTACATTAATTTTTGCAACGCCAAGTTCTATAGCACGTTGAACTTGCTCATCAGGTACATCAGAACCACCGTGAAGTACGATTGGGCGACGAACTGCTTTTGAAATCTCATCAAGTCGATCCAAACGAAGGTTAGGTGTTGCCTTATAAATACCATGAGCTGTTCCAATTGAAATAGCTAAATAATCAACATCTGTAGCCTCTACAAATGCCACTGCTTCTTCGACACTTGTGATAAGGGCATCTTTTTCGTCAACTGTAATATCATCTTCAGTTCCACCAATCTTACCAATTTCCCCTTCAGAACCTATACCAAGAGATCTTGCAGTCTCGCTAACAATCCTCATAATTCTTGAATTCTCTTCAAACTCAAGGGCTGAACCATCAAACATCACGGATTGGAAACCTAGTTGAATCGCTCGGGATGTTTGATCTAAAGATCGACTGTGATCTAAATGAATGGCAACCGGTACTTGAACCTCTCTCGCGTAATAGTCTATTAATTGTTTCATAGGTTCCATACCTATTGTTTGAATAACCTTCTGGCCAACTTGAATCATAATTGGAGCATTCATTTCTTCTGCCGCTTCGATAATTGCCATAATTGTTTCAGCGTTATGAGCACTAAAAGCCCCAACACCATATTGGTTTTCATACGCATGCTCTAACATTACTTTACCACTAATAAATCCCATCACAATTCCCCCTAAAATTTATCTTTTTAATTGAATATCATATTGATATTGGTCACTTCTATATTTCGTTATTGTATATTCTATCGGCTTTTTGTTTAGTCCGTAACTCAATCTAGTCATCTGTAACATGGCTTCTCCAGGTCGACTCGATAGCAGATCGGCCTCGATAATCGTAGCATTAATCGCAGTAATGCTCTCTGAAGCTTCATTAAGATAGTAATTATGTTTTTCTAAAATGTCGTAGTATCTTGCTTCGTTAAGATCATACTTCATTAAGAGTTGACCAATTTCTTTTGGCCAACAAGTTCTCTCTAAAGCAACTGGAACTGAATCAGCAAAGCGAATTCGTTCAATGAGTAAGATTTCCTCATCTCCTACATTTAGCATGGATTGTTCATGATAGAGGTCACTTCGGAACTCGGTACGCAATACTTTTGAAAAAATCACTTGCCCCATTTCTATCACTTCTTCTGCAAAACCCGTCAGTCTACCTAAATTCCCAGCTAACTTTTGGGGTTTTACAATCGTTCCTTTTCCCTGCTTTTTTTCTAGTAGTCCAGTTTGGACAAGAATTGATATCGCTTCTCTAATTGTTGTACGACTGACGTTAAATTCATCCATCAATTCCTTCTCCGTAGGAATTAGCACATGCTCTTTCCATACCCCACTTCGAATACGTTCAATTAAAATGTCTTTGATCTGCAAGTAAAGCGCACTATCTTTATTAGGCTCAAACTTATGTTTCTGCATAAACATCACCCTTAATTATTGGTGTAGGATAGACCATATGATCCTTTGCTATCAAAGGGCTTAACCACATGTAATATTTAGGCAGGTCCTTAATAAACTCATCTGGGAGCTTTCTCTCACCTGCAGCAATGACGTCACTAAGTGGGACATCTATTAAATTCATATGGTTTAGTGAATCTTCTCCTCTACTAAAGCTTACCATAACTCCAGATATATTATTCTGAAGAAGCTTTGCAGCAAAGACACCACATTGTTCGGCTTCTTGAGAATCAATACTAGAGCTATCTAGAGATAAACAGCGTTGATTTATTCCAAGAGTTTCAGCTCGAACATTTACACCCATTTCCTCTTCAATAATACACTTAAGTGTTTCAGATACACCTCCTAACACTTCTCTACCATTCACTACTTTTGATCTACTCAGTCCGTTAGGTAGCCTAACTCCTTCACTTACAACTGCTAAACAATGACCATATTTATCGATTGATGATTTAACCACCCCAAGAAACTCTTCTAAGTCGAAAGGTTTTTCAGGTAAACCGATATAGTGTGGTCCTTCTGCCACATGTTGTGTAAAAAAACCAGACGCGGCAGCGAGCCAGCCTGAGTTTCGTCCCATTGTTTCTATTATTCTTACTTGCTCAAAATTATTCATGGCCATTAAATCACGACTGTTATCTACACAAGATTGGGCAACATATGATGCTGCACTTGCAAATCCGGGAGCATGATCTGTTCCACCTAAGTCATTATCTACCGTTTTAGGTATCCCTATGACTTGAAGCTTATGCTTACTTTCTCGTGCTAATTGTTCAATTTGAGCAAGAGCCGCCATCGTCCCATTTCCACCTATCATCACAAGAACATCCACGTTAAGATCCATTATCGTTTTAAGAGACTTTTTTATGACTGTTTCATCAGAAGGATACCTTCCTGATCCTAAGCATGCTCCTGGAACGTTCCTATGTTGAATAATTTGATCATGAAGCGCATCTGTCCCATTAACGATGTTGTTATTCGCTAACCCTTCGTACCCATTAACAATGTAAGATATGTGATGAAGGTGGGAGAGTTCCTCAACAAAAGCAGCAAGTGAGGCATTTATTACCGCTGTCGGTCCCCCCGCTTGACCAATCAATATTTTTTTGCGCATATCCCTACCTCCTCGATTGGTTCCTCTTCGAAGAATAATGATTCTCTCTCTTCAACAAAAACCAATCTGTACTTCCATTCTCCAAAATACATTTTATTCGTTTAAAATCAGTTTCTTACAGAGAATCAACAGAGACGAAATATTCGGTCCCTGACTCTTGTACTTTAATTTCCCACCAAAATTAATACCACCCACTCATAGGTAGTGATGTTTAATTAAAGATCATTACCTATAAAGTTATTATACATCAAATGAAGGCGTTATCAACATATTTTATGGAAGTTTTTTAATAATAGTTAAATTCATATGTTAAAAGACCTAACTGCAACTGAACCAGACTATTAAATAGAAATAACCGTATATCTGATTAACAAAATCATGATATACGGTTACTTGTCATGCGTGCCGGTATGATTTTTATTTCGAGCTTACGGAGAAAATCTCCAACTTTTAATTGTTTACCACAAATACCGTTGGCATCACAAATTTTTCACCAGCAATGTCACATGTAACATAGGCATAATTACCAGTATAGGTCATATTATTAATTCCTTCTTCTGTAACTAACACGGTATCTTCACATTTAGATCCTTGAATTGTAGGATTAAACGCATAAACCTCATTCTGCCTTACTTCATGTGTACAACCATAATTTACTCTCAGTTCTCTAGGGATAAAACCAGTCAATCCACCCTGATGGTGTTCCTTGTATTCATGAGGATACCCTTGTTTTTCGTATTCCATTAACCCTCTTTTGAATACCTTTTCAAGTGTATTACCAACTTTAAGTTCACTTAAAAAGGCAGCATTGACCATCGCACATTTTTCGTGCTTATGTATCATTTCGGCATCATTATTAAGAAGAACGTCCCTAGAAATAGACACAATTAATCCATTTCTTCTTCCACAGATACCTACGAGTGCATAATTTTCCAGTCGTTCACCCGCCATAACCGGGTGTCTGTAGTTATAAGCTCTTTCATCAAATGCAATTAGAATCGTTATAGGTTCAATATTATGACTCCAAAGCTTGTTAGAAATTTCTCCTGCTAGTTCATATTCACTAACACCCTTCTGAATGTTCATACAAGTTTCCTCAAGCAGAACAGCCGATTCATAACAAAGCTTACTATACTCCTCACGGTCATACGGTGTCATAATTGAGCGCAATTTAAAGATTTCCGGTTCTAACTCTTCTTCTGTTGCAAGTGTTAGTCCTTCGGTAATTTCCTTTATAACCAACTCTCTCTTTTTAGGCTCATCCCACGGAAATCCAATAGGTTCTACAGAAGGATTCGAATCTAACTGTTCCTTATATAAACGCATGATCTCAATGTTTTCACTAACTAAGTAAATACGGTCAAGTGTAATAAAGAGACTACCACATGCAGCGGTTGACGCAAGTCCGATAAACCCTCTTCCTCGAGTGAGGTAACTAAAATTAGCTTGAGATTTAATTTCTACCCCGTCAAAGCCCTTTTCTTTAAGAATACTTCTAACCGCTTCTATTTTGTTTACGAAATCCCCTTCTCTTCCCAGAGCGTTTCGGTCCGTCTCTTTTAAAATACTCACTTTATTTCCTCCTTAATATTCGCATATTTCAGCATTTAAGAAATTCCCTAAAACGAGTAGTTCTTCTTTGATGTCTTTATAAACAACGGTAAAGTGTGGTTCCCAACCATCTCTTACACTTTGATTTACTAGATCCATAGAAGGTGTTTCCGTTTTTAATACTAGAGACGTCCCTAAAAATTGCTGTTCTTTATCTAGGATCTCTCCATTTGCAATAAAGAAACGAATGGAACCGTCTGGTTTTCTTCCAACTCTAAAAACAGTAGCTTCTTTAGCGGGTTTCAAGCCAAATTCCATAGTAGGTCCAATTTTTCTATTCGGATGAACGCCAACTTGGGCACCTTTACTTGGATGAGCTAGGCTACAAGCAGAGGTTCCACAATGCCAAAAAGTAACCGTATTTTCAGTTTTGTCTAAAGAAACGGGATCTCCGAAGAAAACACTCTCATTAGACAACTTAATGCCAATTAACATTGAAATCGCACCGTAGGCATCCGCTTCACAAGAAGCCGCAACTAAATTATCATTTAATAGTCCAAGTACCGAACAAACGGGAGTACCGTAATCCACAAAAAGATCTGGCCAACATCTTGAAGAAATAGCTGAAATATTGTTCTCTTTTACAAAGTCAGAGTAGGCTTTATACAAGCGAATGAAATCATCTCTATTCTGCTGTGGTGTATGATCTAGGTTGACCATCTTACCTTCAGCTTCATTCGATTGGTCTACACATTCTTCAAGAGTTAGATTTTTTGCGCGTTGCAACAACTCCCTAACTTCTATAGCAACATGCTTCATACCAAAGTAACGAGAAATTTCTGCATCCATGCCTCTTCCAAAACCAAACCCTTGAGGTGTATGACCAATTGAAGCTAATGTCGTTGATCTCAATTCTTTTTTAAGACTTGCCGCTGCCACAACTGCTTTGATCTTTTTATGCACTTCTTCATCCGATGGAGCACCCCAAATATATTCGAAGCGCTCTTTTCCTAAATGATGCATCAAGTTTCCAGCCGAAAAGGCCCCTGTCAGAGAGTTTAGTCTCAAACGACCACCATCAATTACAGGCTCTTGTAATGTCCAAAGTAAAACATCAGCATCAATTCTTCTTAAAATTTCAGCTGTATATTCAGAGTTAGCAAATGCATTGTTCTGAAGAATGATTAAATCACATTGCTTATCATCTATGAATTCTACCAAATCTGGAATTGTTAACAACGGGTACGCTGGGCACTCGATATCCTCCGATATTTCATTCAATAGTTGTACTGATAATTCAAATTGTTGATTGATACTTTCTTGGTGAAATGTAGGTACACCAATCGGTAAATATAAAGCTTTAAATTTTTTCATAATTCTACTCCTTTGCTGTTTCGTCCCAAGCATTTCTAAATACAGACAAACCGTGTGTAGTAGTTGCATAGCTTCCTTATAGACCTCAATGTAACAATATCAACCCCTGCTACTGCAGCATCTTTGATTTGTTTTCCGTTCCTTAATGCAGCAACAATGATTTGCGTTCCAAAGTTGTACTAATTTTTATTAATTCATTTCACTATTGAGTCAAACAATGAACTAAAGGATGAATTCTTTCTATAAAAGACAGGAATGTTTCCGAGTTCAGCCGGAACCGTTACTGTTCCACCACGATAAGTTTGTTTGCTAAATAGATGAACCCACTCATCTTCT
Organism: Halalkalibacter sp. HAAS-P014; assembly: GCF_056619965.1. Classification (NCBI taxonomy): domain Bacteria; kingdom Bacillati; phylum Bacillota; class Bacilli; order Caryophanales; family Bacillaceae; genus Halalkalibacter; species Halalkalibacter sp. HAAS-P014. Next base: position 187,372 of record NZ_JBWQTV010000017.1, on the reverse strand, counting down.
GGTAAATATACTTCCCATTCAGTAACATTGTCTTTATAAACTGGTGCAACAAGTAAATCTCTTCCAAATAAATATTGATAAGCTATATCCAAGCAAGCTTCCTCATCATAATGCATGAACAATGGACGCATAGCTCCGATACCTTTCGTTGCATTTTCTTCAACTACATGCCTTATATATGGAAGTAATTCTTTTCTCAATTTCGAAAAAGCCGCAAATTGCTTTAAGCACTCTTCACTTTGATCATATTGAAAGTTCTCGTCCGGTCTGTTACCCTCATGAGTTCTCATATATGGTGTAAACACTGAATACTCAAGATACCTTAGCATTAGTTCCTCTGTACGCACGTTGCCAAATAAAGATGTATATCCACCTATATCAACATGTGTCAGCCCATTTCCTAACAAACCTAACGATATAGCAGCAGGGATCGTTGACGCCAAGCCGTCATGGATTGTGAAGTCGACGCTTTGGTCACCAGCCCACATCAATGTACAATGCTTTGCATTCCCAACGCCGCCTGAACGCATAAAGTATACAACTTCACCAAGCTTGCCACTTTCTTCAACTGCTTCATAATTGCATTTAGCCCAAAGAGCAGGATACTGATTGTGCATTTCTAGACCAGTTTTTCCATTGTAAAACACTGCGTCTACTGGGATATACTCACCAAAGTCTGCCATCCAGCCACTGATACCTAAGTCAATCATGTTCGTTCTGATAATCTTCTTGTACCACTCCATCGCATCAGGATTGGTGAAATCGATTGTCCCACAGAAGAATTCTCCGAAATCAGCAATATAAGCTTCTCCCTCTGAATTTTTGATAAAGTATTCATGCTCTAAAGCATAATTAAACATATCAGTTCCTTCTAATAAGTACGGATTTATATAGGCAAGGAAGTGGATATGATCCTTTCTTAAATCCTTTATAAGCTTTTCTAATTCAGGGTAAGTTTCGTCGCTCTTCTCCCACTTCCAGAACAAACGCTTTCCAAACGAAGTTATCTTCTTTCCAACCCAATCCTGACACCATACAGCATTGACATTAATACCATATTCTTTTGCCTGTTTCACTTTTTCATAGACTTTATCAGTACCACCTTGCATACCAATTGTGACACCGTCTAGTAACCAATCAGGTAACATCGGTTGAGTACCAAAGTGCTCAGTAACAATATCCATGATATTTAGAAAAGAAGTGTCCGATTCGATAAATATGCTATTTGGTTTACCCCAGACAGAAACTTGTACAGCTTCATCCTCAGAAAAGTCAAAATCGCTATAGTAGGAAGTATCCATGTGAAAAATATATTTCTGATCTGATATAAAAGTAGGTTGTGGGAAATTCGTATTATAGTAGTCACCGCCACCAATGCCCATTTGATCAGCCTGGAAAGTGATTAATGATGTACGATCACGACCAACTCCAGGTTCAGATGTCCAAATTGGGAAGTTACGACCTTTCAGATTTAAGTAGGAAAATTGCTCACCACATCCAAAGAATCGTTCTTCTTTATTCGATTTCAACATAAAAAACATTCGGTTAATTCTCTCATCAGCTTCTATATGATCAAGGGAAATGCGATTTCCTTCGACCTTCATTTGTAACGTAACTTTATAATCACAGTTACTGAAAGTTACAAGCTCCCCGTTAAATTCGACGTTTTTTAAAGCAACTTTTTCAATAATTTTATCTTTGATATCAAAATCACCGTAATGCTGTTTAACGGATTCTTTTCCGATACCGGCATAAATAAATGGGCAACTTTCCTTATGGTCAATAATCGCTACACCATTGCTAGAAATTGTGAAACTGTTATCTTTTTTTATAAATTCCATAATACACCTCGCCATAGAAATCGTTTACATTTCATTTAATCTAATCTAATCTACTACTTCATCATGATTGGACATTCTTCTCTTGTTCTGCGCTAATTTGAGCAACCTTTTTGTTAACCCTTATAAATGACCACACAAGAATAACGGTCAAAATTAAGATTGCAAGACTTATAGGGCGTTTGAAGAAAATCAATAGATCACCACTATAGATCGTCATACTGTTAACAAAGTTCTGTTCCATGATCGGCGCTAAGATCATCCCCAACATTATAGGGATAACAGAAATGCCAAGTTTAACTAATACATAAGTAATTGCTAGTAAACCCATCATTAAAATTACTTCGTTGCGAGAACCATTTGCAGCAAAAGCACCTGCAAAACAAAATGTAATAATCAGTGGTCCTAAATAGCTATAGCGTACTTGAACAATTTTGGCCACTTGTCTTGTAAAAATTAATGCGACAAAAAACAGTAAGATGTTTGCAATGATAAGCCCAAATATAATTGCATAAGCTACGGTTCCTTGGTTTGTGAACATTGTAGGACCAGGAACAATTCCGTGTAAAATAAATGCCCCTAGTAAGATAGCCGTTACACCATCACCAGGAATTCCTAATGTAAGTAATGGCATCATTGATGTACCCACAACGGTATTATTACTAGATTCCGCAGCTGCAACTCCTTCTATGCTACCTTTTCCAAATTCCTCCGGGTGTTTTGATGTTCGTTTCGCTTCGTTATAAGAAATAAACTGAGAAACACCACCACCAACACCTGGCATAACTCCAATTATGGATGAAATTCCAGTCGATCTTAAAATGGCTGGCATAATCGATCTTCTTTCTTTTCCTGTTAAACCTTCGTTATCAATTTTTGAAATATTACCGTTGTTGCCCTTTGCATTAATGTATTCTGCCGATTTAATCATAACTTGTATTAGCGCTATAAAGGCGATCATTGCAGGCATGATAGTGATCCCTTGATATAGAAGCATGGTATCAAACGAAAACCTTGATACCCCTGTTACAACATCAAGTCCGATGATCGAAATAAATAATCCTATCAAACCACCCAAGATTCCTTTAAAAATATTGTCTCCACTTACCCCTGCAATTAATGAAAGACCTAAAATAGAAAGCGCAAAATACTCTGTAGATGTAAAGCCAGAAACCAAACTAGCAATTAATCCTGACCCAAACAGTAAGAGCAGACCTGCTAATAAACCACCCACCACAGAAGCAAATAAAGAAACATCTAAGGCCTTTTTAACCTTTCCTTTTTTCGCTAACGGATATCCATCAAAGGTAGTAGCAATTGCGGCATTTGTTCCAGGTGTGTTCAAGAGAATGGCACTAATTGACCCACCATACATACCACCTACATATACAGCAAGTAAGGCTATAATTGCCGTTGATGCTGAAGTAAATGAATATGTTAAAGGCAATAACAGTATTATTCCAAGCGTTACTGTAAGACCGGGTATACAACCCACGATCATTCCTAAAACTAGCGATGCTAATATAATTAAAATATTGTGTAATGTTAAAACTTCTTGTAGACCACTTAAAACTACTTCCATGATTTAACCTCCAAATACAGGGAGTGTAATATTGAAAACCTTAGTAAACAGGTAATACACGCCTATCCCTCCAAATATCGTATATCCGTATATAAACGGTTTTCTTTCACGAAGTATAAAAAGCAAAATAGGTAGAACAACGATAACACTTATGATAAAGCCAAAATTAAGCATGACAATCCCAAACAAAATCATGATTGCGAGAACAATCAGCGAGGCTTTTTCAACTTTAAAATCCAAAACAACGATACGTTCTTTTTTAAAAACAAGGCTTTGAATTATGAGAGCAACCGAACAGATTAACATACCATATAAAACGATATACGGAATAATGCGAGGACTTGGACCACCGTTATTAAAAGTCGGAACAGCTACCTGAGAAGGAACTAGCAAAATAAAAACAATGCTAATTATGCCAAAAATTATCCCACTTAATAGATTTGTACGAATTTTCATTTAAAGCCCCTCCATATTTAAAAAATAGGGAATACAGTTTTTGTAATTCCCTATTTTTTTGCAAAAACTATTAACTACTGAAGCAACTCAAAAGCATTGATAGCTCTTTCTATTGCATCATCTAAATGAGCTTGGGCATCATCACCATAAATCTCAAAATGATTTAGGCCGATTTCTTCCTTCCAATCTCTGAATTCCGAAGTAGCCCAAACTGCTTTACTAATTTCAATGACTTTGTCTTCCCATTCTTGATCTGCACCTGTACGAGCAGTAAGGAATCCTCCAGCCGGTAGAATTGAACCAGAATAATCCGTGTCAGAATTTAAATCAGGATGTCTGTCATTAACCAATCCTGGTACACTAATAGGTCCATCTGGTCCTACTAAACCGTCAAATGAATCTTCAGAAAATGCAAGCATTGGAACTAAATCTCCCGCTTCAACTTCACCCATCGCCGCTTGTGTTGTTCCAATAAATACATCAACTTCACCGTTTATAAGACCTAGCTTTTGCGCTGCTCCTCCATCATAACCAACTACCGTTACACTACCATCTTCAACAGCTACTAAAGAACCAAGTGCTAGGTGAGGGTCAGATAAAGGATTCCCACCTGACATTCTTAATTCTCCAGCTCTCGCTTTATCAAACACTTCTTCCAGTGTGTCACCAGGCTTTCCATATAAAATCCATGTTCTATCATCCACTGCTGCTAACGGGTTCAAGTTTTCCATATCAAAAGGAACTTGTTCAGTACCGTATATATTTCCAAATTCATGTCTGTAAGCGTTGCCATACCCGAATAAAAGAAGCTCTTTAGCATTCACATCAATACTTTCAAAATACGCGGCACCTACAAACCCATCGCCACCGGTTTTTTGTTCTACTACAAAACTATAGTCAGGATATAATTCCCCTGCAATTTGTGCATACTTTCTACCAATCGCATCTGCTGTTCCACCAACACCGTAAGGAACAATGATCTTCACTACTTCTCTTGAACCAGAACTTGCATCAGTGTCAGAACCTGAACCTGCTGCTTCCTCACTTGAACCACTTTGCTGACAACCCGCAGCAACAAACATTACTAAGAATGCCATTAAAACTAACCCCATCTTCAAATAACTTTTCATTTTTACTTAACCCCTTCCTATGACTTGTTTTATATTATGGCAAGTTAGCCGTTACCACCGAAGTGCTAATGCTTTAGACTTCTTGAAATCCACCCGAATCATAAAATACTTCCCTTAGTACAAGAGCTGCCGCTCCGATCGCATCGCTAGTAGGATCTAAATCGGAAGGTTTTATAAACGAGGTCGTGTTGGACCCCAAATACTTATTAACCTTTGTGTTAATCATGTTAAAGATTGTTGGTTGACTAAATATCAATCCGTAGACACAAACGTATTCCGGATTAAACAATATAATACTGTTTGCAAGAGATTTGGCGAAAAGATCATATCGTTGCTCAAAAATTGAAGTAATCGATGGATCTTTCATTTCTAGCAGTTCATTGACACTTTTATAATCAATTACTGATAGATTTTTATTAATAATTAGATAGCTATAATTAGGACCAAGCTTTTCAATGTCTTCAACAATTCCTTTTTCGGATATGAGGGCTTCAAGGCAACCTGTCCTTCCACAGCGACAGGTACTATTAGCATTTTCATCTACAATGGTGTGACCAATCTCTCCAGCTTTATTATTAACACCTTCAATAATGGTTCCGCTTTCAACAATTGCCATCCCTAGCCCTGGTCCGTACTTAACGAATAGAAAGTTTTCACTAGTCTCTTCAACACTAAAATCGACCTGTAACATCGCTAGTGCTTTTACATTATTGCTAATAACTATTTTCAACTTCAGCTTGTTAGCCATTCGGTCCTTAATGTAATCGATATCAGTGTTTTCCAATTCACCTATGTAGCATAAACCAATTCCAAGAACCGACTTATTATCTATACCATTCACCCAAAGGAGATATAGGACTTTTTCAACAATAAGATCTATGACCTCATCCTTGTTACAGCATTCACCACCAGAAAACTCATGAATATATTTTTCAACCGTTTCGCCTAATATGTTTGTTATGAGGACTGTTACGAAAGTTTCAGAGATAGTTAAACCTACAACAAAACCATAATTTTTGTTTAACTCTAGCAAAACCTTTTTTCTCCCGACGACCCCTGTTTCTTGATTACCTGTTTCGACGATTATTTTTTCATCAATCATTTCAGAGATAATTGAAGAAATAGCTGCTTTCGTCAATCCGATTTGATCAGATATATCTTTACGTGAAATCCCTGGTTGCTTCCTCAACACTTTCAGAACCTTACTTCGGTTATTAAATTTCACGTTTTTTTGACTTAACCCTACTTCAACCAATCTACTCCCCCCCTTTGAACATTAGTTAACCGACTAAACAAATTAATATGAAAACGCTTCATAAACTCTTTTGTTAACCCTCTTAACTAACAATTTTCAGTATTTATAACCTATTTAACAGGCTCTATATTATTAAAACTTTATTTGGTTAACTCTCTTTACTAATTATGTTTTTATAATAAATTATAGCAACCTATAAGTCAATAAAAATTTGACAGCGTTTTCATAAATTCTTAATAAATTGGGGAAGCGGGGGAGCGTAGGGACTGTTCTCTTGCTTCTTTCGTTACTAAAGCTGCAATTCTTTTACTATTGACTGCTATTACAGCCAATTTAGATTGCTTTCAGCAATAATTCGGCCTTCATCAGCTTTATGAAGACCTTTTCCCTTACATCACAGCAATAATTCGGCCTTCATCAGCTTTATGAAGACCTTTTTCCCTACATCACAGCAATAATTGGGGCTTCATCGGCTTTATGAGAACCCTTTCTCCTGCAACTCAGTGAGTCGGTTTTTCATAGTAGAGTCATTGCGCTTCTTCGAGGTACTTTTTCACCAGTCCCGAAACGCCCCCCTTCTCCCCTTGCTTCTCTTTTTGTGAAGCACCTTGCTCCTTGGTTCCTAGTTAGCAATGTACTATACTAATAGATACATAAAAACGATGTAAGGAGTCATGTATATATGAAGAAATTTATTAATGCGACTATATATGGAGAGCCAAACTCCAGCGAAATTTTAGTAGAAAACGGTCAATTTAAAGCAATAGGTAATAATCTAGAAAACGCTGAAGAAGTGGTTGATTTAGAAGGCCGTTTAGTGTTGCCCCCTTATGTTGACCCTCATTTACACTTAGATTATATTTTTTCAGGACTGGGCGAAGGAAATGCCAATGTGTCTGGTACATTATTTGAAGGAATCCAGCGCTGGAGTAATAATAAGAAGTCATTGACGGAAGAAATGGTTCGCGAGCGTGCGATTAAAGGGGTTCAAAAAGAATTGAGCAAAGGGGTTCAATTCTTCCGTTCACATGTAGACATTACTGATCCCAATTTAACAGGACTAAAAGCTTTAATTCAACTTCGTGAAGAATTGAAAGATGTCATTACATTACAACTTGTCGCATTCCCTCAAGAAGGATTCTTCAGATATGAAGGGGCAGAACAATTGATGGAAAAAGCACTTGAAATGGGTGCTGACGTGGCAGGTGGGATTCCTCACTTTGAAATTTCCTATGAACATGGTGTCGAATCATTAAGACGCATAGTAGACTTGGCAATAAAATATAACGTCATGATTGATATTCACTGTGATGAAAACGATGATCCAAATAGTCGATTTTTAGAGGTTTTAAATGCGCTTGTTATGGAAAAAAACTACGGGCAATATACCACAGCAAGTCATACATGTAGCTTTGGTTCCGTAGAGAACAGTTATGCGAATAAAATGTTAGGTTTATTTAGAGAATCACAAATTAACTTTATTTCGTGTCCAACTGAAAATGCACATTTACAAGGTCGTGGTGACGATTATCCAAAACGTCGTGGTCTAACACGAGTGAAAGAGCTATTAAATAACGGAAATAATGTAGCGTTTGCTCAAGATTCCATAGCTGATTACTGGTACCCATTAGGAAATGGAAATATGATGAACATTTTAGACAATGGTATCCATTTAGCTCATTATACTCACATTGATGAAATTAATAAGGCGTTCGACCTGATCACGTACCACGGCGCTAACATTATGAGAGTTAACGATGAATATGGCATTGAAGCCGGAAAACCAGCTAACTTTATCGTGTTAGATGCACAAGATGCCTATGAAGCTATTCGTGAGCGTGCAGAAGTCCTTGCCTCCATTCGCAATGGGCAATATCTCTTCAAACGCGAACCACGAAAAAATGAGATTGAGATAGATTTCTTAAAAAAACCAGCATTAGTGCTTTAATATCTTTTAAAAAATTTATCCCCATCAACACATGTGTTAATGGGGATTTTTTCCTTAAAGACGCACTAGAGGGCAGGCAAATTATAGGCTTTATTAATAACTTAATACTTATAAGATTGTCCACCATCAATTGGTACAACAGCTGCATTGATAAATGCTGCTTGATCAGATAGAAGGAAGGCAGTTAGGTAACCTACTTCTTCCGGTTTACCAAAACGTTTCATAGGGTTAGGCTCAACAAACGCTTTACCTACTTCTTCCCAACCATCTTCTCCACCAATTTGTTTTAATGATCCTTCAACCATTGGTGTCATAATGGCTCCTGGGGCAATCGCATTAATCGTAATACCAAATTGACCGTACTCAATAGCTGAGTTACGTGTTAAACCCACGACCCCGTGCTTACTTGCCGCATAGCCTGATTGGTTACCAACACCACGAATCCCACCAACAGAAGCAGTATTTACGATATGGCCACTACCTTTTTCTTTCATCACTTTAAGAACATATTTCATACCATAAAATACACCATTTAGATTGATTTCCACAACTTTACGGAATTCATCAGAACCGAAATCTTCAGTCAAGTTTTGTTTCCCTTCAATTCCTGCATTATTAAAGAAACCATCAATTGTTCCAAATGTTTCTACTGTTTTATCTACATAATTTTTCACTTCATCTTCGTTAGCGACATTCGCAGTTACTAAAAGCACTTCAGCATTTGGAGCTACTTTTTGAACCTCGCTTTTTGTTTCTTGTAATCCTTTTTCATTTAAATCAACTAAAGATAGCTTCGCCCCTTCTTTTGCTACCTGTAATGCAGCTGCACGACCTAGACCAGATCCTGCTCCAGTAATTAGTGCAACTTTCCCTTCAAATCTTTCCATGTAGCTCACCCTTTCTACTAATGATTACATTAACAAAATTGCAAGATATCCAGTTCGTTTTTTAACATTAAACTGCATAATTTTTAGCGTTCCCCACAAATAGCGGGAAGATGTCCACTTGTTTAAAATTTACAATTTCACCTTATTATTGTGCAGTGTATCCACCATCAACGACTATGGAATTACCAGTCATGAAAGTAGAATCATCGCTAGCCATGAACAATACCGCTTTTGCGATTTCTTCTGGTTTACCTAGACGTTTCATTGGTGTTGCATTTGATAGAAATTCTCTATCTGTTTCACCTAAAATTGGTGTTTCAATAAATCCTGGACATAATGCATTGATACGAATATTACGTTCTGCAAATTCTAAGGCAAGGGAACGAGTTAAGTTCACAACACCAGCTTTTGCTGCATTATATGCCGCACTTCCAGGCGAACCAACCAATCCATACATAGAAGCAGTATTAACGATCACACCACTACCTGCTTTCAAGAATTCTTTTATCGCAGCTTGTGCAACTAGAAAGACACCATCTAAATCAACTTCTACAGTTTTTCTCCATTCTGCATATGTTAATTCTTCTGTTGGTTTTACAGCGCCTATTCCAGCATTATTAAATAAAATATCAACTTTACCAAAAGTAGATACTGTTGTATTAAAGATATTCTTCACTTCTTCTTCACTTGTTACATCTGCTTTCACAAAAAGAGCTTCAGATCCATTAGATTTTAACTCTGCTTCAAAAGCAGCCCCTTTTTCTTCATTCATATCTACTAATACTAATTTTGCCCCTTCTGAAGCAAATAGACGCGCTGTTTCAGCACCGATACCAGATACACCACCAGTGATCACAGCTACTTTATTTTGTAATTTACCCATTTTAATTCCCCCCTGTTATAATATCTATATACTATTTACCCCGAGAAAACGTTTACAAAACTATTGTATAATCATTTTTGATATGATCCAACCATCAAGATTTTTAAAAAAGTCTACTAAATAGACATACTTTAGTTAACTGTCTATTTTCTATACATTTGTGATAAAACTGATGATTATTGGAGGGAATTATATGGAGGAACAACCTATAACATTACGCAAAAGCAGAACAAAAGAACACTTCCAACTAGCACTTATTGAGTTAATTAAAGAGAAAGGTTTCCGTACTGTCACAGTCAAAGATATTGTCGAGCATTCAAAATATAACCGAAGTACGTTTTATACCCACTACCATGATAAGTTCTATTTAGCAGAAGAACTGCTTCATACCGTATTCGAAGGGCTAAAAGAGGCTGTAGGAAAACCATATCAATACAACAAAAAAGTAAATACAGAGTACCTCAATGCAAGATCTTTTGAAATTATTACTTATATCTATGAGAATCGTAACTTTTTTGAATTAATAAATTATCAAGACACCATTCCTGAAATACATACAAAATTCCCAGAAACCATCTTAACTATCTACCAGGAGAAATTCGAATTTAAAACCATTAACAACTTACCTGTCAATATGGATTATTTCAAACGCTACACAGCATATGGCTTATATGGTCTTCTAATCAATTGGATCAACACGAATTTTGAAGCTTCTGAGGAAGAATTGATTGAGGAAGTCATCAAATTGTCCAAGACCCATATTGCTTCAGTTCGCTACATGGTTTAAAGACGCAAGGGGAGTAAAAAAGGGCATTTTCCCCTTTATCACTCCCCTCCTCTTAGTCTTCTATTTTCATCCCATTTATCTTTAAGTGCTCTTGAAAGATTGTCATCATGGAAGGAGCCTTGTCTTTATTAGACCATAGCTCCTGTTCCCAAATATTGGACTCCTTTAGTGCTCTCGGGCAATGGATAAAACATTCTTCTACATCTACCCCTATCCCTAGTATAGGAGGCTTCCCCTTCAAACTCATACTGCTTAAAATATCTTTGTCTTTGATTATCGTAGCACGACCATTTATACGTAGTACTTCTTCCATTCCTGGAATAATAAAGATTAATCCCACATGTGGATTAGACAATATATTCAGGATAGAATCTAATCTTCTATTACCAGGACGATCTGGAATTACTAATTGATAATCATTTAAGACTTTTATTGAACCTGGTTGGTCTCCTCTAGGAGAAACATCACATTTCCCATCACTATTAGATGTTCCCAGAAACATGATTGGTGCCATCGAAATAAAATGTTTGCAGTGCTTATCTAGTACCGAGATGCTCTTATTTGCTACTAGCTTATGAGGGTGTTTGATTAATTCTCGTAGATCCTCTTCAGAAGTAATAGCATTTTCATTAAAATTTACCCTCTCCATATTACTGACCTCATTTCAACTTCAATTCTCTATATATTCTACTTCATTTTTCGTAATAAATATAATAGATACGGTGTACCAATCAACGCAACTACTAGTCCACTTGGTATATCATTTGGTGTAATAATTGTTCTTCCAATCAAATCAGCTACAACTAATAGTAAGCCACCTAGCAACCCTGATACTATTAGTAAAGGAAAATGATGGAAACCTACTAATCTTCTTGCAATATGAGGTGCAACAAGTCCGATAAAGCCAATGGTACCAACTAGTGATACGGCAGCTGTACTTAATGCAACCCCGATAATTAATGCCCACACTCTAGTAGATCGAACGGACAACCCTAGCCCTGCTGCAACATCATCACCAAAGGTTAATGTATCTAAATTACGGGTCAAATAAATAGCAGGACCTATAAAAAGAAGGAATAGAATCAACGCAAGCTGAACATCTTTCCACCCCAATGCATACGTACTGCCCGATAACCAGACAAGGGCACCTGCCACTGCGAGCTTTGCTTTTACCACAAATACTTGTGTCGCAGCAGAACCAAATGCAGCAATCGCAATACCCATTAATGCTACAAGCATCGGCTGAAAATTATTCTTCCAAGCTGTTAATAAGATAATCAATAACGCTGTTGCCGCCCCGATAGTAGCCCCTAGAGTCATAAAAGAAGGTGGTAGTCCTGGGAACATAACAAGAAACAGCATAGCTCCTGCTCCGCCCATTGAGGTAATTCCAATGACACTAGCTTCCGCTAAAGGGTTGCGAAGTACCCCTTGCAGTAAAACACCACATACTGCAAGCATCATACCTACTATGAAAGCTGTTAATACTCGTGGAATACGGAAGGTCCATACAGTAGTATTCGTCCAATCGAAACTCCATGCTACCCCGTTATAAGAAAAAGCTACCACGATACTTACCAAGATTAATAAAGATATGATTGGTAGAATAACTCCTAGCTTAATAGGTTTTGTCGTTCCACCCATTTGTCGATCTGAACTTTTCATAGATCGAGCTGTTCTCCAGGCTAAGTAGAGTAACCATGGTCCCCCGATCAGAGCAGTCATTGCTCCTACGGGTACTTCTTGTCCAGGTTGTATTAGTCTCCCTAACACATCTGCTCCAACAAGCATGATCGCTCCCCAAAGGAACGAATGAATAAATATCATAAAATGACCTTTAATCCCTAGCATCCGAACAATGTGTGGTGCCATTAAGCCAATAAAACCAATAGGTCCCACAACACTCACTGTTACAGCTGCTAAAACAATCGCTACAGCCCATGTTGCTAATTTAATAGAAGAAACCTTTTGTCCAAGTGATGTAGCAACATCTTCTCCAAGGGATAATGTGTCCAATGGTTTTGCTAAGAGTAAAGCCCCGAGAAAGGCGACTATAATGACTGGTAAGGCAAAGCTTACTCCATCCCAGTTTAATTGAATAAGTGTACCTGATCCCCATAAAAATAGCCCATTTGTTTTTTTCTCAAATAAAAGTTGAAGTGTCCCCGTAATGGAGGCAAATAATAACGAAATAATCATCCCTGTTAATGCTACACGGACAGGCTCCATTTGACGCCCTGCTAAGGTTACTACCATGATGGATGAAACGATTGCGCCTAATAATGCAGTAATAAAAGGGAAATTCCCAATAAAACTAGGAAAGAAAATGGTAGCCGTGACGACAAAGAAAAACGCTCCTGCATTAATACCTAGCGTTCCTGGTGCGGCTAGAGGGTTTTTCGTTAACGTTTGTAGAGCCGCTCCAGAGACTGCTAATGCACCACCAGCCAAAATTCCTATAACAAGTCGTGGAAGTCTGAGAGATAATACAATGTCTTGAACACGTCCTTCTACCCATACCTGATCTAACAGCTCAGAAATGGAGTAGTCTGCCTGCCCTTGTGTTAAATGAATAATCGATAAAATAACTAGTAGGAAAAAGCCCCCTGTCAGTAGGACAGGAGACTTTATTTTTTGCTTAACCATTAGTTATTCACCATTGTATCAGTAATTTGATCAAGTAGAGTACCTGCTGAGAGTGGTCCCCCGTATAACCACGTATCTGCTCCAAGATCAAAAAGTCTATCTTCTTGTACAAAGGTTAAATTTTCCCAAACTTTATTATCCTTCAACTGATTTTCATATATATTGTCAGTGTCCGGTACCGTAAACAAATAGTTTGCCTCTTCATATTTAACTAAGCCTTCAACATTAAATGTACTCGATCCAAATATTTCAAATTGCTCAGGTTCATGGATGTTGTTCAAACCAATTTTCTCTAAAATAATTGAGGCCATTGAATTCGGTGTAAATACGCGAATTTCTGGTGCCTGTGCCCCCGAATAAGCAAGGGTTAAGATCACATCATTGGTAGCAAGATCAGCTCCCTCGATTTTAGCTGCTGCCTCTTCATATTTTTTATCAAGATCTAATAGAACCTGCTCCGCTGCCGCTTCTTTCCCTACTGCTTTTGCCATTTCATTAAACGTCATTTCCATTTCCTCATATAAATTAATACTTTCATCTTCTGGATAAGGATTAAAAATAACCGTTGGCGCAATGGACTCTAACTCTGCAAGCATTGTATCATGGCGGAAACTTACACCAATAATTAAGTCAGGTTCAATCGAAGCAATTGCTTCTAAATTCGGTTCTTGTCTTCCTCCAACATCTACAACACTTTCATTAAGTTGTGGTTCAATATTTACATATTCCCCATATCCCTCAATGTCGGCCATTCCAGCAGGCTGCAAGCCAAGAGCTAACAAATTCTCTGCATAAGTCCATTCCAAAACGACAACTTTCTGTGCAGGAGAATCTAATGTAACCTCCCCATTTACACCTTCTATCGTTACTTCATTACCGTTTTCAGGCTTTGATTCTGTTGTGGCTGCTTCCTCATTTGTCGACGAGCATGCTGCTAACAGGAATATTGCAGTAAGTACGATTAATAATTGCTTTTTCATTATGACTCCTCCAAAATTTTTCTCTTTTCATCTAGATGACAACATGATTATGATAATCACTCTCAATACATTCATAAGTCTAATTTCTTTTTTCCTTTTTGTAAAGGGGGTTTGAGAAATTAAACGAAAATGATTCTCATTTTTAGTGTTTTTTGTGTTACACTATATTCATTGATAAACCTTATCATTTAGTCTACATTGAACACGGAGGGATTTTGTAATGAGGACACCTATTGAAGCGAATAAATTGTCTATAGGTTATCATGACCATTTACTATTTGAAGACTTACACTTATCGATCCCACGAGGCGAAATATCGGTATTTGTGGGAAGTAATGGTTGTGGAAAATCGACACTACTTCGTTCCATGGCACGTTTGTTAAAACCTGCAGATGGTTCTGTTCTATTAGAAGGAAAAGACATTACTCGTTTGTCTTCAAGAGAAGTGGCAAAAAAATTGGGTATTTTACCACAATCCCCTATCTCTCCCGAAGGACTAACTGTGCAGGATTTAGTAAAACAAGGACGATATCCACATCAGTCATGGTTAAAACGCTGGACGGAGGAAGATACAGAAACAGTTGAAGAGGCAATGAAAGCAACTCGTGTTTTTGAGCTCCGTGACAAACCAGTAGATGAACTATCAGGTGGTCAACGTCAACGGGCTTGGATTGCGATGACCCTTGCACAAGATACGGAAATTATTTTGCTTGATGAGCCAACAACTTATTTAGATATGACCCATCAAATCGAAATATTGGACCTTTTATTTGAATTAAATGAAAAACAAAATCGCACCATTATTATGGTGTTACATGATATTAATTTAGCTTCTCGCTACGCACACAATATCATTGCCATTAAAGATGGCTCTGTATTTAACCAAGGTGCACCCGAGTCAATCATTAATTGTGAGCTAGTTAGAAGTGTATTTGGAATGGAGTGTCAGGTAGCAACGGATCCAATTTTCGGAACTCCCCATTGTATTCCTTATGGGAAAGGTCGATGTGTTTTCCCTACTAATGAGGCGATAAAAAGTGGTTAACCTGGAAGAACTTAAACGATTCCAGGTCCAAGTGGAGGATCAACCAACCGGCTTTATGTCAGTTGATGACATGCTTAACGGAAAAACGGATCAGTTGTTACCCTATATTAAACAGTCATTTGACACTCCAAATGACTCGGTAGCAACTTCTATCTTCATGCGTCGATATGGTTTTTTTATAGCAGCCCAACTTTTCCTAAAAGCACATCATAAAATCTGGGACGGCTCTTTAGAAAATATATATTTAGTGAAAAGTGAAGGTGGAATTACGTTTACGATTGACCCCAAATACCTTAGGGATACTCAAGAAAACGACTTAGCGATGATACTTGAAAAATTTGGTTATCATGTCGTCCAAAGCATGTCGAAGCTTGGTCATATATCCAAAATTACACTATGGGAGAATATTTGGGGGTATGTTCAGTGGATGTACAGTCAACTCGAATTAGAACAAGGGAAAAAAGACTTAAAGAAACTGCTAGATTATTCTGTTTGGCACCCACATACTCGCAAATCCATGTTTCAGCTATTCCTTAATGGTCAAAATTTTGAAGAAGCAGCTGCCAATTATAAACGAATCACATGCTGTTTATTAAAGGAGTTACCTGCAACAAATAAATGTCCGTATTGTCCACATTTGAAGAAAGAGACGTAAGGGTAGTGAAAGAAGGCATTTTTCCCTTTTTCACTACCCTACAGGCAATGAGCGAAGCCGTTACTCTCTTTTGAAAGCCTTACTATGAGTGGGTTTCTCATAGTAAGGCGCGTAACGTGTCGAGCCATTGCGCTCCCTCGAAAGGATTATTTCAACACTTCTTGTCTCTTAAGTCTTTGTTCCAAGTCTCGTTGAATAAGTTCCTCCCCTATAAAAACCAATACAGGCTTTACTTGAACATGGGACTTTATCCGTTCATACATTGGATATCCATATGCATAATTAAACAAGTACATTGCAGGGCTATCTGTTAATTGGATAAATCCCTTCACCCTTAAAAGTTGCTCTTGATTCTTTTCCAAAAAATCCTCTAGTTGAATACGGTCTATAGGTTGTTCCATTGAAATGGCACAAGTTTTTAAATGTAGGCTTGTAACATCTGTTTTGATCTCAGACCGTTTCGTTTGTAACCTATCTTTTGGATCCTTCGGGCCTTCAAGAATAGACATATCCATTTCAGAGAATGTCACCACTTGTTTTACTGCTAAAGGATTCTCCTGTTCAATAGTAGCTTTTACTTTTGTCAATTCATCTACGGTTAATTGATCGATTTTATTAATTAGTACTACATCAGCAAATTTCACTTGATGCGTAATCAATTTTTTTAGCTTGTTATTCATCTTTTGATCTAGCCATTGCTTTGCATTCACTACAGTGATAATTGCATGAATCTGAATCGTTTCTAATAACAAAGGATGAGTGCATGCGTCAAGCACATCTAACGGATGGGCAGCTCCAGTTGCTTCAATATAAATCACATCAAGTTCATGCTCTTCTGTCATGCTTTTTAATTGGGCACTCAGTTCTCCTTGTATCGAACAGCAAATGCAGCCATTTAACATTTCCTTTAAAGGGATATTTGTAGGGACAACAGATGAATCGATACTCACTTTTCCAAGCTCATTCATTAGCACAGCTACCTTACGTCCCTTTTTCTTTTCATAGGAAAGAAGTCGAGATAATAATGTACTTTTTCCACTCCCTAAAAATCCACTTAAAATGACAACCTCAACTTTTTTCTTCATTCTAACACCTCACAGTTACCCTTTCATTCCTTTATACCCTTTTACATCAGCTAATACCTTATCTAAAGCCTGCCAGGCCATTAATGCACAGTTATGTCTTGCTCTTAACTTATGAACACCTTCAAGTGACATCGCATCCTGAAGATCAACTTCTTCATTCGCTAGCTTTCCGTTTCGAATCAATTGCTCAAACTCATACCTTAGCTCCGAAACATCACCTAGACTTTTTCCTTTAATTAATTCTGTCATCATCGAGGAGGCAGCCATGCTAATGCTACAACCTTCTCCTTCAAATGAAACATTCTTGACCTTATTCTCTTCGATATCTATATACAATGTGATGACATCTCCACATGTCGGGTTTTTATAGTGAACCTTCTTAACTTGTTCCCCATCCAACACACCTGCATTCCTACGATACTTTGCATGATCCATCACCACTTTTCGATAAAGGTCTTGAAGCATGTAATCACACCTTTCATTATCCTAATTCGTAATCATTCCGAATTAAAATTCACATGCATTCATTATAATTTAATATAAACCTTCAACTACTATCTCCAATGCTTTTGCCACTCGAACTCCTTCTGCTGCTGATGAAAGTGGCAGAACAATAAAATTCTCTTCCTTAATAGCTGTCACATCCGTTAATGCTGGATGTGTTAGTAATTGTTGACGTTTCTGTTTTGCAGTTGTTTCACCGTAGTCAACAATGATGATGACCTCAGGATCTCGTTCGACAACTTCCTCCCAGCTTACTTCAGCCCAATTTTTATCTATATCAGAGAAAATATTCGTAGCTCCAGCCATCGTAATAATTTGATTTAAGAAGTTTTGTCCAACTGTAAATGGTGCTGCTTCGCCATTATCAAAAACGAATACTCTTGATTCAGGTTGGTCACTTGGAATTTGTTTCTTTAATTCGTTAATATCATCATCTAGCTCACTAATTAACGCCTCTCCTCTATCACTAACATTGAAAACCTTGGCAATATTACGTATATCTTCGTATATATCTTCAAGTGTCGGTCCTACTTTTGTAGAAGATTGATGAAGGTATGCGTCTATGCCGAAGCTCTGCAACTCCTCTACCGTACCAATCGCTTCTTCATTAAACGCACTGCCCCACCCTGCATATGCAAAGTCAGGTTCAACGTCTAAAAAGACTTCTTGAGACGGGTAACGTTCAGCTAGAACTGGAATCGACTCATACGCTTCCTTCCATTCAGGTAGCACATCATCATCTAAATAAGCGGTTCCTACCATATGATCCTCTAGCCCAAGAGCCAGCATTACTTCGGTTACATGCTGATTTAATGTTACCGCACGTGTTGGCACTTCAGAGATTGTTAATGTGCGATCCCCGTTTTGAATTTCTACTACTTCATTTTGTGATGTTTCTTCTGCTCCATTAACTTGTTGACTAGATCCATCTGCTTCTGAACAAGCAACGACAATGGCTGCAATTCCTAAACCTAAGATAGCTCTTTGAACTAGTTTCTTCATTCCACTTCCTACTCTCTTCTTGATAATTTAACAATTACTGAAAATGAATGACCATTTTTCTGTACGGTGTTAGATAATGGAGATCCACCACCATCCCAAGCATCTTCTTTATATGGATAATTCCCCATAGCCCTACCTTTCCTTAGCTCTGAAGCCAGCTTTTTAGCTGAAGATCAAATATTCCTTGTTTCATTCCTGGTGAAACATACAGGACTTGTACTTTTTGAGTTAAAGGGTGTGTCCATATAGTTGCTTCTACTTGAAAGACCTCCTCTAATAGTTGCTTTGTGAGAATTTCTTTTGGTGGCCCGTTTGCTACCAATCTACCATCCTGCATAACAAGGAGCCGATCACAATAAGAGGCTGCTAGATTTAAGTCATGCAGGGCAGTAAGTACCGTCATCTTAGAACCTTGTAATACATCGAGAATATGAAGTTGGTGGTGAATATCTAAATGGTTCGTAGGTTCATCTAAGATAAAGAAGCTAGGTTCTTGTGCAATCGCTCTAGCAATAATGACACGCTGCTTCTCTCCACCAGACAATGTGGCAAAACTGCGCTGTTCATAACCATCTAGTCCAACATGTTTAAGTGCATTTATAGCAATGTCATGATCAACCTTTGTTTCTTGGTCAAGTAAACGTTTATGTGGATTTCTTCCCATAAGGACAATATCGAGAACGGAAAAATCAAAAGGAACAGAACTTTCCTGTCCTACGACAGCTACTCTTTTAGCAAACTCTTTATGATGAAAAGAAGTAATTACTTCATCATCTAACATAACTGCACCTTCAGAAGGTTTGAGCACTCGATATAACGTCTTTAGAAGTGTCGATTTCCCACTTCCGTTTGGACCAATTACCCCAACAAATTCCCCTTCGTTTACATTGAAGCTAACATCTTGAACAATGGCTTGGTGATTTAATTCAGTAACTAACTCATCAACAACTAATTTCATTTTTCTCCACCTCCCCCAAATGAGTACGAACTTTTTCTTAATAGCCAAATAAAGAATGGTCCTCCACATAAAGCCGTAATAATTCCGATCGGTAGTTCTTGTGGCGCTACGATTGTTCTTGCAATTAAATCCGCCCAAATCAGAAAAACCGCCCCCACTAATGCACTAAGTGGAAGCACATATCGATGGTTAGAGCCGATCACTAATCGAACCATGTGAGGTACCATTAATCCTATAAATCCAATAGCACCACTAACAGAAACCAATACACCCGTTAATAGCGCCGTTAAAACAATTAGCCACTTCTTTAACCTCTGACTATCTACACCTAAGGTTGCTGCTGCATCCTCCCCCATAAGCATCAGGTTAAGAGGTCTTGCAAGAAGCCTTAGTATTATCAAAGCGAGTATGAGACTAAATAATGGTATTGGTAGCTGTGACCACTTTGCACCTGCCACACTCCCCATCATCCAAAACATTGCATCTCTAATTCCTTCTTCACGTGGAGCAGAAATGACAATATAACTAGTAACAGCTGAAAGCATCATAGATACAGCAATTCCGGCTAGCAAAAGTCGAACCGTGGAAATGCGTCCATTTACTTGCGATAGAATAAACACAAGTAACACAGAAAGCAACGCACCACCAAAAGCAGCTGTTGACAAGGCAAATTGTCCAAACACAGAGAAAGCACCGAAAATAATGACAAGTGTCGCCCCTACCGATGCACCAGAAGAAACACCTAAAATATATGGATCCGCCAATGAATTTCTAACAAGTGCTTGGATAACCACTCCAACAAGGGACAACCCCGCACCAACTACAGCTGCTAATATCACTCGTGGAAATCGAAGCTCCCAAATAATTTGTTGCTCAGCACGTGACCAATCCACTATGATGTAAGGTTCTATGAACGAAATCTTTGATAAGATTACCTTCCACGCAGTAAGAGGGGGAATCGTAACAGCACCTACCATCACTGAGATGGTCATTGATATTGTTAGGATGATGAGCATCCACCATGTTAAGAAAACAGGGGATCTCAGATGAAGACTTGAAGATACGTTCATCTTTCGCTTAGTAACTTCTAAAGTACCCATTTCTTTCCCTTTCATCGCTCCTTCTCTTCTGGCAAACATAAATCAACCTGGGAGAATCATTTTTCTCATACCTACTACCATCATAATCACCAAATGTATGGAGAATGGTAAACCCAACTCCTTCCAACATCACATCTAATTTCTGGCGTTCATATAACTTTACTCGTTCCTCATACTCTCTTAATGCCCCTTTATCTTCTACTTTGATCTTCTTTACTACCGTATTGTCGATAATCATTCGATATTGAAGAATAGAAAGGTCATCAATGACATCCTTTGAAAAAGGGACAAGGTAATTTTCTAAGAACGATGGATTCAAATAATCAAAGACAAAATATCCATTTGTTTTCAGTGCATCATAAACATTCGCTAACACTTTTATATTCTGTTCATCCTCTTTAAAATAGCCGAAGCTTGTGAAGAGATTAACAACTACATCAAAATCGTCTTTATAATAGAGTTCTCTCATATCTGAGCGCACATAATGAATGTCATTTCCGTATTCTTTCCTTTGTGCTTCATTTAATAATGTAGGTGACAAATCAACCCCCGTTACATGAAAGCCTTGTTTAGCAAACCACCTACTATGCCTCCCATTCCCACAACATAGATCTAGTAATAACTGACCCTTTGTCGTTGGCACAAACTTCATTAATTGAGTTAACTCCTTATGAGCTAAATCATCATTACGATGTTTATAGATTCTTAAATAGTCTTCATTAAAATGTTCTTCATACCACTTCTCCATTTGCTCCTCCTAAATCATAATGATTACGATTTGCGAAGTGTACTTCCCCTAGTTTTCTAGTTTCACCTAAGCAAGAAGTAAGCTACTTGACGTAGCCTACTCTTAACTCACAATACATTCGTTAAATTGTTTTTCTAGTTCAACCTTATCTAGATTTCTTCCAATGAAAACTAGTTCCGTTTTCCTTTTTTCTCCCTCTTTCCACTTCTTGTCAGGTTTACCTGTGAACAACATATGTAATCCTTGAAACACAATTCTTTCTTGCATCCCTTCGATATTCAGTATCCCTTTATAACGAAGTAAATCTTCTCCCTTTTCTTGAACCAAGTAGCTCATCCAACGATCTACCTTGCTCATATCAAGGGGCCTCTCTTCCGTAAACGCAATCGAAGAAACACGATCATCATGATGATGGTGATGATGATCATCTAGAAAATGTGGGTTAACATTCAGCTTATGATCGACATTAAAAGTAAGAATATTTAAGATGTCATCTAGATTGATCTGGCAATTCTCGGCATAAAGTCTTTTAGCTGTTGGATTCATTTGGCTGACCCTTGCTTCTAGTTGCTTGATTTCATCAGCATTGATTAAATCTTGCTTATTAAAAACAATCACATCGGCAAAGGCAATTTGTTCCTGGGCTTCGTCTTTTTTATCTAAGTGTTTTGTAATGTGTTTACTATCTACAACTGTGACGATACTATCTACCTCAAACACCTCGCGCAACATCTCATCAACGAAAAATGTTTGTGCAACAGGAGCCGGATCAGCTAAGCCCGTCGTCTCAATGATTACTTGATCAAAATGCACATGCCCTTGTTCCATTGAAAAGTGTAAAGTACGAAGAATTTTTATTAAATCACCACGGACCGTGCAACAAATGCACCCATTGTTCATCTCTATAATTTCTTCCTCAGAATCCACAACAAGCTGATTATCAATCCCAACCTCACCAAATTCATTCACAATGACAGCAATCTTTTTATTATGTTTTTCAATTAAAATACGATTAAGTAAAGTTGTCTTCCCAGCTCCAAGATAACCTGTTACGATCGTTACTGGAATCTTTGATTGCTTGGCAAAAACCATTACATCACTTCTCTCTTAATATTGTTTTGACACTTTCTTTACCTTTTCCGGGTCTTTAGAGATCCCTTTGGAAATTCCCTCTACACGTGCAAACCCTTCACCCGTATATGTATGACTTACTTTCCCTGTTAGATCTCGATTTAACACAAGTGAATGAACAAAGTCGCTCGCATCCTCTGGCACCAATCCTTTGTACCATTCCCCAGAAGGATACACGACTGCCACACAACGATCATCACATCGCCCGTTACAGCGAGTCCTTGTTGTATGTATAAGTTCATCTAAGTTTCTTTTGGAAATCTCATGGCGAATCGCTTGTGTGACATCTTCAGCTCCCCACTTATTACAACTACTCCCATTACAAAACAACACATGATGCTTCGTTTCACTAAGATCCCAATTTGCCACTTTAACATCCCTCCAAAATCGTAATCATTACGATTTAATAACCATTCTTATCCTCTTCTTCTGAAATTTATTCATCGGATCGATGTAAATCGTAATCATTACGATTATAGTTCTAAAAAAGAAGAGCTGTCAATTACAGCTTTTTAATATATGTATATTTTATCGTAATTTAATTTTTGTTTTTCAACTATAGCTGCGTTACTTTAAGTACAATGTTCACAATATCAGACATACCTTACTGCACAAATATCATTTTATTCGAATAACAAAATAAACATCACAGCCATTTTTTCTTTGCCATGATGTTTATTGATTTATATCATTATAATTTCTAGCATTATGAATTATTCGAACTACCTCTACTGTATCATTACTAATACGATAAATTATTCTATAATTCAATAACACTTTTTCTCTAATCATTTCATGTTTCATTTCCGGAATAATTCTACAAGAGTATGGAAAGACCGCAGTAGTTTCAATTATATCCATTATTCTTCTTGCAAACATCCTTGCATATTCTTCGGGGTCTTCAGCTATATAGGTACATATATTATTTAAATCTTTTACAGCTGATTCTGCCCATCTTAATTTAGCCATTTCCCCATTTTCTCCTTAACTTCATCATGAGAAAAAACCTTTCTAGCGTTTAATTCTTGAATACCTTTATCAATTTTTGATCTTACATAAAGCTCCCTCATTATATCTTCGAGAGTTGCATTTTCTGGTAAATTTTTAATTAACTTTATTACTTCTTCCTTTGTGCTCACCAATCTCTACCTCCCTTCAACTCATGTTTTTATTATAAATTAAAAATTGTATTATTACATTTCATTTTTCCTTTATGTTCATCTTATGCAAGTGTATCTTTTAAAATATCGTTCTTCTCGCGCTCCCATTATAATAATTATTAATAGGAAGCAGTAGTGAAAAGGGGTGATTTCCCCTTTTTTCACTACTGCTTCCCTACATATTAATTAAACAACAACTTCCACTAACACTTTTACATCGTCTTTTAACTATTGCTGAATACTCCACAAGTTCTTCTACATTTTTAAATACTAGATTTTGATTTGTGACAATCGCAATAGATAATGATACAAGTGCTGTTTTTTCTTTTATCCCTTCCCGGTTTTCAGCGACTATATATTGTTGCAAAAAATCAGTGACAGTATAAAATTCTTTCGTTATCTTTTCAAAATCTTTAATGAGCGATTGACATTTATTATAGATATCATAATGCTCTTCAATAACAATAAAATCGTCTCCACCGATATGACCTAAAAAAGAACCTTTATTGGCAAAATATTTTTTTAGAAGCTCTGCAGTAGTTTGGAGAAATTCATCCCCTTTTTTAAATCCATACCTATCGTTATAAGCTTTAAAATAATCTAAATCAAAGTATAAAATACTGTACTTTTCCTTTCTAATAACTTCATTTAATTTTCCTTCAATAATATGGTTTCCCGATAATCCAGTTAGGGGATTTAAGTAGCTTGCAAATTCTACTTGAATATCAACTAACTTAAATAATAATCTTTCAATACTAACAACGCCGATATATTTATTTTCTCTTGTTACAATTACATAATCATAACGATTCTTTTCTTCCCTTTCCATTGCTAACTTGCTTACTTCTGTTATGGATTGAAAATAATCGACAATAAGAGAATCTGAATGAAGCATTAATTCAACTGATCTTCCCATGAAGAGATGATACCCATATTGGGTCCCTATTTTTTGGTAAAAATACGATTTTGATATAAGAGAAATTGGGACTTCTTCATTTAAGACAACGATTCCTTGTATTCCTGGATTTCTTTTAAAAACCTTGTCTATTGTACTATTTATCTCAAACTTAGAAACACTAGGAACAGGTTCTACAATTTCACCAATATATGTAACCATAGCTTTCATCCCTTTTCTACCATACTATCCTAACTTTAAATCGGCTGAGAGATGTCGTGATGTAGTATTATATTGTGGTACTCTTCCCAGTTTCACTTCTTCTTTTGGTTGACCTAGAGCATATCCTTGACCGTAATCTACTCCTTGTTTCTGTATAAAAGAAAATTCTTCCATTCGCTCAATTCCTTCTGCGATAATTTCAGAAGAAGATTGTTTGGCATAATCGATTATTAATTTTACCAACTGTTGTTGTTCTATATTTTGATCAATATTTTGAATAAGTGACTTATCTATTTTTATAAATTCAGGCTTTAAATAAATTAATGTTTTTAGACTATTGTATCCAGACCCTACATCATCAATAGCTATGCGAAACCCTTGTGAACGATAATTTGAAAGAACCTGTTCAAACAGTGAAAAGTCTTCCACAGCGCTTTTCTCAGTCAATTCAAAAACTACCTGTTTCGGTTCAATTCCAAGCTTAGATAATATTTGAAGAGTTTCTCCACTATGATAATTTAAATCAAGTAAGACATTAGGATGAATATTGATAAATATTAATGTGTTCCTTTTAAATCCATCCTCTTTAAATCTTTCAAAAAAGCGTTTAAGTGAAATGTTTCTACAAAAACATTCAAATGCGAAAACTTGATTAGATTGTCCAACAAAATCATAAAATGTTTCCGTATTCGAAAATAGGCTTGATGAAGAAGGACGATTTAAGACTTCAAAACCTATCGTTTCTCCTGAATTCACTTTAAGAATTGGTTGAAAAAATGTTTTAATCGATTGGTATTTCATAATTCTTTGTAATTCCTTTATCCTTTTATAATATAAGAAATCATTTTTTCTCCTATTATTTAAGTAAAGTAAAAAAGAATAGAAACGATTCGTCCTTAAATTTGATAGTAATTGGCTTTTTACTTGTTCATACATAGCTACACCCTCTTTGAGTATATTCCTAGGCTTACACGGGGACGATTCTCCCTTATTCAGTCTTAAATTTCCTAGTTACATTAGAAAGTGAAGTAGAAAGGTGATTAAGCTTTAAACCAATGTCATCGGTTTTTTCTAAGTGCTTAACCTGATTTTCACTAACAGAAAGTATTTCTTCTGCATTTTCTACTGTTTGGTTAGATACCGAAGAGAAGCTATCTACTGCTGATTCAAGATCAGGTAATATCCCTTCTAACCCCGTTAGTTCGCCTTGCATTCCTTTTAATTTAGTACTAACACCGGTAATTTCTTGCATCATTTCATCAATTGAAATTTTAGACTCGTTCGCTGTTGATAAAGTTTGGTTTATTTTCTTAAGGATTTGTTCAAATTCCTGTGTAGCCCCAATCGTTACATCCTCCATATTTTTTATCGTTTGTGATATTTCTTTTGTAGCATTCGTTGATTGTTCAGCTAGTTTCCGTACTTCACTCGCTACAATGGCAAATCCATTCCCTGACTCCCCTGCTCGTGCAGCTTCTATAGCTGCATTAAGTGCTAAAAGTTTCGTTTCCTCTGCAATCCATCTAACTAACTCAACTAATTTTGTAATAGAAAAGGAATATTCCTTCACATGCTTAATCGTTTTCGTTAATTGATCAAAATCCTTTTCAAAAGTATGAATCATGGTAATTAAGTCAGTTATATTCTCTTCACCACGCTTTGAGGAGAGATTCATATTTTCTGAACTGGTATAGACTTCTTTCATGTTCTTCATCATTTCTTCTATCTGCGATTTCATTTTCCTATAACTCATTT
Organism: Halalkalibacter sp. HAAS-P014; assembly: GCF_056619965.1. Lineage (NCBI taxonomy): Bacteria > Bacillati > Bacillota > Bacilli > Caryophanales > Bacillaceae > Halalkalibacter > Halalkalibacter sp. HAAS-P014. The sequence goes on along the minus strand of NZ_JBWQTV010000017.1, from coordinate 160,720 downwards.
GAGTGTTATCCGAGCTACTCGCTGTTTGTTCTGCGCCTTGTTTGACAATATTAATGGTAGAAATTAAATGCCGACTGGACTCAAGATTATGTTCTGAGGAATCCTTCAAGTCCTTCCCTTTCGTTTCAAGTTCGATGGTGGTGCTTTTCAGTTCGAAAATGATATGACGCATCTGACCAATCATCGCATTGTAACTATCATGTAATGAAATAATTTCTGGAATCGTTGTTTTCATTTCCAATGAAGGCTTTAAGTTCCCATCACGAACTTCTATCATTGTTTTACCTAGCATATTTAGTGGCTTAGTTAATGTTCTTACGAAGAGAATGATTAGTATCGTAATGATGATCGTACTGACTAAAATCACTAGTAATGTAAAATACCCCATTTGAGTAACTTCTGCCATATATGAACTTGTTGGAATAAGCATGACGTATATACCGTTAATATCTTCCATATCCTGAGAAACGATCGTATAATCCTCATTATCTATCCTCTTATGTAAAACTCCATTTTGATGTGTTGCTATATGATTTATAATCTCATCTGGTATGGTAGGTAACGAGCCTTCACTCACTATAAAAGGCACTACCTCATTATTTTTTATGTATAAAAAGTCAGACTTGATCCCATCTTCTTCAAGAATATTTTTCTGATTACGTATATTCACTTCTACTTGCTGCATAAAATACTCTTCATCACTAACATAAACAAACTTCAAGTTTTGTGTGATATATCCCATCAAATCAACTTCTCTAACTAATCTATTTTCGATTGATTCCATTGATAGATCCTTCGCCTTTATATAAGAGCTATACCCAACGATCACAATCGATGTTATAAACAGAATCACAAATATCAAGAACAAACGGGTATTTAAATTTAATCTTTGTAAGAAGCTTTTCGTAACATTCTTCATTTTATCGGTAAAAGTTGCATGGTCTGAGGGCCCTTCGTACAAACATAAAACCTCCTAACTTTTTAAAATATTTAGTATATATGAATTTAGTATAGAGGAAAGTTTGTAAAGCTAGTGTTAAGTTATGTAAAGATTTCATACACAGTTCTCAACAAAAAGGACTAGACATTTTGGTTAATGGATTCAGTTTTGGGAGAGAAAAATGTAAAAATCAGTAAACATTTAACAGTGTACACAGCGAACAAAACCGCTCATATTTTTCTGAGCGGTTTTATCGTAATATTAATTTTTGTTTTTCAACTATAGCTCCCGTTACTTTAATAAGTTGTCGGGTTCATAAAAGCTATATATGCAATAATAGCAAATAGTATAGGCAACAAAATTCCCACGCAACTACAAATAACTCCTGCTACTGCAACCTTCTTACCATCTTGTTCAAAACGATTTATTTCTTTGAGCCCTATTATTCCAAGTATTAAGCCGATAACACCAAGTATAATTCCTATAAATGCTATTATCACTGTTATAATTGATACAATGCCAAGGACTAATGAAGCAATAGCTTTACCGTTCGTTATATTACTTTTTTGTTCTTCAAGATTACTCATTTTATTCCTCCCTCTATAAAACTACACTCCATATAACAAACCATAAAAATCCAAAAACTCTTTTTTATTATCCTGCTCGTTACTTCAACAAGAGAAAAGCGATAACCTTTATTAAGCAATCGCTCTCCTTAAGTTCAATATCCTTTTTTCTTTTTAGCTATGTGATAGATAATATTGTTGATATTGAGAACCCTCGTTAGTAGTGGGTTCCCATGTTTAAAAAATCGCAAGGAATATTCCTTGCGACCCTGAATAATTATTTCTCATATTTCACTAATGAAAGTTTTAGTTAAGTCTTCTGCTTCTTCTTGCGAATAGTGATTAACATTGTATGAAAACATATAATGTCCATCATCGACAGCGATAAAGTATTGATAGTCTGTTCCGTTGTTTCTAAACAACACTTCGTTTCCATCTATCTCTACCCACTCTTCACTAATACCGCCCTCTTCGTTATTAAGCATTTCTGGCATATCTACCTTACTGAAAACAAACCAAAAGTACATATCTCCCCCATTCACATAAGGAGGAACGAGGTGTTTCATCCCTGTTTTTTCTTTTTCTTCTTCCACAATGATTTCATTTTCAAAACGTTCATCTTTATCCGATACTTCTGCATGATACTGGACATCAAAAGAAAAAGGTTCTTCGCCTGAAAAAGAAACAAACGCATTTTTAATTTCTAAATCTTCCATCTCTGGAATAAAGATATTATCTACAGATAATTCCGTTTCGGCTTTTCCCTTTATTTCTTCAATGCCACTACTTTCTTGAATAGTATCAACAGAACTTCCCTCTGTCTCAGTACTTTCTTCACCAGAACCGCATCCTACCAATCCCAGAATGATGAATAAAAAACAACTACATACCAGTATTTTCTTCATGTCTAATAACCTCCGAAAATGTACTCATAAAAATGGTAACATTTTTTTTCGGAGTGTTGGTAACTAGTTGCTTACACAAAACAACTGCTTATAGAATTACAGCAGTTTAAAATAGGTTAGGAATGATTTCCCATTCAGTTGCTTTCCTATCAGCTCAATAAGGCAAGCGATGCCTTGTTAAAGCATCGCTCACCGTTAGCGTAAGAGCGACAGTGGATTAAAATAAGGTTGTCACTTCTTCAGCAACAACCTTTACATTATTTCCTTATACGCTTTCTTTCTGTTCTTGAAGGTAATATGTTAATAACATCAACGTATCCATCATTTTCATGTACTGCATAGTAAATTATATAGTTCAACATTTTATGTCTACTTTTACCGTATACTAATCTTCTTAACCCTTTAAAACTTCCACTTTCAACTGATTGACCAATGAAAGGGTTACTGGAAAGCTTATCATCTATATAATCAATTATTTCGTCTTCTTTGGCGTACCACCAGTTTAAGGTTTCTTCTCCTTGATCAGAAAAGAAATGTTGAATTTTATCTAAACACAATTCAAACTCCTCTGTAAAAAGAACAGTATAAGGCTTTTTATTTTCTCTTTTCATTACGCTTAGATTTCAGCTCTCTTCCAGAATACCTTTTCATATCTGGATTATCTAAATACCTAGTCAATGAAGCTTTAAGTTCAGGAAATTCTTCAATTTCTTGTGCTAAATCAGAATCCAAAGCATGATCTATTCTTTCTGATTCACCTTCTACTTCAACAGAAACTAATTTACCATTCATAACAAAGACTCCTGACTCTCTTCCATTTAGAGCACTAAATAATTCTTGTTTTGCCTGTTCACTCATTGAATTCATTTAGATTTCACCTCAGTTCAATTATATCAAATGTCTCTACAAGAATTCTATTCAAAATGAAATACACTTGAAGCTCACTACCCAATAAGTCACAAAGTCCTTACTCAAAGCTACCCGTTAGTTATACATATATAGATTTATAAAAGTTGTTACTATTGCAATAACCCCAAATATTACCCACATAACTATACCTCCATATATTTTTATGTATATCGTGTAACAAAGAAAAGCGAATACCCTTGTTAAGCATTCGCCTCCATTTAGTTCAAGAAGTTATCTTCTCATTAGATTAATCCTAAGAAACCCCCATCTCATATATAAAATTATTCCGTTGAACAGTCGGATTTAACACCTATATTGGAATGAAAAAAGAAAAGAAAACGGATTCATTTTATCATGCACTTTAATATTTGAAGCATCTCTTGGCAAATTCGATTGATGGGTAATTAAATCTCGTAAAGTTATTTCTTTTCTATTATTTGAAAATGCTTGGATATAACTTGGCTGATATTTTAATACGGAATCATCTAATTGAACTATATTATCCCTTATCATTGTCTGTAAAAATACAGCAGTAAAAACTTTAGAAATAGAACCAATTTCGAAAATTCTGTCTTCAACAAGTATACTAGATTTATCTTCTATGCCTACTGAGTATATCTGTCTCCCGTTTTGATTAACAATACCAAGTAGGATACTTGAATCCTTACTTCTATTTTTATTAGACACTAAAATATTCTTAATCCTTGTTTCCATATTTTCTCCTTTCATATAAAAACTTTTAAAATCCTCTGGTAGAAGAATAAAAGTTAAACATTTTCTACCATGAGTATAATTTATCCTTCTTACGTAAACCTGCCCGTTAGCTCAATAAGCCAAGCGATGCCTTGTTAAAGCATCGCACTCCGTTTGTTGAATAAGTACCCTCATGCAAATTTTGCTTAGAATGGATTCTCCCCTTTTAAAAAGGGAACTACAATTATATAAATTGAACCGACAAATAAGAGCCAAAAAATCTTTGATGAAAGAAATCGATTATAAAATTTAACTTCCTTAAATAGGGACACATCGGGACGGTTCTCGCGCTCCCATTATAATAATTATTAATAGGAAGCAGTAGTGAAAAAGGGTGATTTCTCCTTTTTTTACTACCCTTGAACCGTCCCCCTACTCCCACTACATATTAATTAAACAACAACTTCCACTAACACTTTTACATCGTCTTTTTACTATTGCTGAATACTCCACAAGTTCTTCTACATTTTTAAATACTAGATTTTGATTTGTGACAATGGCAATAGATAATGATACAAGTGCATAAGAAAAGACCATATCTGTTAATATGATCTTAAATAAAATGTTTGGTTAATTTTCACCTGGAAATAGAACAGCTAATATAACAACATCATTGTTAATCAATTTATAATATACTCTAAACCTTTTAACAGCTACCCTTGTAATCCCTTTATATTTTCCGAATTCTTCAGTGTACGTTTGTCCAATTATTCGATTCTTTAATAGATCTTCCGTTTCGATGATAAACTGAGAGATAAAATCGAGAGTCTCTTCAGGTGTGAACTTTTCACTCCTAAACTGAGTAAGTTTTTCCTTAACAGCAGGTGCCAAATAACATTTCGGTCATACATTACATAAAATCCTTTTTAGACAAGGAGTTTAATAATTCTGAAGTAGACATACCACGTCCATTTTCATACTGCTCCACACTTTCTTTTAACATGCGTTTAAGTTCAGGATTTTCTTCAGCTTCAAATTGTATAGATTTTTTATCATCATCTTCTTGTAAAACAAGTGTAAATTTTCCTTTGCCAGGAATAGAAAACTGTAATACAGAGTTATCACTATTCATATTCTCAATATATTTCATAAGCTCTTCTGAAGATTGAATTTTTCCCATACTATTTTATCACCACCGTTGTTATCCTTTTTCTTATAATATCATCCATTTAAACATGTAACGAATCAAATATACTTATTGTGGTAAGCTTCCGTTTGTTTAATAATCTCTATCCAAAGTTCCTATCCTTTAAGTACAAAGATCCAACTCTCTAATTAGGTCTTATAGTTCCTGCTCCTCAACTATCGCTTCCGTTAATTTGAGAGTCACTTAGTTCCAATCAGGCTCTGCCTTCCCTTCCTTCCACCACTTCACCTGAAATTGTCCTTGATTACCATTAATAGCTCGAACAACAATATATTTTGTCGTTGTCTCTTTAAATTCCACGCTCAATACATCGTCATTTTCTTCATTCATCCCTGCATGATCGCCGTTTTCATCGTAAAGAGATACGCCATGGCTATTTCCATTGCTAAAATGATGTTCTACGTCAAAGTAAATTTGTTCACCTTGCTCTCCATGAATAGGTATCAAATGCTCCCCATTAAAATATTCGTATTCAACCTCTACAAATGTATCTCCTGTCACTTCATTCCATCCGACTTTACTTGTATGATCCAAAGGAATCATCACAAAACAAACAAGCGGTACAACGAATACAACCCAGCTATACCATTTTAAAGGTCTTAACTTTTCTTTACCTAGTAAAAAAAGGAGTGAGAAAAAAGCACCAACTGTTCCAGCAACCAACACGTATTCGATTGGTATCAAAACAAAAAAAATGAGATATCCGAACAAAGTATAAAGCAATATTTGTTTACCAGTAGAAAAATTAGGAATGAATTTCCCAATAAAATCAATGACAATGGAACTAATTAATCCGTAACCAAAAAACACAGCCCAAATCGCTGGTGTTGTAATCAGATCGTGGAATTCAAACAAATTAAACCCACTACTGCTGATCATGATAATAAAAAAGATTGATATTGAAAAACTGGCCCCTATCAACTTCTCTAACAAGCTACTGATGATTAAATGTTTTTCCAATTATGCACAACTCCCCGTTCAACAAGCTACCCTAATAATTATTCATTAAAATATCTTTACCATCAATATTTACTGATTCTATTTTTGAAGTATCTAAAATTCCAGAAGGCAAGAATTTAATAATAACATCATTCTCCTCATTAAGACTCATTACCGAATCAAAAGTGAGAACACTTCCATCATTCATTGTAGCAGTTACTTTAATGTTACTTGAATTATTAAAATCACCATTCCCATATATAGTGATACCTAGTGGAGAAATAGACACCTTATCGGAACTCCAAGTTTCGAATTCTTGTTTAAAATCGATTCTTTTTTCTTCTCCAGTGGTCGGCACTCTAAATGTAGTGCTCCAGTTTCCTGTTATAAATTTCTCGCTTGATACAAAATACCCCATTAATTTATCATTATTGAAATCAATACTGTCTATGCTAAAAATGTATTCAGTAAATTCTCTACCATAGTTTGTTTCATCTGAATCATCTATTCCATAATTAATATTAGAAGGATGGACTTCATTACCATTTTCATCAATAAAGTAAAAATAACCGTGGTCATCTATACCATTCGCTGTCCAATTAGCTTGGATATGGAGACGGTTATCGATAACGCCAATATTAGAGATATGCATAAAGTCTATTCCTGGTAGTGAAATAGAATTTTGGTTTGGTTTTAATACCTGTACTATACCTTCTTTTGATAATTGATGATATAAAGGACCACCGCCACCTGGAATGTTGTTCATATCAAGAGAAATTGTTTCAGGAACAATATTTGTTAAAGCCGAAAGATTAGCATTTATTGGCTGTTTAAATGTTTCTTTATGGCTTAAAAAAGATTCTATACGAAAATTAACTTTTCTATCTTTAAGTTCCCTACCTCCATTTGCTTGTATTCTAAATAAGGCAGTATTTGTTGCTTCATCAAAATCAATAATTTGACTGTTAAACATTTGAACACCAGTTAAAGAGTAATCATAAATATCTACTGTTTCATCAATCCTATTGCCAGATATATCCTGTAGTGTAAGATAAATTACAGCCATTTCATTATCGTTCATTGCACCAACTACTTCAGCTCTAATTCCATTATTCTCACTACTTTTTTCAATCGGCTGAAGCATCAATGCCACATCTGGATTTACGTTAGATATTAAATTATTAAAGCTTGGAATATGCGCAGCACCTACGCCAGCTGAAAACAAAATAGCCGTCGAAGCAACTAATGATAGCGCCACTTTTTTTAATTTCGTTTTGGGTTTTTCTGATTTTGCTTTTAATATGCCAAGCCTTGCCCTGTCGTGAAGTTCTTCTGGAATCTCTATTCTTTCTAATTCCTTTTTTATATTATTTTTCACAAATATCAGCCCCCTTTGCTTTTTTACGAAGTTTTTCTAACGAACGATATAATATCGTTTTTGCTGTACCTAATGGTATATTTAACAACTCTCCAATTTCTTTAAATGAATATCCCTTATAGAATCTTAAAATGATAATGCTTTTTTCATCTTCGTTTAATGTTTCCAATAAGTGTTGGAGAGTTATTGAAAGAGGAACGTCTTCACTCTCCGAAGGGATAAACTCCTCATACTCTGGTTTTAAGTGAACTACCTTTTGATTTTTTCTTAAACAATCAATAGAACAACTAATTGTAATTTTTATTAACCAAGTTTTAAAATACTCAGGATTTTTTAATGTTTCTATATTGGCAAATGAACGATACGCTACTTCTTGCACTACATCTAATGCATCGTGATTGTTTTTTACATATACATAAGCAATGCGATAAATATCCTCTTCATATTTTTGGAAAATTTTCAAGAAGGCTTTATCGTCTCCTTTTTGAGCCTTTTTAACTAATCGAATAATTCTAATCCATCCTTCCTTTTTTTGTCTTACACCTATTAGACAAATTAAAATAACATTTGGCTTTAATATTTTTAATTTAACTCAAAAAAATAAAACAAGGAATCGGATCCTTGTTTCTCAGTCGTTTTTCTTTAAGTTTCAACTAACAAATATAATTTTCCTTCTTATACTCTTCTGCTTCGTTAGTTAAATAAACCTGTTCTATTTTCCTCTATAAATTTCAACATAAGAATCAAAAAAACTTCTGAATACAGTTTCTATACTCCTGTTTAGTGGCTCTCCTTTAATTGAACCCTTTACGTTTAGGTCATTGTCCTTTTTGTTGGGTTGATCAAGTATAGAATTGTCTGTTTGGAAAATGCTAGTAAGAGTGGAGATTTAGGAAGGAGAATGCTTGATGAGTCGTTCAAATGACCAAAACCAAATTCAACAGATGGCCGATTGGCTAAAAACAAATGTTGTGCATAGTACGGAGGGTTCCGTTAATAAAACAATGATTCGACATCGTCTAAGTTTGGAATTTGACGTTCAAGATGAAGAGGTGGTCGATGAGGTGTATGATTTAATTACCGAATAATAAAAGAGATCTTCTCTGCGGAGAGACCAGGGGACTATGGAGACGGTTCTCGCACTCCCAAATTATTAACAGAAGCAGAATAACCGTCCCCATCCTCCCCTTTATATAACTATAGAAAACAACATTATATATATATACCAAGGTAGTAAGGAAATAAGTGGGACAAGATACGCTTTAGAGTGCTTAAGGTATATACGTTTCATTATTGCTTCAAAACCAGATACAATTGTAATAACGATAAAAACTGACAACCAACCATTAAAATAGTCTGGCCACCAATTTAATATAATGACAAAATAAGCAATCACGAATATTGCAATGGTCCAATTACCATACACGTATATCTCATAACCATCATTGGTTTCTGAAATCTTACCGTCCACCAATTGAAACTTTTTCTTTACAATTTTCTCAAATAGGAATCCTATTCCTAAAACTACAAGTAATAATATTACATCGACCATTAGGCACTCCCCCTCCCTACATCTTTTCAACTCTTCCAGGACGCATGAGGAAGCAAAAGAACCGACTCGCTGCTCCCCCGTTAACTCAATGACTTTGTTGTTTTTTATGATAGTGATAACCAATAAAATAACTGCAAATTATTCCGAGAATAAAAGGTATTACTGACATACCAGCTTCAATCCCCGTTGAAGTTTCCTCGTAAATACTTATCATTAATAATTTAATTTCAAATAATTGTCCAATCAATAAAAGGAAACTACTGATAAATATAAAAGATGCTAAACCGACAAAAATGGTTTTCAACAAATTTACACCCTCCTTTTTTAGTATGTAACGTTATAAATTGCTAACCACCAAGCGAAACCTGCCTCCTCCAACCCCTTACTCATTGTTTGACTTCTTCCATTCATATGGCACTTTAGACCAATTATAAAAAATAATAATCAAGAACATGACAAAAGAGAACGATAGATTTTCAATCCAATTAACCTCTCTATTAGCAAATAATTGCCAAGCAGTACTTGCTATAAAAGTGATTAAGGGTAAGCGAATGCTTTTCTTGATCATGTCAGCTGTATCCCCCCTACTTAGTCACAGTGATCAATACAGTCCCTTCACTTTAACATTAATTTCCTTTTTATTGTCAAAGAAAAAAGCATTCCTTGTTGAAGGAACGCTCCCGATTACTGTATTAAGTCTCAAGATTTTACTTTTATCAACTTCACTAAAGCTATTATAATCGGCAAACCAGTGCCCAAAAAGACCAGTGGTAAAAGAACGAAGCCGATACCTTCTCCCCACCCTAAGGCTATGATCATACTATTCATCATCGCAATGGCAAACAAGATTAAGATAAAGTTCTTTATATACCCAACCAGTGAGCGTGAAATACGGTATGCTGCTTCTGCATTTGATTCAGTAATCTTGATTGGATAGTTATGTAAATGTGGGTATTTCTCAAGCACATTCATTAGCAGATAAAGAGCTGCTCCGACAATCACCAGGACCACCAATTCCCATTTGGAGCCATATCGGGATACCTCACCAGTGATACCAAAATGGGCAGGAACCTGGCCTGGCAATTCACTCCACATTCCAATAAGAAAAACGACACTCCCCCCGAATAATAAGATACTTATTATCGATAGAAATCGTTCGAACACTGATTTCTCCAACTTTTCAAGTTTAATTTCAGGTCGATCTGAATGAAAAATACCCACTTGGAATGCCCCCATATTCTCATTTTTTATAGATTTGGATCCCTTTTCAACGTTTTAAATCAGCTTCAAAATAACTCCTGGCTGACGAAGAAGGAGAAAACTTTACTTTGTATTTAATCCCAAGTTCGTTCCTAACTTTTTCTGTTAGTTGTTGACCAAGTTCATTATGTTTATTTTCCAATTCAACCCCGTTTGGGAGCAATCGATCCAAATTCCAGTCAATCCTCTCACCATACAACATTGCCCAACTCATCAGCTGCTCTTTTAAATCAGCTGACAAAGGAACTTCTTCTATATCAAAGTTACACCCACATTCATTACACCACAAGGGGTCTGCCCCAACATCACCCTCAACTTTTACATGTCGAGTTTCATGATCCTCACAAAAACAATGCATCAAATAAGCACTCCCTACATTATTATTTGAGTTATTTTATTATAACTGACTTGACGCAAGGGACGGCTCTCGCTTGAATGATCTTACTAAATTTTTATTGTTTTTACTGATATATACAAAGTTAGCAGTACATAATAAAGTATATAAGGTTTACTCAGTAAAATAAGGTATAGTATATATGTTGAATAGATTCTCTTTAAAGACAGGAAAAGTAGGTGAACAAAGTGGGAAAATATCAATTGGATGCCAAAGGCCAGGTAGCTGTGAGAAAGTTTCATGAAAAACAAGGGCCTGCTAAATCTGCTAAAAAGCAGCAACTTGAAAAATTACGTGCGGAGTATTTGAAAAAAAAGCAAAAACAAACAGATAAATAATATGAATGAAAACATAGGAAGATTAAATTCTCCCTATGTTTTTCTTATTCGAAGTTCTTTTTTCATTTGATGATAGAGTTTCTTGTGCCCTTGCTCCCCTCCCAGCTCCACCCCTTGTTTCCATAGAAAGGACTTTACAGTATAATAAAAATGAGAAGTGCGCCAACACTTCTCGTCTCATTCTACTTTTAAGTAGTTATTTGTTATTGAGGGCCACCTTTGCTTTGCACGGCGTAGGGTGGTTTTCTTTTTGTGTTATAGGTTCTTCATTTAGAATGGCTGTCATCAATCTCCCCTCCTATTTGCTTCTACTGCATCACCTTTAGATATTCTATATACGGATCATAGCGAGCCTTGAGTTTCAGAGTATCCAAGAAAACCTTTTTTTATTTTTTTCGATCTTTCCTAGTAAAAATAAGACTTAACAATATCGTAATTCCCACTAAAAAGAAAACCATAAAAGAACTAATCGCAATAAACATCTCACCCGTAGCAAATCCCGCTGTAGAGGCAACAAATACACTAAATAAAATCAAACCAATTGAAAGTGCATAAAGAGTTGCACGAACCTTATTCATCGCATAGTTTTGCTTTGTCTCTCTCGTTAAATAGCTATACGTTACGACAGCTCCACCCAACACAATAAAAATGGCTGGCCCTGAAACAGCTTCTAAAGAAAGACCCAGAAAAAACAACATCGAAGTAGTTAAAATTCCAAATAATATGACTACTATTCCTACAACTAACCCTGCAGTGGAAATTCGTGCTGACATGTTTGTATAGATCGCTTGTTTCGCTTTATCCTGGCCAACCTCTCGCATATCATCAACCAAACCACTAAGATCCCCTAAAGAACTGACTGCTTCCTTAAATGCCTCCTCTTCATCCATTTCTGACTTTTTATAATCAGCTATTTTTTCTTTTAAATTGGTTGTCAACTCTTCCTTCAAATCAAATAATTGTTGACTGTCTCCAACACCCGAAAATAAATGATCTACATATGAATTTACCTTTTTGTCTAAATCACTTTTATTTCTCATCGGTCGTAACTCCTCCTTCAATTAATTTGTTTAATATGCCTTTTGCAAAATTCCATTCTATTTTGTATTGCTCATATCGCGCCAACCCTTCTTCCGTAATTCGATAGTATTTCCTTCGACCACCTTGGGTTTCATCTCCCCAATACGAGACAAGCAATCCTTCCTTCTCTAATCTGCGAAAAGCTGTGTACAACGTTGCTTCCTTTAATTCATACTGCTTCTCACTCATTTCAATAATTGTTTTATAAATTTGGTAGCCATAACTATCATCATGTCTAAGGACATTTAAAATGATCGTATCTGTATGACCACGAATTAAATCTGTGGAAATCTTGTTACCCATACTACATCACCTCCTTTAATATAATATACGGCACATTACTTTGTCTGTCAAAGTACTTTCTCTATAATATGTACTTTGAATACTAATTATGAGATGCACACTTATAAGTGCACGCTAATTAATGTGACTAGCCCCGTTTAGGAAGGGGCTAGTGAAACCTATTTCAAAGTTGTTTCGTAGAAAAGTAAAAGGGAGTGAGAAGGTTGAAAAAATATGTTGTATTTATTTTAAGTTTTGTTTTGTTATATATAGTATTTCAGATTTCATCAGGCTTGCTCCTGACAACTCTTTACACTCCAGATTTATCCTCAAATAACAATAATGTGAGTCAAGAAGTGGTGTTTGGACAGACTTCAATAATTCCATTTTTGGGAACTTTATTAGTCGCAACTTTGTCTTACTTTCTGTCTCAAAAAATATTTACAGCGAGTAATAAATAGTTTCACTAACGAGAGCTTTACATGAATAGTTTTTTGGAAGCATTGATTAAATTTTGCCTTTTACTATTATGATTGGTGTCATTATATTAGTTTTAGTCAGTATTTCTATTAATCAAAAACAAAAGCGTATTCTTGAAAAAAAATTGGAAGATTGCAAGGAATGAAATGCACATAGGAGGTATAAAAAGTGGACTTATTACTTTTGATAACTATTAGTTTCATCATAATCGGATTTGTTGTTCTCGTTTCTTTGAAAAATAGTATGGAAAGTAAGCTCGCTTTTATAAAAGCAAATATGGCAAGCGAGGAAAATTCAACAAAAGCTAAATCCGTAATTTGGTGGATAGTGAGTGCCACAGCTTGGGGAATAGTAAGTATCATTCTTATTGTTTGGTGGTTTCATAATCACTTTGGATAACTGTTGGTTTCAAATGTACTTAAACAAACGGGTAGCTAGAGCGCGAACTAAAAGTTGTCAGTTGCAGCCCCAATGCTTATTGTGTTAACGAACTTCTCCAAAACTCAAGACTATAGACCAACACTCTGATGTCAATAAGACTCTCCCACCGCCTCTAAACAAAGACACCTAGTTACGATTATTTGAATCGTAACTAGGTGTTTAGTTTTATTGTTATTCAAGTGTACCGATGATTGGTAAGTCTTCCAATACAGAAGCGCCGTGTGGAGATGCTGCAATTTGGTCTGAGTTGTCTTCACCAGCCATTACTCCATTAAAGTGTTCTCCACCTTCCCATGCTCCAATATCTGAAACATCGTAAACGACTCCGTCAACCGCTACATAAGCAGGGTTTCCATCTTGCCCATTATACTCACTAAGTTCTTCCAGTGTGAATACTTGACCTTCTTCAACTGCTTCATCTGCTGAAGCGTCTGTTTCTTCTGCAGTATTTTCCTCTGTAGTTTCTTCCGTTGTCGACGTATCTGGTTCTGCAGTTGTTTCGTCCCCACCACAAGCTGCTAAAACAAAAGCCGCCATTGACAATACTAATAAACCTTTAAATTTTTTCATTTTCTTGCCCCCTACATTTTTAAAAACTTTTTTATATAGTTATATGTTAAATGTTATCTCTCCTCACTAAAAGGGATTTTGATGACTTTAACACATTGTTCACTTTCTTTTAAAAATGTGGTCACTTTTTTGTCAAATATACTCATGGTAGAATGAAAAAATGGATATTAGGCGAGGAGATTTCAAGTGAAATATAGTAGGATTTGTGAAATACCGTACTTAAGTAAACGGGTTGCTTTACATGAATATTTTTTTAGAAAGGGTTGATTTAATTTTGGCATTTATAATTATGATTGGTGTCATTATCTTAGTTTTAGTCAGTATTTCTATTAATGAAAAACAAAAGCGTATTCTTGAACAAAATACATTGTTATTTAAGGTAAAAAACAAATTTAGTGGCAAAACCTTTGTCGTCTATTCAATAAAAAATGAAGATAATGAAAGGACAGAATTTTTAATATACGATAACAACCAATGGCAGTGGGTGTTAAGTGACATGTATATACCGTATTCAACAAACGGATAGCATTAATTTAGCAATTGAATAGGAGGTTGAGTTATGAGTAACCCCTTTTGGATTCCATTAATAGCTTCATTTGGTACGATGATATTACTGTTTACAATAGGCATTATAGCTGATTTGAAATTTTTAATGTTTAAAGTTTCTCCCTCATATACTGAAATTTCTTTCTTACCAATCGGTGTTGGTATATTAATAGGATTAATTACAGAACGAATTCTAAAATTTAAATCTAAAAAATATGAAACCTAAATCTTGTTGTGCTAACGGAAGCATTTGTTGAGGAGCTGTTGTTATGACGGTTTCTACTGATATTGAAGTAACGGGCAGGAATGTTGCGATGTTTATTTGGGTGAAATGAAATCAAAGATTGGATGATTTATTTGAAAAAGATTAAGAGTATTATTTTTATGATGTTGTTAACGTTGGTCGTTGTTGGATGTGGAATTGGTGGAGAAAAAATAGAAATACAAGGTTATATCTTGAAAGTCGAAAATGAACGAGTTCTATTTGCTGATAACATTTCTCTTGAAGAATATAACGAAATGAAAGACCTTTCAATGGAAGAACTATTTTCGTTAGAAACCGTTCCTAATCTCATTTATTTAACGTATGTAAAAGCATATGATTTAAACCAAGGGGATAAAGTTTCAGTTATCATTTCAGGAGAGGTGGAAACTTCTTTGCCTGGTCAAGCAGAAGCAAGTAAGATAAAGAAAATAGACTAAGAGCAATAAGTTATTGAGCTAAACAGGGGTGATAGCTGAATAAAGGTTATCGCCTTTGTCCTCTTGAAGTAACGTAGAGCATTCCTTCAACAAGGAATGCTCTTTTTCCTCGTCAATAAAAAGGGAATTAATGTTAAACTAAAAAGCAGGATAATTTAATAAGAATTTAATGTAATATTTATTGACAGGGGTGCGTTATATGAGTTTTTGGACTTGGGTTGCAATTGCAATTGCGTTGATAGGTGGCATAGTTGGGGGTATAGTTGGCGCTAATTCAAAGAAAAAGAATTAATTTTATTTGAATTACGTAACGCAAGGGGACGGTTCCAGTGATATCCATGCTCCCCTCCTTCCCCTCACTCCTTCCTCCCAGACCTCCACTTCAACATCCGAAGCTGCTGCTTCAGCAACTTGTTCTCTCTTATTAGTAATTCTTTCTCAAACTGGTATTTTTGAACTTGCTTTTTCAACAGTGACAGATCGTACGCTACTTTTAATTGCTGAACTTCTCCCATGTGTGGCCTCCTTTTTTTGTCCACTGAAAAAGAGTGCTTTTTCCTTTTTTCAGTGGGCTTTCGAGTTCTTTTCCCTTTTCCAACAACTATGTTTTTGCTAAATTCACAAACCTCCCATATTCCTTCTCAAATAAGACCTCCACCGTCCCAACTGGTCCATTCCGTTGCTTTGCGACAATGATTTCAATTTTGTTTTGTTGGTCCGTTTCATGATCGTAATAATCATCGCGGTATAAAAAGGCAACAATATCTGCATCCTGCTCAATGCTGCCTGATTCTCGGATGTCCGACATCATTGGCCGTTTCACTTGGCGTGATTCAACCTTCCTTGATAACTGCGAAAGGGCGATAATCGGGACATCGAGCTCTCTTGCCATTGCTTTTAGGGAACGTGAGATGTCTGACACTTCTTGTTGGCGGTTTTCTCCTCGTTTGCTAGAGGGCTGAATGAGCTGGAGGTAATCAATGATTACAAGATGGTCTCGGTTCGGGTACTTGCGTTTGATTTCGCTTAATTTAGAACGCATTTCAGACACTTTGATACTCGGGTTATCGATGATTTCCATATCCCACTTTTCAATCGTTCCGATGGCGTTTACGGCTTGATGATAATCGCTAGCTGAAAAGAAACGTGTCGGGTTTTTCCATTTCATCCCGTCAATCTGCCCTTCTGCGTTAATCCACCTCATCGCCAGTTGTTTATCTGCCATCTCGAGGGAAAAGAAAGTCGTCACTCCTCCCCTTTGGCAGTTAGCAGCACCCATGTGCAAGGCAAACGCCGTTTTTCCGACAGAAGGTCTTGCAGCGATAATGATCAGGTCCTGCTTTTGCCAGCCTCCCGTCATTTTATCGAGATCGATAATGCCACTTGGTCTTCCCCTGAGATCTTCGGTCGGTTCGTGCAACGTTTCGACGACATCAGCAAGGATCTCCATTTTCGTCCGGTGTTGTTTCTTAATCGTCAGCCCCTGTATCTGTTGGAGCTCCGTGATCAGAGTAGATATCGTCTCATCATTTACTTCATGGTGAAATTGTTCAGTAAGCTTTAGTGCTGAGCGTCTTCTAACATGTTCGAAGGTCAATTCTTCGTAGTGCTTGAAGTTGCTTGTTGTGGCGACGGCATTCATCAGATCAGAAAGGTACGCCACTCCCCCAATTGATTCGAGGACTTCTTGTAACATGGTAACGACAGCTACGATATCAGGAGGCGTTTCGGACTGTTCTAATGCTCGCATTGCTTGAAAAATGATTTTATGGCGGGCTTCGTAGAAATGTTCTTCCTGTAGACTGCATTCTTTGATCAGTTCAGGATCAAGGAGGATGGCTCCAATAACAGCTTGTTCGGCAACGGATGGATGCTCACTCATCTTCTGCCTCCGTTAATGTAAGCTGCTTGAAGCGAGCCTGGAATTCTTCGATTTGCTCTTTCGTTGGGGGATTCTCAGCAGCACGTTTTTCATACTCCTGCGTTTTTCTTAACACTTCGTTTTCCTGAAGTGGATAAGAGGCAATATCTGAAATCGTTGGTGGCCAAGAGTTGGTGATGATGTATTCATTCAACCGTTTCATGACCCCAGCAAGATCCATTTGCAGTAAGGCTGGGACAAGGATTTTCATTTTCCGTTCTGTGATTTCATAGGATGGATAGACTTCGTGGATCGTTAGGAGAACTTCGGCTGCTTCTTCATTTGTCATGAAAAATCACCTCGTTTCACGCGTTCAAGTAGATCCGTTGGGGATGTTTTCGTTTGTCGCTTCTTTAAGTGGGTTTCGGTGGCTTGAATGTCTTGGATGGTCTTTACGTTATTATTCGACCATTTTTTTAAAATTCCTTCTGCATAATCCCACCTTTTTTGCTTCATCAAAGCTTTTTTTATCGCAAGCATCACAACTTCTGGACTTAGCTCTTCTACCCATAAGGCAATCGACTCTGCGATAAATGGATTCAGCACTCCAATGTTTTCTTCGTAAAACCTGAATACGACGGCGTATGGTTCTTGTTGTTTTTCTTGTTCTTGTTCTTCTTCTTTTTCTTCTTCTTGTCCACGTAACGTCGACGTAACGTCATTTTCTGGGTAAAAGGATGCGTAAAGGTCTCGAATCGACTCATTGGTGACGGCTTGTCCAACATATTCAACAAGAGATCGATCCTTGACGTCCTCTAGTTCCTTCCGAATACAATCAAGCATTGGTTTGCCCCCACGCCCGAGGTTATGCTTGCCCCAGTTCTTGATCGCAAGCTCCCTCGTTTCAGCATTGTAACGAATGAGCCTATGCTGGTGCAAAAAGCGCTCGAATAACAACTGCACCGTTTCAACGGAAAAGCCTGTTTCAAAAGCCACTTGTTTCTTCGTAATCCGGTAGACGCCAATTTGAGTCACTTGTGGATTGGTAAGAAGATACATGAAAAAGAACTTATCCTCCGGTGTCATCTCCTCCATCACTTTCGGGTCATTCCAAAACCCTGTTTGAATCATACGGAATTTAGCCATATGAAGATCCTCCTATCGTATGTATGTCTTCATACTTTATATATAAAGATATGTTGATTTTTGATAGGAGAATTTTAAAAAAATTACTTTTTAATAAAAAATTTATTCGTTATTGGGGGAGTGAATAGTCACTCCCCCTTGATGCTAAAAAGTGATGAAATATATATTTAGATTTCACTCCAATCCAAATTGCAAAACCTATTTGCTTTCGCCGTTCAACCTTTACCTCTTTTTTTTCCCTTTATTGTTATCGCCACTAACTGGTTCTTTGCCATGTAATTCTGGTGCATTTTGATTACGGCTGCCTTTATTGTATTTTTTGGTCATATTTCACATCTCCTTTCTTGATTCTTTTTCAGTTTATCCCGTTTTTGAAATGATATGATTTTCTGTTCATATATTATAGCTAGGCATGTGTTTTGCATGGAAAAATGGCTTTAGTTTTTTACGCAATTTGGATGACTTGGGTTCTTTAATATGGGGAAAGAAGTGTGAGGGGGGTATAAAATGTTTAGTAAAAGATTCTAATTGTAATCTTTAACATCAACAGGAGAGGGAAGGACCATCTCTTTCGTTATGAATTATTATCAAAAATGCGCTATTCCCTAAACGCTCTTTCTTATCAACACGTAAGCACAGCCACTATACACGTATTTTGAAGGATCTAGCATTGGTCGTAATCATTTATCCAATGACAAATCTAACAAAGTAAAAAAAAACGCCTTCCACAAAATGCAAAAAACGTTTGGCCGCATTGAGTATGTATGGTACTGGTGGTCGAGAGCGAAATACGTTTTTTAGTACTGCTTTAATAAGCTTTATGTCAAGAGTGTGTATAATTTGGTGTTAAATGATTTGGATGTGTAAATTCATTAAGTAGGTGATTCGCTTCCACCTGCTTTTATTCAGTTTTTCGTCATAAGACTGCTGGCCTGCTTACTAAAAAGTATAAAATAATTGTAAAAGACAGCTGCATTAGCTTCGATGTTCCAAATATGTTGAGTACTGACTGTAGATAATATATTCAAAAGATGTAGCTTTGTTCACCTTTAAATAAAAAACATCTTCGGTAACCGATAGGGGCTGCACTTCAAGCACCCCCTCTATCTATTCACTTCAGCGTAAACTTCATCCATCATATCTCCATTATTACTTTTTTAATTCCTCGTTCTCTAAAATCTTTATAAGAAATTTTTCGTTTCAACCCTCAACAACATAACCATTATTAATAAACTCATTTATCTGAGTCTCCGAATACCCCAATTCCAAAAGAACTTCTGTATTGTGTTCACCTTTTTTTGGTGGTGGAACATTAGTAGGAAAAAACTTGCCATTATATAATATCGGACTGCCCATTGCCTTCACACTTCCTGATGGCAGATTAATATCAGTCAATGGGATAGTTGATTTAAAATGATTATCATGAGCAATGTCTTCAAAGTCATTTAACGGTGCACACAATATATCCGAGATTTGTAGCTTCTTGATCCATTCTGATGAAGTTTTTTTCAAAAAGACCGAATCCAATAATTTATTTAATTCTTCCCGATTTTCTAATCGCTTCATATTGTTATTATATCGATTATCATGTTCTAATTCGGGTTGTTCAATCGCTGCACAAAACTTTTTCCAATGAGACTCTCTTAAAACCGCGATAGTTATATACTTGCCATCTGCAGTTTTAAATGAACCAGCTGGTGATAGTGACGGATTTTGATTTCCGTGTCGTTCAGGTAATGTATTTTTGATTAAATACTCCGAAAATAAAGTTGTCATTAAACCTAATGAGGCATTCATAAGGCTTATATCAATATTTGCTCCTTCTTTTCCTTCCTTTTTGGCATATAAAGATAAGAGTATTGCCTGAACAGCATTGTTAGCAGCAGCAATATCAATTAAAGGAAAAGCAACACGTAATGGTGGTCCACTACTTTCTCCAATCAGATTCATCATGCCACTAATAGATTGTAAAACCGTATCACTACCGGGCAACTGAGAATACTCACCTTTTTGACCAAAAGCTGATATAGTACAATAGGTAATAGTAGGGTTAACCTCACAACAACTTTCATAGCCAAATCCAAGACGCTCCATAACTCCTGGTCGGTAGTTTGAAATAATAACATCAGCTTTTTTTAAGAGTTGGTTCAAAATTTCACGTGCTTTATTAGTACGAAGATCCAAACTTAAGTCACGCTTGTTTCGATTTAGAGCTATGAATTGGGGGTTTAATCCTTCTGTGCCTTCTCGTGTTTTGGCGAAATTCCTCCCCCAATCACCTTCAGGTCGTTCAACTTTAATCACTTGAGCTCCCATATCACCTAAAATGGTTGAAGCGTAAGGGCCAGCAACCCCCTCAGTCATATCGATCACTGTTATATCAGATAGGATTGTCATTTGTTTACTCCATCCTCTCTCGTTTGTTCAAAACCCCATGTTTTAGCAAACACCACGATGAATGAAAACTAGGACTAACAACTTAGTTTTCATATAAAAAGGATAATTTGTTTTATGCATATACTACCTCTTTGCTGTTACTGTGGTACGGTTGATAGTCTCGAGGCATTACAATAAGAGGTGGGCATGATCCTCCTTCGCAAAAGCCAATTGTTCTTGTCATACTGGCTTCCTGACTTGGGAGTCATGCCCACAGAGCTCATTGCCAAACCCGACTATGACTTTAGCACCTTATGACCTAAGCCACATGAGCCCATATTTTGTATATCTAGTTTTTTACAGATGCTGATCTAGAAGAGGTACGTAATAGATTACCAATTAACATCTGGACGTCCTGTTTTTTATTGAAATTCATCAGGCCACACGTCGTTTTCTTCATACCATCTTATTGCGCCTTGATGATATTCCACACCTAATTCGTTCACCAAGTAATCTACTCCCATGAAGGCGTTATCTATATTGTATTCTGCCCCACTGATATGAACTTCTTCGATTTCACTAGTGTTCTCATGCATTGCTTTAAGCATTTCATAAACCTTTTCCTCGGGCAGATCTGAGCGAACTAGGACATAAGTTGAATGACCGAACATTGGTACACTTTCATCCACCCCTTTATAAACTCCTTCTGGAACCTCAGTTGAGTAGATATCAGGTTTAGACTTTCGTATTTCTTCAACATAGTCCTCTGTTATTGGAAGTATACGTATGTCCGTTGTAGTGACAAGGTCTGAAATGGACGGTGTTGGAACTCCTCCAGCTAATATAGCCCCATCAATTGTTCCATCTCTTAAAGCACTGACTTGTTCAGATTGATCTAATTCAGCTGCATCAATATCTTCAATAGTTAAACCGAAGGTAGATAGCAGAACATTGGCTTCAAATCTTAGGCCACTCCCCGGCGGACCTACACCAATACGATTTCCTTCAACAAAAAGCTCCTCAATACTTGTAATACCTGAATCTTCGCGAACAACCAAGTAAATATTATTTGTATGACCAGCGGCCATAAGTTTCAATTGAGACGGATCAGCTGTCCCATCATCAATTGATGAAGCTACATCTGAAGAGCTCACTAGTCCTAAATCCATGTCACCGCTGCTAACCCTCCGTGTGTTTTCTAGAGACCCACCTGTAGCTTGAGCAGTGATTCTTATATCAGAAGCATGATTGTTAATAACATTGGCTAATCCACTTCCAACAATAAAATAGGTGCCACCCTGCGCTGCAGTGCCAAGTAAGAAAGAGGATTTATCTGCAACTCCATTTGTAGTCTCATTTAAAGGCTCATTTGATGATACCTCTGATGATTGCTGGCTACACCCTATCGCGACAAGTGCTAAAACGATGATTAAACAACATGTTAACCAAAAGTTACTTATTTTCATTTGTTTTCCCCCTTAATCTTTTGAATGTCACTTTGATTCCTTTAGGTTCGTCCGTGTGAATCGTTGTTGTCACTTGCGCATTTGTTTTCCAGTCCTTTTATTCTTAAGTGTTGCCCAACTAGATGCTTATCCCCCCAATACTATGATATATTTTGTGTACCTTTAGTTGTAGTAACTTGCGCATTTTTATTTTTAATGAAATGCGCAATATGAACAAACGCTATTATCAACAGACCTATAAAACTGAGGACGGGAACCGGTATAACTAAAATGATACCGCTTACAAAAATAGCTAAACGTTCCCACCAACAAATTGATGTCTTATACAAGATCATTCCTTGTAATGCACTAGCCAAACAGTAAACCCCCACGCCTGCGGTGACAAAGGCAATAAAAATTTCGCTGACTGTTCCATTTAACAATAGGACGTCATTGTATACGAAAAAGAATGGTAAAACATACAAGACATTTGCTATCTTCATAGAACTCCAAGCAATCTTAAACGGTGGTGCTCCGGCAATCCCTGAGGCCACAAAAGCATCTGGAGCTGCTGGGGGGGAAATTGCTGCTATAGCTCCAAAGTAGAAGATAAATAAATGGGCTGCTAAAGGATTAACATCCATACTAATGAGAGCAGGAGCTACAGTGATAGCTAATATAGAATACGCTACTAATATTGGTACACCAGTACCAAGAAGTATGGCTACTACAGCTGTTATAACCAATAGTATGAATAAATTCCCATTGGAAAGATTGACCATGATATTTGACATATGGAGACCAAAACCACTCACCATAACAATTCCACCTATTAAGCTTGCCAATCCCACTACACTTGCAATAATTAACGAATCACGAACACCAAGTACCATAATCTCCCTAATACGGTTAATTTTTTGCACTATGCCTTTGGTAGATCGATTAAAAATTAAAAATACGATAATACATGTTATAACTCCCCAAAATCCAGCTCTAGCAGGGGAGACACCTGCAACAGCAAGCATGTATATAAGAACAATTATTGGTATAACATGAAACCACCCATTTTTTATTGTAGGCCAAATTTTAGGAATTTCCTCAGCTTTGACTCCACGCAAATTCTCTTTAGCGGCCTCAAAATCTATCATAAAAAACAGACTTAAGAAGAAAAGAATTCCAAGAAGTAGGCAAGCTTTTGCTATCTCCCAGTATGACATACCTAGTATTTCCATCATGATAAAAACCGAACTTCCCATTATTGGGGGCATGATTTGGGATCCTAAGCTACTGCATGCTTCGACTCCTCCAGCAAAAACGCGACTATACCCGGTTCGTCTCATCATGGGGATGGTAAAAGCTCCCGAACTTGCTACATTTGCCATACTACTTCCAGTCATCATCCCAACTATAGCACTAGCCACCACTGCAATTTTACCAGCACCACCACGCACTTTCCCTAACAAAATCATACCCAAATCATGAATAGTCTCGGACGTTCCAGAATATCGAATATAAGCAGCAAACATCAGAAAAATAAAGATATACTCGGCTGCTATTCCAGTAATCGAACCGAATGGACCATTTGTTGTCAAAAAGAATGTAGCCATGAATTGGGGGATATCATACCCTATATGAGTAAAAGGCTCAGGAAACCAAGGGCCAAATAAAGCATATATCACAAACAGGGCTACTACACTTGTAAATCCCCACCCGATCAACCTTCGTGACACCTCAAACAAGATACAAAAAGCAAGAATACCCATGAATACATCTAGGAATGTTGGAGGTAGACCTACTCTATCATTGTAAGTTTGAAATGTAGAGAATACGTATGCCCCCGTAGTAATCGCGATAGCAGCGAGTGACATATCGACCACTAGTGCCCACCGACTCTTTATTAACCGAGAAGAGATCGGAACTAAAAGTAATGCAAAGACCAATCCTCCTGTTAAGTAGATTGAGCGATGTTCAATTCCTGGCAAACCTCTAAAACCTGCAGCGTATACAAAGTAGAGTGCATAAACAAGCATCAAAGTAGACAGTATAAATTCTCCGTATTTTGGAAAAACGCGATATTTACTATTATATTCACTATCATTACCCTCTTCTGGCTGTTTCACTTCTACACTTTGCAAAGAAAACTCTCCCTTCAAAAGACTATGCCTCATTTACTCAACTTTCGCACTTATATAATAATTCCACTTTAAAAACCCTATGTTTCACTTGCCCCTATTTATCCCAGTTAGTCTTTTGAATTTTCAACATAAAAATTGATTTTCACTTCTTGATTTAAAGAAGGCAGAAAATAA
Source organism: Halalkalibacter sp. HAAS-P014 (assembly GCF_056619965.1). Lineage (NCBI taxonomy): Bacteria > Bacillati > Bacillota > Bacilli > Caryophanales > Bacillaceae > Halalkalibacter > Halalkalibacter sp. HAAS-P014. Next base: position 136,401 of record NZ_JBWQTV010000017.1, on the reverse strand, counting down.
TTCAGCCAAGGATAGATTTAAATACTTAATTTTTGGTTACCTATTGTATTCCATTACTTTTTCATTGTTTTTAATTAAAGGGATGGAACACATGAATCATTACCTTTCATCTGAATTTTGCTGAAAAGACGAAACTTTTGTAAATTCCTCTATATGAGATCTCATCCTGCGTACTGCGGCTTTTTCATCTTGTGCAACAATCGCATCAACTATTTTCTGGTGTGCATAAATCACATCCTCAAACTGATCGTTAGTTATTTCAGATCTGCGTGTAACTTCGTAAATGAATGGTTCTATTACTTTCATTAACATTAATAGAAAGCGATTTTGAGACGCCATTGCAATAGCCAAATGAAACTCCACATTTTTCTCCTCTTCGTTACCTTGCCCTTCCCTTAATGCAATTTCACAATCTTGCTTCGTCTCCATAATGTAGTCAATATCTTCCGGTGTTGCTCGTAATGCTGCTAATCCAGCACAAAGCGCCTCTAATTCAATTTGTGTTTCCATTAATTCAACTGGATTGATGTTGTTTAAACTAATCAAAGAAGAAAAGGAGCGGGTAACTGATGTAGTATTTGGTTCACGTACAAAAACCCCTCCTCCTACTCCTGGCTTGGATAAAATTAGTCCTTCAAACTCTAACAATAATAGCGCTTCACGTGCTGTCGCTCGACTGCATGACCATTTCTCAAGAATTTCACGTTCCGACAAAAAACGAGTATTCGAGGGGTATTTACCTTCAAAAATCATGTTTCTTAATTCTTCTGCGATCATATGGGATACTTTCAAATGGGATCTTTCTGTATTATATTTGTTGACGACCACATGCCCCACTCCTATCTAATGTACTTGTAAGGGAATGCTTCAAACAGAAACAATCCCTTAACAACTCCATTATATCCTATTTAAATGGAAGTTTTATAACTGCTGTACCTGGTACACAAACATCTCCTTTTTGATTAACTTCTTCAATCTCCACAAATACAAGGCCTTCTCCATTCTTCACCTCTTTTTTTATAACTTTACCTTGGCAGGTCAGAGTGTCTCCAGGGACAGCATAACGCCTCACACTAAGCTCCATGCTTTTCAATTCACCCTTATCGCCCATCCAATCTGTACATAATTGTGTTAAAAACGCGCCATGCAAATGAGATTGGACTAAGATATCCGGATAGCCTTCTTCGCTAGCATAGCTTTGATCATAGTGAATCCTATGCGTATTCCAGGTAATAGCACTATATCGAAATAATTGTAAATGTGTAGGTGTTTTCACCAATTTGGGAAGTTCATCACCTACATGAACATCTTCAAAATACGTAGGGTCTAAAGAAACAGAAGACTGAAGTTCCATCGAATTACCTCCTTTAAAATATCTGCTAACGAGCCATTATTGTACGCTTACAAACACTGAGTGTATTTTCATTCTCGTCTTGATATGTGTTCGTTTCTACTAAGAAAGCGACCAAACCTTTTTTTCCTGTCTTAGTAAAAGTATCCGTGACTTCAGAAGTGAGGGTAACATTTGTCCCTGCAACCACCGGGCGTAGAAACTCTTTTTCTTCCCCTCCACCCATGATTTTGATGCCTTGAAACTCTTTTGGTAAAAAACCTTCTTGTGGCATACCATCTCGATGTAAATTTTCCTCCTTTAGACCCACTCCCCATTCAATTACGGAAGCAAGTAGATTGGGAGGAGCAATGACATCGGTATACCCTTGCTCTTTTGCAAATTCCTTGTCATGATATAGTGGATTATCATCTCCAACAGCTAGTGCATATCGTTGAATAAGCAAAGGAGTTATTTGACCAAGTGACTTCTGCTTTTTTGTTCCTACCAAGGTTGAAAAATATTCTGCTAATTGTTCAATTTTGGTTGACATACATACCCTCCGATTGCTTGTTTTTCTCGTAATACTTGCAACTGATCTGGACTTAAATCTAGTAAATCTGATAACACTTGATCTGTATGTTCACCTAGCTTTGGGGATAGGCGTACTTCTTCTAACTCCGATTCAGATAATCGAATAGGAGAACCAGGCACCCTAATTTTCCCTCGTTCAGGATGGTCAACTTCCCGAATCATATTTCTGAATTTCAGATGAGGATCATCGGCTACTTCCGAAATAGACATAACAGGAGCACATGGAACTTGAAATTGCGTCAAGTTGTGAACTATGTCTACTTTCTCCTTCGATAACATAAAGCTTGCTATAATCTCGTCTAACATATCCATATTTCGAGCACGCTCCTGCTTCGATCGAAAACGGGGATCTGTTTTTAATTCCTCTTTTCCTAGATATCGAAGGAAGTTTTCCCAATGTTTCTCTGACATACAAAGTATAGCTACATAGCCATCCTTTGTTTCATAAACATTATAAGGAGCTTCTCCTAGACCACTATGTTTGTTCCCAGTCCGTTCTGGTACTTTTGGTTCAACATCATAATAAGCGGCAAGTGGGGATGCTAAAGCAGGGTACATGGCATCATGCATAGATACTTCAACCATCTGTCCTTTCCCTGTTTTTTCTCGTTGATAGAGGGCTGTCATAATCCCACCAAAAAGATGGATTCCTCCTGAGATATCAGCAAATGCAGGACCTGATTTTAATGGGGGACCGTCAGGATACCCAGTAGCAGCCATCACCCCACTCATTGCTTGAACAGTTAAGTCCATGGCGGGAAATTCCGCATACGGCCCTTCTAGCCCATAACCTTTCCCCGTTGCATAAATCAGACGTGGATTTACCTCTTTTAGCACATCGTAGTCCAGACCCAAACGGCTCATAACCCCAGGGGCAAAATTTTCAACTATCACATCAGCTTTTTTTACCATCTGTATAAACAAATCTTTTCCTTCTTCTCCTTTCAAATTAAGTGAAACTCCCAACTTATTAGAATTAAACATGAAGAATTCATGGGGTTCATCCCGGCGTTTTCTAAGCACTTCACCATCCAATGATTCTATCTTGATTACTTTAGCCCCCTGAAAGGCCAACAGTAACGAACAGTATGGTCCATTGTAAATTTGTCCTAGATCAAGAACAAGAAGATCTTCAAGTGCCTGGGCCATTTTTTTTACCTCCCTATTTGGTAAGAATTTATAATAGGAACATTTACTACAACTTTACTTTTCCACTAAGCAAATCTCTAGCTACAACCATGCGATGAACTTCCGAAGGTCCTTCTCCAATTCGTTTAATTCTCATTTCCCTATACCATCTCTCAAATGGAAATTCTTTACTCACTCCCATACCACCAAAAATTTGAATAACCCTATCAATCACTCTTCCTGCTGTCTCTGTCGCATATAATTTGGCTGCAGAAACTTCAAAACGAGCATCTTTTCCTTGATCCGCTTTCCAAGCCGCATCATAAACCAACATACGAGCTGCTCTTAATTCAATTTCCGAGTCTGCAATCATCCATTGAATCGCCTGTTTATCAGCTAATTTGCTCTTAAACGTTTCTCGAATATTTGCATATTCAACAGCTTTACGGAGAGCAGCAGCCGCTATACCAATACATCCAGCAGAGTAAGGAATGCGATTATTAATCAACCATTTTTGAGCAAATTTAAAACCATGACCTACTTCTCCAAGAACATTTTCCTCTGGTACTTCTACATCCTCTAAAAACACTTCATTTGGTGACCAAGAGCGAATAACTGGAGTCATTCGGTAACTAAAACCAGGCGTATCTCTATCAACTATAAATGCTGTAATTCCATTCCTTCCTTCGCTAGTCCGTGCGAACACTATTCCATAATCAGATCTTTCTACCATTGAAATAAATACTTTTTGGCCATTCAAGATCCAACGATCACCCTTTTTGACCGCTCTAGTCCGAATGGAACGTGCGGGATCTGCTCCTCCACTTGGTTCAGTGATAGCTATGAAAGCATGTCGCTTGCCTTCTACTGTTGGAATCACATATCTTTCAATTTGGTCCTTAGTTCCTTCATATAGAATATATGGTGGTTCATTTCCAAATGCCCCCAGTGCCGGTTGATACGCTCCCCAACGATGTCCCGAAGCCTCTTCTGTAACCACAGCTCTAGCAAATAAACTTAGATTCGCACCACCGTATTCTTCAGGAACACCTAAACACCATAAACCTGCTTTTTTGGCTTTAGATTGTAATTCTAACAATTTTTCCTTTGGTAATTCGTATTCATCGTAGTCCATTTCTTCTTCTATAGGAATAACTTCATTTTGTATAAAGGATCTAACTGTACTTTTTAACATTTTTAGTTCATCAGACATCACGAATCCATCTCTATGGATTGTTGTAGTTACTGTGTTATCACCCATGTAGACACCTCTTTTATGTTTTTTAAATTAAATTCAAAATATTCTGACTTAATTAACCGGACGTTTAATTTAGATCTTTTACTTTGTTATTGTTCATGATCTCTTTTGAAATTTCTACTTCCATCCGTAATAAAGCGGATCCCATAGTTTTCCCTAAGTTATCTCTTCTTAGTGAAGATGACCCACCACCTCCAAGTGCTTCTTTAAGGTGAAACTTTAAGGCCAATACATTAGGTACTTCATATCTGATCACTTCCCCTTGTACTAGTTCTCCATAATAGTCTTTAATACGATTAGTAGTTAATCGCTTCTTCAACTCTTCATATATTTGTTCATTAGGCGCAAATACATTGATGTCCGAGTCATTGCCTTTATCTCCACACCGAACTTGAACTATATCTTTTAATAAAACTTTCATTTATACCACCTCTACTCTAATATTGTTATCAACTATTTCTTTATCAACTAAGATAGGACAAATTCCCAAGAGCGCTCTTGGCCTCTTCATACCACTCATCCCTCCTGAGAATGGGGGCCCATTTAATCCTAATGGTGGAACTAACCTTCCCAATCTAGTGGCATCTTCCTTAGTTTTTGTATGAATTGCAATTCTTAAATCTACTTCATTCAAGTCTTGATTAGTATCTACCAAAGGGCCATGGAGAGAATTGTGTCCTATATAAGAAATATGAATATCATCATATTCAACGTTATCACGCTTCATGTGTGCAACTAGTATTTCAGATGCCCTCTTTGCTTTTTCCAGCGCATCTGGCCAACTATAACCAATAGTTGCTTCTCCTATATACCCATTTGCATAACCAATGAGAGCTTTATAAGAATCCGGTGCAGGTTTCCCAGTTGTCCCATATACACGAACTACATCCTTTCCAATTTCTTCGAATTGAGTGTCTGCGATATTAACAATTACATCTGGAAGAATATAATTGTATGGATCATGTACTTCGTATAGCAACTGTTCTTTGAGTGTATCCTTGCTCACTAAACCACCAGAATTCGGTGTTTTTGTCATAATAGCTTCCCCTGATTCATCCACTTCCGCAATTGGATACCCAATGTTTATTAAATCAATAGATTGCCAATCTCCACTAAAATTACCACCAACTGATTGAGCAGAACACTCCATAAGATGGCCTAACGTCATCGCACGTGCTAACCGATCCCAATCATCCCAACCCCAACCAAACTCATATATTAAGGGTGCAGCAAACTGAGCTGCATCAGTTGTTCTACCAGAGATCACAATATCAGCACCTTTTGTAAGCGCCTCAACCAAAGGTCTAGCACCTATGTAAGCGTTAGCAAAAGATACTTGATGATCTTTCAAATTAAATTTTTGGCCATTTTGCATATTAGACAATAGATCTCGTTCTTCTAGAATACTTAGTTTACTCATTAAATCATCACCTGTAACCACAGCCACTTTCAAATCTAATCCTAGTTCTTTTACTATCTGATCGACTACTTTTTTTGCTCCAACAGGGTTTACACCACCTGAATTGGTCATTATCTTGACCCCTTTTTCTGCACACAATGGAAGTAATTGACGCATAAACGGTTCTAAATCTTTTGCGTAGCCCCATTCTGGATTCTTTTGCCTATCCTTTTGTAAAATGGCCATGGTGAGCTCCGCTAACGCATCAAAACACAAATAGTCTAAATTTCCTTCCTTTACCCCTTGAACTGCAGGTCCGATTGTATCCCCATAAAATCCTGTAGCTGCTCCTAAACGAATTTTTGTCATTCAATCTTACCTCCCATTCGTTAATAAATACTTGAAATAACTAAATCCCCTCGAAACATTATAATGTTTATAATGAATTAACTACCTTACCTAAATATTATAATGTTTATAACCTTTAGTCAACAGTATATTTAAAATTTTCTGAATTTTTTATTTTGTTTATTTACCACATGTTTTTAAACCTATGAAAAACAGGGTAAGAGTACTATACAACGGGGTTTCAAGAATTTTTTTCATAACTTCAGAATCCTTCTCCCAATTAAATAGACGTCCTCATTGGACGTCCAATTGTTAATTATTCCTAAATTCACTATTACTAATCTTCTCTTAAGAATAGACCTTATCTTCTTTTCCGACATTACATTGCACCATCTTCCTGCCAAGATCTTTTCCAATAACCTTGTGTTTACATGCCCACTGGAGATATCTTCATCTTTCAACACTTGCTTTAAAAATGGAATCTTTGTACTAATTCATAAGCGTTGTCACCATTCTACTAATAGCGTGTGGCCTATCATGACTATGAACAATCAACTTTGCAATCATCGAATCATAAAAAATCGTGACGGTATACCCTTGGTAGTAATGTGTATCCACCCTTATCCCAGACCTTGTGGCATTTCCCATTTCGTTATAAGTCCTTGCCGGAAGCCTTCCTCCAACGATTCTGCATTAATTCGGCTCAATTGAGTGACCTAAGAAATTAATTTCAGATTGAGCAAGCTGTAGCTTTTCACCGTTAGCGACATTGATTTGCTGCTCAATTAAGTCTACGCCCGTTGTCGTTTCTGTCACCGGATGCTCCACTTGAATTCTTGTATTTATTTCAAGGAAATAAAATGCTTCCTCATCCTGATCGACAATAAATTCAACGGTACCCGCATTTTCATACAAATTATTTCCCACCAATTTGACAGCTGCATTTCGAATGTCCTCACGCAATTCTCCTAAAGTGCCGGGGGGCAGGAACCTTTTCCCGGCTGTCCTCTTGCTACCCGTAGGAAAAAAAGCAACAGGTACAGCCTAACCAAGCTGCACCTGTCGCTTTTTCATTTCAGTATTTCACTTAAAGAACACTTTATCTACATTGTACTTCGCCCTAAGTTCATTAATAATAAACGTCTCATAGATTTCTCTATGTACAGGGCCTTCGATCACACAAACATCGATTTTAGTAACTTCATCTCTATGCATTTTGATTGGTGATACAGTATCCTCAAAATGTTTTTTGATTCTTTGTCTTAACTTCCTTGCTTTACCGACGAACAATAACTCCTTCTTGTCATTATAAAACATAAAAATACCACCCTTATCTCTGGGGATCAGATGAAAATCAGTAAATCCATAGATATTACTTAGCTCTGGATTATCCTGTTTGGTAATCGTAACATTCGGTGTTGGAATCGTTATATTTATCACGAAAGTTCACTTCCTCTTTAAATATTAGCTATTTTCATTATTTATCTATGCCCATTCAGTAAAATATCAACCTTTACCAAAACTTTAATCAACCATAATACGATAATACCTACATTACATTTTAGGTTTGAAATGCCATCTTCAATCGCCTTAATTAAGATACCGTTCATTTTATCGATTATCAGAGAGGGCTATTCCAATCAATTGTGATAAACATTAGGTATTCTAGGCATTGTGTGTTATGCTTCATCTAACCATTTTTCCACCTGTATCATGTTTGCCCGAGGCTGACTATGTAAAATGCCAAATCCGTCAATTCGAGAGTATAGACTTTACCATAAGGTTTATATATCGGTTGTTAAACGGGTAGGCATTCATTAGTCAGCCTTTTTTGTATGGTTTGTTTGCATAAAAAAAGGACTCTAATCTAGAGTCCCTTCTCAATTATGCTTTGTTTACATTAACAGCTTGAGGTCCACGTTGACCTTGCTCAGTGTCAAATGTAACTTTTTGACCTTCGTCTAAAGATTTAAATCCTTCGCCTTGGATAGCTGAGAAATGTACGAATACATCATCTCCACCTTCAATTTCGATGAAACCGAATCCTTTTTCTGCGTTAAACCATTTTACTGTACCTTCTTGCATGTTTGTTTCCTCCTGTGGTGGATTACGTCCACCATTTTATTACTATAGTTGTTCAGTTATCAAAGGCGAAAAGTTTAACACTTATTCGTTCCTGCAGATCGAACAAAAATAATTCTTCCTTAGAATAACAGATAGGATTCAGAAAGGCAAACTGTGCTTAAAGTCGGGACGCACCAGGATGGTTTTAGACTGGTGAAAAAACAGGTAGTAAAAAAGGGAAAAATGCCCTTTTTACACTCCCCTTGAATCTCCCTGCTTGCTCCCAATGGTGCTTACGTCTAAATACGCATTAATGTACCATTAGGCTCTGGTAACTCTTGATCTGTTATCTGATTCATTTTACAAAAATGTTCAAAAAATTGTTGTGCCAGCTCTCGTTCCTCTGGATCACTCTTCAACGAAACTATATCATATAAAATCTGAGCCATCCATAAATTATCAAAATAACGGTATTTACCTGTATTCCATGTCATCTTCTGGGGGGATCTCTCATTTGCATAATATCTCCAGAAAAGCACCTGATCAGATTCCTGTTCTGTAAGCTGCAGTCTGTATTTTGAATGAGCAGGTATATCTCCATCTTCACAAAGCTTTCCAATAAAATCTTCATTCACCATATAGACACCTAAGATACGTCTTTCTTTTTCAGGCATACCAGAATCTATTGTTGTTAACAGGACAGCGCTATTTTGGTGCAAGCGGATGGGTTTGTTTGGCTTCCCCTTGTTATTACCACTTTTTATTACACCTGAAAAAACCTTCCACTCTGAAAGAGAACGATTCTGTTCTTCGTTGTCACACCAAAAAACCATTTGTGATTCGGGATGAAGTTTATGATTTTTCATAAGTTTTTCATGCTCCAGGCGAAGTGCGTGCTTTTTTTGTTGTAGTTTCTTTTCCTCTTCCTTCTTCCATTCTTCCTCCTTTCGTTCCATTTCCTTTCTTTGTATAATTTTTTCAAGTGAATCAGCAACACTTTTATCATGTAGTATTAGGTGCTTTTCAAATACATCTGGGTAGACAAACTTTTTAATTTCCGATGCGAAATGTATTTCGATACTAGAATCATTATGTTTAACTATACTACCAATGCCAAAACGCTTGTGTGTAACTTTCTTATTGATTAGATCCATTATTCTAGTCCTCCTTGTAGAACAAAAACTTGGTTACTATTGAATAGTAAATTCACCTAACTTACCTTTAAAGCTCACACAACTGTTTAATTTAAAAAAGGATATTAAAAAACGCATTCATAATTCTATCTGCAAAAAAACAGGCGAATTCTGAATACGACCAAAAAAAACAATTGAAAAATTATTATACCATTTTTTCCAAAATACCACAATTTATTATTGACAAGATATTTAATTTTGAGATAAAATAAAAAATTATTCTCTTTATTTTTTGAAGTAGTTATGAAATACAGGCTCCAAAAAGTCGCGAAACTTCTAGAAAGCCCCTATAAAAAATCCACATGATTACTTACTTAAAAAAGGGGCCTGGCCCCCAGTGCACGTAAGCACAGCTTAACGTGTGCCATACCTTCGAAATTTGAAAACCCCCTTACTAAATGTCATTACCCAGCGAAATCGGATTTTCACAAGAAAATAAAAGATAGGCACTAAAATAAGCGTACTCTTTAACTATCGATTAACCGATTTTTTCTATGCTCAAAGAAAAAAGCCCTACCGAAGCAGGACTTAGTTAGTAAACGAAGGATGCTCCCAATACTCATCGGCCACATCCGGTAAATTACCATGTAAGAAGTTTTCGAAATTAATCTTTTCTAGCGTCTCATCATACAGATTGATACGCATTATTTCGCCTTGATTTTCATTACCGTACTGATCGACCAACGGGAACTGCCACCGAAACGCTAATTCTCTAACGTCAAAAGCTTCGTTTAATTCCTCTGTTATATCTAGTGTATCGATATAAATTCCGGTCCTTATCATATTAGAAGAAAAATTATCACTAGCATTTAGAGTCATCAAAATGACTTTCTTATCCGGATCATTGGCGTAATCATTAACAGCGATAGATTCAATTGATTGTAGGCCCATATTCGTTTCTTCACCAAGATTATCGAGAACTATTTGTTGTGCTAATTCTTCGTCAGTTAGTTCGACCTCTTCTATTTCTTCGGTCTCTTCCGGTTCGTCAATTGCTTCTTCTTCGGGCTCAGTATCGTCTTCAACTTCTTCTACTAACTCATCTTCAGTTTCCTCTATTGCGTTCTCTTCTTCCGTTGATGGGTCAATAATCGCGATAATGATTACCAAGAAAATAAACCCATATATAAACGTAGCACACCCCATCTTCCAAGGTTTTCTACTTCTATAACCTGGAATCTTCATAAAATTCACTCTCATTTACCATATTTTTACCAATTAATATACTCTCATAAGTACGAAAGCTTGTAAAGTTTGGATCCGTTTACTTTCCCTTTAATTTCTTGATAATTTAAAGAATCTTGGATCACCTTCTTCCGTAATCTGAAGGGTAACAGATATGGGGCTGGTTGAGTGAAACTATCCGGTTCAGGACTTCCATTAACCTTAATTACAGTTATTAAAAAATGATAAATCCAACATTGTGATTATATTTTCTAAGGAAGGAGAGGTTTGATGGAGTTTAAACAATTACATTACTTTGTGACCCTAGCAGATCATTTGAATTTTACTAATGCGGCTGATAGTTTGTATATATCACAATCGACCCTTAGTCAACATATAGCAAAGTTGGAAAGTGATATTGGTGCGCAACTTTTCCTTCGAAACAAACGAAGTGTCAAGCTAACCTCTATTGGTGAAGAATTTCTATTGGAAGCAAAATTATTAATTGATAGCTATGACACGATTAGAAATAAGTATAGACATAAAATAAATACAAATGTTCAAGTACTAAGAGTTGGATATCTGCCCTCATATGCAAGTTTGTTTATTTCTAACTTAGTAATGAATTACATTAGTAATCACCCTCAAATTCAAATTGAGATGAACGAATTCATGCCTGAGCCTTTAGAAAATAAATTTAAAAATGATGAATTAGACATTATATTTTCGATTACAAATAAATCAAATGAATGGGAAAAAAATTATTACTACCAGAAAATCGCAAGTGATCAGTGCTCTATAGTTGTTTCATCACAACACCCTTTAGCATGTAAAGAAATGATTTCTTTGCATGATATAAAAGAAGAACCTTTCATTATGTTAAATAAAGATGCTTCAAACTTAGGTTACCAAGAAGTAATAAAAAACTGTTATAAGTATGGTTTCTCACCCAAAATCACTTCGCAACCTTTAAATTATAGTGCTATCTTAAATCTAATCGAAGCAAACTATGGTGTATCTATAATCCCTAATGTATATAAGCATTTATCTAACCAAAAAAATGTAAAATTTGTTAAGATCAAGAACAATCCTTTTAAGTACGATTTCTTTGTAACTTGGAAAAAAAACAATAACCCAATTATCGCATCTTTTATTAAAGAAATAACTAATATTAATATTAAGTTATCCTCTATGTTAGGATAGTTTTCGTACGATATTTTAGTAGTTAAGTAAATACACGGAAGTCGAGACAAAGAAAAGTAGAATACGCTATTTGTAGAAAAAAAGAAGCCGAGCTTAATCCAAAACGGTGTGGGATTAGCAAAGGCTTGCGAGGAACTTCAAAGAAAAGGTACCTGCCCCCATTGGTTTAAAGGGGGACAGGTATCTTTTTCTTCTTTATTATTCGTTATGGTTTCCTTATCTGTAAAAGCCCCCAAAATGGATACTTCTGGGTATGTAAATCTTAGCAATAATACTTTTCCCTTGTTTTAAGGAAATAAATTGATTTAGGTAGTATTCTTGTATAACAAAGCCCATTACATTACCCATATAGAAATGTGATATGTGTGCAGTTCTTTATCATGGGGATGTTCATTAGTTTTATAAAATCCTCCCATTTTTATCGCAATTCTCCTTAAGACCTTGAACCCAATGACTCATATATTTGTTCATTTTTGAACTGTTATTTTTTGCGCAACTTGTTTGTACCAAAACATTGCTTGGACATGGTTAATATTAACCCCTATCCCTTTTTCGTACATTATCCCTAACTTGTACTGCGCTTCTACATGCTCTTTTCTTCCTGCCCTTTCATACCACTTGATTGCTTCTTTGTAGCTTTGGTTCCCTCCTAGTCCTTCCTCATAGATTTCCCCTAATCTAAATTGTGCTTCTACATGTTCTTGCCTTCCTGCCCTTTCATACCACTCAATTGACTTTGAGTAATTTTGACTCACCCCTAGTCCTTCCTCATAGATTTTCCCTAATCTAAATTGTGCTTCCGCATGCTCTTGCCTTCCTGCCTTTTCATACCATTCAATTGACTGTGTGTAATTTTGACCCACCCCTAGTCCTTCCTCATAGATTTTCCCTAATCTAAATTGTGCTTCTGCATGCCCTTGCCTTCCTGCCTTTTCATACCATATAATTGATTCTATGAAATTCTGGCTTACACCTAATCCTTCTTCATAGATCGTTCCTAACATAAATTGTGCATGTGAATACCCTTGTTCTGATGCCTTCTTGTACCAATTTATAGCAACAATATAGTCTATGGTCACTCCTAAACCTAGTTTATATATATTCCCTAATTCATATTGAGCAATTGCATGTCCCTTTTCAGCTGCGTTACTATAATAATAAAGTGCCTGTTTATGGTCAGGTTCAAGATTTCCAGTCCCTCTTTGATAGATGGAGGCAATTTTAATATAACTTACTAAAAGTTGTTGTTCTGAAGCTTTTTTATACCACTTCAAAGCTTCTTTAATATTAACCTCCTCCACACCTAATCCATTTTCATACATTAACCCAGCATTATATTGGGCGAATAGATGCCCCTTACTACCAGCTTTTTTATATAATTCAAGAGCCTTCACTAGGTTAGTATCTCCTGCAAGTCCATGATGATATATATAACCGGTTTCAAATTGAGCATCTATGTGATCTTTTTGGGCAGATTTTTCATAGAAAACTAATGCTTTCTTATAATCCACATCACTTTTAAACCCTTCTTCATAAAAATTTCCGAGATTATACAATGTGAATTTATTATTAGATTCACTAAGATAATTTTCCAATATAACCTGATATTTAATATCTTGTTCTTCAAAAAGATATTGGCTATAATCATTTTCACCATATTTAATTACTAACCAAACAATAAATTCATAAAAGGATTCAAACAATTCAATTGTCTTATTAAGATTTTTATAGTTCTCATGAACAGCTTTGTTACCAAGTATTCTTATCTCACTTAATGTCTTGAAGAATTTATTTGGTATTAATTCTTGCATAAACAACACGTCATTAATTTCTTTTAAATTTTTATTGTCTTTTATACCTACTCCCTCATAATTTAGAATATATCTTAGTATTAACTCTTCAGCTTGTCTCAGTTTAATTAAAGATATATTTGAACTTATATAAATGTTCTTTTCAATGTCATTTACAATCTCATATATTTCTTCCCACTCGTTTTGCAATATTTTATAAGGTACATTTAAAAACACTTTTATCCCACCAGTAACTTGATTTTAGTAATGGAATAACTTTTCCTAGTCCATATTTAAGAAATGATATAGAATTGTAGGCCTATGGATATGTTTCTCCAGAAATTCATAATATCTCTAATGACTTTTTTTGTCTGCAACAAATCTAATACATCCCTCAAACTAAAAAGAAACTTTGAAGCGCATTAAAAATAACTGACCTCTCCCAAGTCCAGATGGAGTTACTAGTTTCATCTAGATGAAAAGAGTGCATATCTCCCATTTTAGCACGGGTTTTAAAGGGGTAGAACATTCTATTTGCCTTTAGTGAAATTATAATGGTTAAGTTTGTGGTCAAAATGTTTATCCTCTATTTTTTTGTATGCAAAATTAAAACATGAAAACATATCCTCTTTAGCAACAAATTCAAGGAATTAGCTAGAGAAGGAGAAACGATTGTAGTTGATAGCATTACGCGACTTTCGAAAAGGTTCCTGCCCCACTGGCATAGCACGTATTACAAAAAGATACATAGAAACCATTTATTTACATATACGGTTTCTGTGTATCTTTACGAAACAAAAAACTCCTATTGTAGAAGTTGTTGCCCTTGTTTTGTTCCCTTAAACAAACAAGTCTTCTACAAAGGAGTTTTACCATCAATAATAAGAGTATAGGGCGCGAAATGCGAACGAGAGGAACTAGCCAGTGCTTTAGACTACTTGAGAGATGGAGACAAGCTCGTCGTATACAAGGTAGATCGGTTAGCCAGAAGTACATTCGATTTACATAAGATTGCAAAAGAACTGCAAGATCGAGGGATTGGATTAGTTCTTCCTGAAAGAGTAGATAGACTTTACCATACGTGGAGCAATAGAGGAATTTGAACGTGATCTAATTGCTGAGAGAACAACTGAGGGACGAGAAAGAGAAAGAGAAAGAGAAGAGAAAGAGAAAATGGGGGCGTATCGGCAAAGCTGAGAACGAAGTTAAGAAGATATTGTAAGCCGAACAAAACTCCAACTTTTAAAAGTCGATTCCCTATTTTGGTAGGGGATCGACTTTTTATACTCATGATTAAAAAACTTTCAATACATCAAGAATCAAACTGAACAAAACTAAATTCTTATCTGTTGCAGATTCAAATAACGTTATCAGTTCAGCACACAAATAGAATCACCATTGTGAGTGTAGTTATTAGGCATCGTTGTAAAAAACTTTCTGATCTTTATGCTACTTGATTGCTTATTAAAGATTACCTTTCGAGTAGAAAACCTATATTGATACTCATTATATACCCTTACATCATTTCTATTAAGTGAGATCCTAGTATTATCAGGATGAGGATACGGAGAGTTTCCGTCTCTTAACAGTAAGATGTGTTGATTTGATAAAGGACATCCAAATTCTAAAGAGACGTTACCTTTAGTGATATGTTTGAAATTTATTATTGGATTATCCGATATAAGAAATTCATCAGTAACATACATTCGCCTAACTCGCGGATCTTTTGCTTCTTCTGGCGAATCAATACACCCGATATACCATTGAAAACTTGTCAAGAAAAATTCACTTAATCTCTCTAATGCTCCCGAACTTAGATAAAGAAGTAATAATTCATTATCACTATATGTTTCGTTTGCTTTCGAAAAGAAAGGATCGACCTGACTTAAGAATGCAAAAAAATTCTTAGACACAGATCGATAGTATGGGGTTCTTATAGATTGAAGAGCTAGAAAAAGTGCCAATTGACCCTTATCCACAGATGTAACTATCTCATTTATTTCAGTAAAGTTAGGCTTTTCTTTTAAACGCGTTGTAATATTTTCAAATGATACGCCAATATCTGACTCTAATGCGTTTGCGAAATAATCCTCTAGAAATTGCTTATCTAGGAATTTTTCATCAATCTCCATACCTTCTTTTTTAAACAATTCAAGAAAATCCTCACTAAGATTATAGAAATATCTTTGATGAGCAACATTACTATAATGCATATTTTTCATAGGTTTCCTTAAGACCTTGTCGAAATATTGAATCTTTTCATGTGAATCGGCAAATAACTTCAAATAAAGCTGTGGAACATAATGTTGCCGCTTAGTAGCCACAATTTTCACCTCCAACTCTAATAATTTCGACAAAAGGAGCCTTTTCCCTTTAAGTTATTACGAAAAATTTATACTTACTCATTCATCACACAGAAAAGAAAAATAAACTAGAACATTTGTTTCTAGGCTATTTCTTAGAATTAACAAAAATAATTTCAATAGGATTGCAGTTCGGACCACTCAGCTCTTTTTTCCAGAAAAAGGTTCCTGCCCCCCAATACGTTAAAGTTTTACCGTACTGGGGGGCAGGAGCCTATTTTTTTGTCAGCCCTCCCAGGGTAAGCACACAATCCCCCTCCATATCTTCTCTTCATTTACTTGATATACCCTTCAGCAGTAAGGAATTTGATTTGTTTAGCAATCTTATCCAAGTATACCTAGCTCCTATAAAGTTCGTGTTCCTAGAAGCAGAGGTTTACCGCTGACTTCCTTCAGATTCTGGGTCACCCCAGACACCCTTGTCTTGAGCTAACTGTTACTACTGCATTCACAGCTCGGGACTTGAACAACCCTAGAGAATGTGTACATGCCTGGCACACTAAGAGCAAGAGCCTTTCTATACGAAGAGGCTCTTTACTCAAAGTTATAACCATAATTGACTGGATAAATCATGAATAGCATGTTGAGTGCTGATTGTAGATAGAAGATGTAGCCTTGTTCATCTATATTGTGTACCTAACTCTCGCGTACTACATTGGATCTTTTTACCTCTTCAAGCTACCCCTCTATCCATTAACTTCAGCATAAACTTCATTCATCATATCTTCCATTATTGCCTCTTTAAATTCCTCATTTTCCAAAACCTTCATAAAGAATTTTTCGTTACTGCTCATACGATCGATAACAAAATCCATGAACGATTTTTCGAAAGCGAATTTGAAGTTATCTTTTGTATTGTTTTTCGCTTTTTGCTGAATGTCTTCGCTATTCATCATATCTTCTTTCACTTGATCACGTGATAGGAAGTCAGTTTCAGTAAACTCAGTACCAAAACGGTCATTCAACTTATCTAAAATCGATGATAAATGAACCTTTTCATCCTCTACTGCACCACCAGCACCATGTGAAGTCGGCTTTAGGTCGACACCACCTGTTTTCTCTAGTTCGATGCTGCCTTCAAATACCTTCTGATTACGATAATATTGAAGTGCTACATCATCGGCAACATAGATGTCTTTGTCCTTTCGGTCACGTGGGAGCTTACGTAGTAAATAATTTAAATAAATATAAAGCTTGTGTAAGTCTACATCTATGAAAGAAGCAATTTGTAAAATGAATGAGTATGTACGTGTAAATTTCGTGGCTGATCCTTTAAACGCTTCTTTTTCCTCATCACTTAATTTTTTGAAACGGTCGACACCTTTATCGATCCATGCATTCAGCTCAGTTTGTGCTTTTGTTGACTTTTTAAAGCCACCTTTGATTTCTAACTCATTGACTGCTTTTATCTCTTCTTCTGTAAAAATTTGAAACGGTTCTAACTCCCCTTGAAGGTCATATAGAATGTTAGGGTCTGTAACTTCTTCAAGACCTGTAGCTTCATAATAAGGTTGGAAAGAAGCCTTAATATCCTCTGGGTCATTCACAAAGTCCAATACGAAGGTATCATCTTTGCCTGGACATGTACGATTTAATCGAGATAAGGTTTGAACGGCCTTAATTCCACTTAGTGGCTTGTCGACATACATTGTATGCAGCAACGGCTCATCAAACCCTGTTTGATATTTCTCTGCAACGAGTAACACTTTGTATTCATCCGAATTGAACTTATCGGGCAATTCCTTTTCACTAAATCCATTCATATCAGGCTCTGAATATGGAATTTCACCGTCTTTGACGATACCAGAGAAAGCAACAACTGTTTTCAGGTCACCGTAGCCCATTTTATGGATGTATTGATCAAACGCAATTTTATAACGTACAGCGTGCAAGCGACTTGCCGTCACGACCATTGCTTTCGCACGACCACCTATCTTATGCCGGGTAAAGTTTCGATAGTGTTCAATAATGATTTCTGTCTTTTGAGCTATATTATGTGGATGGAGCGATACGTATTGAGCAAGTTTCTTTGTTGCTTGCTTTTTCGAAACCAAGGGATCTCCCTCAACTCGCTTCGCTATTTTGTAAAAAGTCTTATAAGTGGTGTAGTGACTTAACACATCAAGAATAAACCCTTCTTCAATCGCTTGACGCATTGTGTATTCATGAAAAGCATGAGGCTTCCCATCTGTACCTAACATACCAAATTTTTCAACGGTCTTAGGCTTTGGTGTTGCAGTGAAAGCAAAATATGAAAGATTATCTTGCTTACCACTTTTTATAATCGTCTCAACAATTTGTTCGTCTAAGCTATCCATATTTTCTTCCAAAATACGATCTTCCTCGAACGCATCTTCCAACGTTTTATCTGATAGGATATTTGTCAATGCTGTCGATGCCTTACCACCTTGTGAGGAATGCGCTTCATCGATAATAATTGCATACTTTTTGCGTTCAATACTAGCTACCTTTTCCACGATAAACGGGAACTTTTGAAGCGTGGTGATGATAATCCTTGTTTCACCACTGATCGCCTGTGCCAACTGGTTCGAATCCTTCGTAATTCGCTCCACCATGCCTGCCTTATGCTCAAGTTGGTACACTGCATCTTGCAACTGCTTATCTAGTACCCGACGATCCGTAATCACAATCACACTGCTAAACACTGCATCATTTTCAGCATCATGCAGCTTGGCCAGACGGTGTGCCAACCACGAGATCGAGTTCGTCTTCCCACTTCCTGCGCTATGCTGAATAAGATAGTTATGACCGACCGACTTAGCTTGTACATCACTCTCAAGCTTACGGACTACGTCTAACTGGTGGAACCGAGGGAAAATTAGCATTTGTCGCTGCCCAATTGTTTCACCACTCGAATCTAATATATCGTCCTTTTTGATAAAGACAAAGCGAAATAAAATATCAAGCAAGCTATCAGGGACAAGAATCTCCTCCCATAAATAATTAGTTCGATAGTTATTGTAAACAGTCGGATTCCCCTTTCCTCCATTATTCCCTTTATTAAATGGTAAGAAGTATGTCTTATCCTTCTTCAACTCCGTTGTCATGAATACTTCATCTGGATCAACTGCAAAATAGACAGCGACTCTCTCGTTAAATTTGAAAAGCTGCTCTTTGGGATTTCGATCACGTTCTAGCTGCTTCATCGCATGTTCTACCGTCTGCCCTGTAAACTTATTCTTCAGTTCCATCACCACAAGTGGAAGACCATTTATAAATAGGGCCATATCTAAGCTATTGTTGTTCTCATCACTGTAATAGACTTGACGACTCACCGTGAACTTGTTCTTCCGATAAAGTTCGTTCATTAGCTGATTCATCGTTGTTGGAGGCTTGTTATAAATCAGCCTCAAGGTCACTCCCCGATCTTTGATCCCGTGACGTAAACAATGAATTAACCCTTGCTTTTTCAACTGATCACAAATACGATTCAATACCTTGGGTTTATATTCTGAACCATAGGACTTCTCCAATGCTCGAAGCGACTTTGCTTGTGTATCTTCTAAAAAAGCAAATAGCACCTCAACATCCAGTGCGTATTGCTTAAATAGACGACTTGCATCGCCCTCAAGCTTGCGTTGCTTATAGCCACTCACGATTAGTGATGCTTCAATATTCGCCTCAAACCCTTTTTCCGTTGCATCAATTGCCATATTTCTCACCTCATTTCGATTCTAATTTAAAATCACGAACATCGATCTTACCAGTTACCACCTCGTAAATAAGAGATTGGCGATAGCTTTTAAGTTTTTCAATTTGACTTACTAAGTCTTTTTTACAACTATCTAAAATTTCAACTTCTCTATCTAAATATTCAATAATTGCAATTTGTTCCTCAATACTTGGTAATGGATATGCAAAGTTAACAAACGTCTCTTGATATAAATGCTTTATTGTAGATCCTGTTTCCATGTATTTAATATATTTATCAAATACAACTGAATTAAGAAGCCAAAACATATATTTTGTTAAATAGTGATTATTTAACGGACGTGTGACGAATACACCGCTATTCAAAATAGCTCTATCTGGCATATTTTTAACAATCGCTATTTTTCCGATTGTCCCATCTTTTGTAATTAATAAATCATCTTCTTTTAGTTGAATTGATGGTGCCTCATTATACCTTTCTTCACTTATATGATAGGAATTTGTCCAATTAACCATACCGTCTTTGAAATCAGTTCCTGTAACTAGATACGGCCCATCATCTATAAATTCATCTGATTTTAAACCTTGCCATCCGATTCTCCCTTTGACATAAGTTGTATACTTAATCTTAATAGTATCCCAATGTTCAGGTATTTCACCAATCCACTCAATACCAGTATCTTTCATTTTCACATTTGGATTTAACCCTTTTGTTACAGCTTCTGTAATCATTGATTGGCGTTTTTCTTCTATCAACTTAATCAATTTCTCTTTTGAATTAATAAGATTGTCAATTTCAAATAATTTTCTATCTAGAAAATTTATTATGGATATTTGTTCCTCATAAGAAGGTATAACAACTAAGAATTCAGCAAGCATAGGCCTTCTTAATGAATCGACTGTTGACTTAGCATTTCCACTTAAAACCTCAAACGCTAAATTCGATTTTAAATAATAGAATAAAAATTTACCTATTACCTTTTTAAACTTTGTAAAAACATATACACGTTGATGAGCAGAAAACTTTCCTTGGTAATGGTGAAATACCTTCCCAACTCCTACTCCGTCTCCAGCAGTCATAATCGCTTCTTCGTCATGTGTATACTCATCTAGTTTTTCTATAATTGGCGATCTAACAAAAAATGGATATTTACCTTGATCTGTTTTATCCTGAGTATCTTTACTACCTGTGTTTATATCACACAAGAACTTCAATTTTTGTAGTCCCCAATTTGCAGGATATTTGTTAAGCCACTCAATTTCTACTTGAACATACCTTGAGTATTTATTTCTCATTCCATCACCTTCTTCAACTTCTCAAAAATTACAGCTTCAAGCTCTTTAATTTCAGCCATAATTTCTTTTGAACTACGAATGGCTGTATAATTATAGAATTGACGTGTAAATGGAATTCCATAGCCTACTTTTGTTTTTGATTCATCAATCCAGGCATCAGGAACATGAGATTTCACTTCCCTTTCAAAGTAATCATAAATATCTTCTTTTAACGGTACGTTTTCAGTATCACGTAAGTCTGCATCTGGCTCAGCATCAGTCTTATTTTTCCTACAAATATCCGCTGTTTCATCCTTTTCAGACAGACCAGCTATAATTGATTTTAGAACTGGTGCGCCGATTGTAAGTGCCGCTTGCTTAAACGAACGCTTTAATAATTTTATGAACTCCTCACGATTCTTAAAGAGTTGCTCACTTTCTAGACTGCTTAACACCTCAATAATCTTTGCCTGCAAAACCTTCCCAGTCTTAATCTCCACAAGTCCGTTATCGCCTTTTTTCTTTGAAGTCGCAAGGTTCTGGAACGCCTTTTGCTCGATAACTCGCTGAATGCGTTCAACTGAAATCAGGAAGTTAAGTCGTAATGGACGTTCAACTGTTATTTTGTGATAACCAAAGTCTTCATTATCAAAAATCTTAACATGGTCACTCTCTTTAAAATTCCCGTACAAACGCACAATTTCGTCAATTTGTGCTTGACTGATTTCATTACGCTTACTGCCCATGCTCTTCTTCATCTTCTTATAAAAGTCAACTGCATTAATAAGTTGTACTTTACCTTTACGAAATGCAGCTTTATTATTCGTAAGAATCCAAACGTATGTCGAAATACCTGTGTTGTAAAATAAGTCGTTTGGCATAGCAACAATACCTTCTACTAAGTCATTTTCAAGCATGTAACGACGAATCTCGCTCTCCCCCGAGCCTGCATCCCCTGTGAATAATGGTGATCCATTCATAATAATTGCTAACCGAGAGCCTTTTGGGTTTTCCTCTGTGACTGGCTTCATCTTCGAAATTAAGTGTAGTAAAAATAATAACTGTCCATCACTCGTACGAGGTGTGCCTGGTCCGAAGCGTCCATTATAGCCTTGTTCTTCATGTTCCGATTTAATCGGCTTCTCATACGACTTCCAATCGACCCCATAAGGAGGATTGGAGATTAAATAGTCGAACTTATCTCCTTTGAACCGGTCGTTTGATAATGTATTTCCCAAGCGAATGTTTTTCGCGTCCTCCCCTTTAATTAAGATGTCTGCTTTACAAATCGCATACGATTCATCATTAATTTCTTGGGCAAAAAATTCCAAGTCCGCCGTTTGATTAAATTCTTTTAAATACTCCTGAGCAACAGAACCCATACCACCAGTACCGGCTGCACAGTCGTATAATGTTTGAGTTAAGCCAGGCTTCGTTAATACATCATCATCACTCAGGAATAACAGACTAACCATCAGACGTACAACTTCACGCGGTGTGTAGTGATCACCAGCCTCTGCATGCTCTGAAAAACGACGAATTAACTCTTCAAATATATATCCCATTTCAACATTTGACACTATTTCTGGATGTAAATCTAGCTCACTAAAGCGTTTAATTGTTAGATATAAAAGGTTGTTGTTTTCCATCTTTTCAAGTTGGCGATCAAAATCAAAGTGATCCATAATATCACGAGCCACTTTTGAAAAACCGTTAATATAATCCCTTAAGTTATCGGCAATGTTATCAGCATCACTTAATAACTTTGGAAAATCATATTTACTTGTATTATGGAAGTTTTGTTTAGCGATACGATTTAAAATTGGCTCACGCGCCTCTTCATTCATTGCTTTAAATTTCTCAAAGTTCAAAAGCACTTCCTCTTTCGTACTCTCTAATACGCAATCAAATCGACGTAATACCGCTAAAGGTAAAATCACCTTCCCGTAGTCCTCTGGTTTATACGGTCCACGCAAAACCTCTGCAATTGACCAAATGAAACTTACTTTATCTTGAAAATTAATCATAGTATATCTCCTCAGTTTTTAGATCTTATTTAACTCTAAGCATATCGAACTATATCATTTTTTTAAAGTAGCTTTCAAAATATGTAAATAAAAATAAAACGTATGTCTCAAAGTTATAAGTTTTGGACGTAAGAACAACAGGCTCGATTCCTATACGAAAGAATCCCTTTGCACTGTCTAGAAGTTAATCTAATATCACATGAACAGAAGTTACATAAATTTCAGACAACAAGAGAAAGGACTAACACAATGGCTATTATCGGATATTCAAGAGTGTTAACTCAAGACCAGGAATGGGAGTTACAAATAGACAAGCTCAAAGAATACGGTTGCGAAAAAATCTTCATGGAAAAACAAAGTGGAGCTAAAAGCGATTGAGAGGAACTAGCCAAAGCTTTAGACTACCAAAGAGATGGAGACATACTCGTCGTGTACAAGCTGGACCGTATAGTCAGAAGTACTTTTGATTTACATAAAATTGAAAAATACTTCAAAAACGAGCAATAGGATTAGTTTTCTTAAAAGAACAAATAGACTTCCCAACTACAGCCGGAAAGCACATGTCTACAATACTAGGAGCTATAGCAGAGTTCGAACGGGATCCAATTGCTGCCAAGAGGACAGCCGAGGGGCGTGAGGCAAAAGGAAACAAGGAAAACACAGGGGGCGTGTTGGTACGGCCGAGAAGGACAAAAGAAGTCCTTGAAATTATTATGTAGAAAGAGAATTCATTGGCTTGAGCGTTAACGATATTGTTAAAACGAAGGTAGTTCCAGATCCGACCATTATACAAAAGTAAAGACTCAAATTTATTAACTACCAAATTCAATACTAACAGGGGCCAATGTCAGAACCTTCAAAGGGTTTTAGAGGAGAGAATTTACAAATTTAATTCCTCTCCCTTGTTTGTAACTTAATTCTATAGCTTCGTGATAACAAACAATATCACAACTGCAACAGGTACATAAAATAAAAATTCAGTACGTGAGCGTAAACAAGCAAAATATGAAAATTTCTTTTCACCCCCGAATAAATACCTAACATTGTTTATGTTTACTTCGAATGGTTTTCTTACAGATTTACTATCTCTAACGTTTTCAAAAAGTCGTCTATACTTACGTTCTAATTGCAAATAATAAGTATCTAATAACCAAAATACAATAATAGGAATAAAGGCAATTAAATAAAAATTCTTATCTGCCCCTTCACCAGAAAGTGTTAGAATCCCAGCAGCTAAGGTAACAGACCAACCTTTTAATAAAAAAGAATTAGTAGCCATACGAGTAATTACACTTTGAACCATTTCTAGGTAGCGTATTTTGTTCTCATCCATTTAACACTTTTACCTTAGTTATTTCTTTATTAGCGTATAGGATATCCAATGGATAGTCATGGTTAGTTCTGCTGTTTAAAAGGTTCCAATTGGTTAGATCTTTTTGATCTAAATCATATAGATGGTCTAAAGGAACATCATATTTTACAACTAAGTTTTTCTCGGCTTCTGCCAGTTCATAGCTTTTTTTTATGAACCCTTTCCTATATTCCTCTAATTTTTTCTTTCTAACTAACTTAGTCATGGCTAACTCGTGATAAATCCAAGGTGATTCTGTTTTATTAATGACTTCGTCAGCAGTTAGGGATCTTGGTGTATTAAGGAAGAATAGACATTCTGTTCTATCAATCATCATAGTAAGTGCAGTCGAGAGCATCATATGGACATGACTTGTAGAATAATTTCTTCTCTCGTAACTATACGTTTTCCCATCATTTTGGAGACAATACTCATTGTCAATCTTTCTAAGTAGCTCGACAGAATATCCCCATACACATGAGTCAATAAATACCTTCAAACCAAAGTTTTGATCTAACCAACCTGCTAAACCAATTGCTTTTCTCTGATCTCGATGTGAATGAGAAATAAAAATATCTGCATCAATTTGAGGAAACCAATTATCTTGCATTTGGGTACCGTCTAAAGCTCCATTTGAATCAACAACAAACTTTTCAAGCCTTTCTTTTATAATACGTCTATTAGATTCATATCTTTCCTCTCCTTCTAAATAGAAAGCATCAAAATCTAAATCAGTTGTTAGATTAAATCCTGTAAACACCGTATTCCCCACCTTATTTTTTATAAATTCACCAACTCAACAATACCAATATTATCCACTACAATACCATGTGCGATCAAGAGTGCCCTTTAAAATCTTTGTATCATCCATTTTTAGATCAAACCATGTATCATATATTCGTCTGGAAATATCACCGGCATTCGATCTTGTTTGTATAGTTGTAAATCGTACAAGACGTGATTGGTTCATTCCATTGCTTCTAACCCTCTTATAACCCAGCCATTACGAATGATATTGTCTTAATACGATAAGGCAGCTTAGGTTAACAGTCTTTTCAATTCATAAAACCCCAGAACTTAAAGGACACTTTTTATAAACTGTTATAATCTTTATTATATACTTTTAAGAAAAACTCTCTGAATTCCTTTTCTTTCAATGGTAGATATTTTTTTATAATAGAATGAGTAATTGCAGTTAAGAATGTTCTCGCAAGACTTATAGGTACCTTTGTTTCATGATAATTAGTATTCCTAATAGGATTCAATGCTATTGAACCATCTTGATTTTTTAAGTTAGTAATTGATTTTAGACCGTGCGCCTCAGCAGACATTCCACCATAAAGGGTTTGGTGAACCCCTTTTAAACTAGTATTGTTAGAGAGAAGAGATAAGTTTTTTGGCCCCCGAAAAAGTGAATACCACTTCGGAGCATAATTCAAATTATTTTCTTTTTTCGTCCTTATTATTTCCCTTTTATATTCTTTAAAGGTGCCAGCTAGTAATTTTTCATTGTCCGACCTTTTCTTTATAAGTAATTCCTTTGATAACAAAGGATACTCCTTCTTTAGTTGTTTGTTAATAAACTCAACCTCTTCATATAACCAACAACTGTAATACGAGAGGGCCTTACTATTAAATTTCACACCATCTTTGAAAAGGTATTCTAACTGTAGAAAGACTTCATAAGCTGACCGTTGAATAGTAATTGAAGGACTTTCTAAACCATGATCGAATAATACAAATAATCCATCAATATTTTCTATTAATTTTCGGTAAAGTGTAATCACGGTTAATTCTTCATAACTAATTGATTCTAATTCAGTAAGTTCTTTAAGAATTCCATGACTGTACCTAATGGCGTTACTTAATGTAGTTATTTCTTGAGGAAGTTCTAAATCATACAGAGCATAACTAATATTTTCCAAAAATTCACCTACTTATGTAATCTAGTCTTTAAGTTTTACTGTAATTTATTTACGCCCGATAAAAAAAGAAAACGTCAGTAATCATATGTAACTAATTTAAGAGCCTTTTGTAATTTGTAACAATATTTTAA
Organism: Halalkalibacter sp. HAAS-P014; assembly: GCF_056619965.1. Classification (NCBI taxonomy): domain Bacteria; kingdom Bacillati; phylum Bacillota; class Bacilli; order Caryophanales; family Bacillaceae; genus Halalkalibacter; species Halalkalibacter sp. HAAS-P014. The sequence continues at coordinate 110,186 of NZ_JBWQTV010000017.1, read as the reverse complement.
CATATATCTCCGATTACCTAGTAAATAGCAACGCCAACTATTGATATATATATTAGAAGCAAAAAGAAAAGAGCCTACAAAATTTTAATCTCTATGCGTTTCCTAGGGATCAATAAATACATTTCGCTTGCCTTTTCTCTATGAATTTCTTCATAGATCTTAGCATTTCTTAGCAACCGATGACCTGTAACTTCTGCTGATCTCTCCCTATCCCTCGCACGAACGGCAGCATTGGTAGCATCGTAATCAATTTGAGATGGTTCCTTTACTTCCCTATATTAAAAATCACTAAAAAAAGAACGGATCTGTTTCCATTCTTCTCTGAGATGCATTAGTATCAATCAAAATTAAAATAAATTTGATTGATACTAATACATTTAACTATTCAATTTTGTAGTTACAACAGTAAAAGAAATAACGTATATATTATAAATTTTAACTAAGATAGTCATCAATTAGCATTTTGAGATGGTCAAACATTGTTGCCTTAAAGTTAATGGCTTTAGACAATATCTTTATTTGTTGTGAGTCTGTTAACTTTGCAAAACGTTTTTCTCTATTTAAAAAAGAAACAATAAACTTTCTTCTTTCGTCTGTTAATCTTTTTTGATCTTGATAAGGAAGCCCAGCACGTTTGAATAATAACTTCTTGATTTCCGGTCTAAATGGTTGATTATCAATCCAGTTTAATGTTATTTCAGTTGTATAGTCATTTATATGTTCAGATGGAACCGTTGGATTATATTTAAGGTTACTAAGTTCTTTTTTCGTTAAGGAAGTATATTGGCTGACAGTTTTCCAAATCACTTTTCTACTTTCTAGTAACTTCAATACACTTTGCCGGCACTTTTCGTTTTTTCACCACTTGGGTGACTCCTTCTCAAAAGCTTAAAATACTGAGAATTTCCCCCTGAATATGGTTCTACTATACAAGGCACAGTCTTCATCAAAGTTTTATTAAAGATAAAATGATAATAATCATATTTTCCAACCAAAATATATTCATCTTTTTTAGGATCTTTCTCTACAGGTAAAAGTAAATCAAAGGTCGATAGGTGCTGAAAATTCCCTTTCATTCTAGTTAGAAATACTCCCGTAACATCAGGGGGATACAACGGAACTATCTTGTCCAGGGGTATATATACAATGTCATCGTATTGATCAGATTTTTTTGCTTCATTAACCATACCATCCCTCCTCATACTCAACATATGAATTGAGAATATTGTCCTATTACAGACGGTTTTTTTACGAGGATAGGGTATCAAATAGAACTCTTATAACTTATGGAAACCAAGGAACGATTCTCTTACTTCTTTCACTTCCTCTATCAGAGTGGCAGGCCAAACAATCCTATTTTCAAGCCTTCCCCATCATCTCACCATCTAGAGAAACACATACAAATATAAACAAGCCCCCCTTAATAAGCTTTTTTTCCACTTTTTCTATAGCAGCTGTGAACTGTGATCAGACACCCCAACCCATTTCATTGTATTATAGCCCCTTATCTCGTAACATTAAGTCCATAGCCTAATAATTAGTTTAAATACAAAATACCATTACAGCTGCCTTCACCAATTTATAATAAAAAAATACTCAGAGGTGTTAACATGAAAACAGCCAATCCAACTCCCCGCTCATTTACATGGACTACTTTTTACATGGAATTTGCTGACAAACTACTACAGTACAAAGATAGAAGAACAGAACTTTTAACTATACTTAAAGAAGTCTATGATCATTTAAGGATGCGATACCCTTTTACTGACAATGGCGAACCCATTGACGATATTTGCCCGTTTACTGTTTTTGGTAGTTTCAACAAAGGAATAACGAATGACAATCGTATTGCTATCGCTAGAGAAATTAGTACTAGAATCGGGGTTGAAGCTGCTGTTCCAACTAATTTTGATGGAATCCCTGTTCTAAACAATATGAAAGCATGGTTTTTTGCATATAAAAATGATAGAGAAGCGGATGAGATTCCAAACCTCTGGCACGTATTTGAAGCAGGCATACAATACGCCGACCATCAATCTGAAGATACAAAGAAAGAGTTTACCGATAGTTATGAGAAAGTAAGAAAACAGCGAGGGGTTAAATGGAATCTAACGATGGGACTCTATTGGATTCGCCCACTTTTTTATTTAAACCTTGATGAAAGAAATAGAACATACTTATTACAGAAAGCTAGTCCCTATTCGGCTGATGTAACGAAAATATCAAAACTTAAGGACTTACCTAATGCCACTGAATACTTAAAACTAATTCATTACTTTAAAGACACATTTCAAACAGAAAAGGCTCCACACCAAAGTTTCCCAGAGCTATCTTTAGCAGCATGGAAAGCACCATCACCAAAAGAAGTAGACGTTAATATATCGAAGGCTAGCTTCCTTAAATGGTTTGCCCCACTTATCAATGCTTTAAAGGCACTTGGTGGTTCTGGAACACCAGAAGAGGTTCGGAAACAAATAGCATCTGACTTACATCTCACAGATGAAATTTTAAATGAAACTCGTGGAAAAAGTGGTGTGAAAAAGTTTAACAATGAGGTTTCGTTTGCTAGAAATTATTTGGTCTATGAGGGGTACATCGATAATTCTATTCGTGGAAAGTGGTCACTAACTGAAATGGGGCGAGCCGCAGAGATGAATGATGAGATATCTAGTGACATCTTCAACAAATGGGCAGGGAAGCTGAAAAAGCAACGAGAAGAAGGTTCCTCCTCTCCTTCTGATGTGGTGAACGAAAAGGAAAAAAGATACTGGATTTATTCGCCTGGCCATAATGCTTCCAAATGGGAGGAATTTTACTCTCAAGGGATCATGGGAATTGGTTGGGATGAGATGGGTGATTTAAGTCAGTTTTCATCGAAACAGAAGATGAAAGACAAATTGAAAGAATTATATGGACAAGAATATACATATATAAATGCTGCTCATGCAACATGGCAATTCGCTAACGAACTCGTACCAGGAGATACAATATATGTTAAAAAAGGAACGTCAAAAGTAATCGGACGGGGAATTGTTGAATCGGAGTATATGTTTGATCCAACTCGAGATGAATACAAACATATTCATAAAGTGAATTGGAAGGATAATGGCGAATGGGAACATCCAGGTAAAGCTGTCAATAAGACACTTACCGATATCACCCCCTATATGGATTATGTACGGAAGCTTGAAAATCTGTTTATCGATGAAGATGATGATGATGTAGATGAAATAGAAGTTGATTATGATCCTTATACCGAGGAAGATTTGCTTGCTGAAGTGTTTTTGGATGAAGATCGTTACAATAAGATCGTTAATCTTCTCAAAAAGAAGAAAAACGTCATATTACAAGGAGCGCCAGGCGTCGGAAAAACATTTGCTGCTAAAAGACTTGCTTATTCGATTATGGGAGAAAAAGACAGAAGTCGGGTAATGATGGTACAGTTCCATCAAAGCTATAGTTATGAAGATTTTATTATGGGTTATCGTCCAACAAATAATGGATTTGAACTTTCAGAAGGACCATTTTATGAGTTTTGTAAAAAAGCAGAAGAAGATAATGAGCGCGATTATTTCTTTATTATTGATGAGATTAACCGTGGAAACTTAAGTAAAATATTTGGAGAACTCCTGATGCTCATCGAAAAGGACAAGCGTGAGCAAAAACTTCGTCTTCTTTATGCCAATGAATTATTTTCCGTTCCTAAAAATGTCTATATTCTTGGAATGATGAACACGGCAGATCGAAGTCTTGCCATGATCGATTATGCCCTTAGAAGAAGGTTTGCTTTCTATAAACTTGAGCCTGCCTTTGATTCGGATGGATTCCAAGAAATAATGAACCAGGCAAACAACCCAAAATTCACTGCCCTTGTGGAGCAAATTAAAGCGTTAAATAGCTACATTCGTGAAGATGAATCTTTGGGTAGTGGATTTCAGATCGGACACAGTTACTTATGTTCAGATGAAGACGTAACAGATGAATCGATGTCATCGATCATAGAATATGAATTAATCCCTTTGTTAGATGAATATTGGTTTGACGAACCTTCTAAAGTTGAATTATGGACAAATCGACTTCGTGGTGTTCTAAATGATTAGAATTAAAAATATTTACCATATGCTTGCTTATGCTTTTCAAGTTTTAAATAAAACTAACTATGCAAAATTAGAAACCGAAGAATTTGAGTACACATCTGATTTATTTGCTTCCATCCTAGCAAAAGGCATCGGCAACCAAATCAAACGGGGATTAGGGAGGGACTATGTTGATAAATCGGAGTCCCTTAGATCTCCAAGAGGGAAGATCAATGTTACTCTCTCCGTCAAGCAACAAACCATGCTCAACAAGCAGTTAATCTGCGACTTTGATGAATATACGGAAAACACCTATATGAATCAAATTCTAAAAACGACTGCCCTGTTATTAATTAAAACTCCAGAAGTTTCAGTGAAAAATAAACGAGACTTAAAGAAAATCCTGCTCTATTTTTCAAACGTCGAAGAGATAGACTACCGCAGAATTCAATGGTCAAGCATAAAATACCATCGAAACAACGCTACCTATAAGATGCTGATTAACGTATGTTACTTAGTTATCAAAGGATTGCTCCTTACCGAGCAAGAGGGAAATCGTAAATTAGCCAGATTTATCGATGATCAACAGATGCATCGCCTTTTCGAGAAGTTTGTACTGGAGTATTATCGAAAGCATTTCCCACAATTTCACGCTTCTGCTTCTCATATTAATTGGAATGTAGATGACGGGATTGCAGAACTTCTCCCTATCATGAAAACAGATATTACTCTGCAATATAAAGGGAAAACGCTAATTATCGATACTAAATACTACGAAAAAACCATGCAAAGAAACAGCTATTATGATAGCAGAAGTTTTCACTCCAACAACATGTATCAGATCTTCACCTATGTGAAAAACAAGGATTCTACAAATTCCGGAAACGTGAGTGGTGCTTTACTATATGCAAAAACAGACGAGGATATTGTACCAGATAATGAGTTTTTAATGAGTGGAAATCGAATAGCAGTTAAGACATTGGATATGAATGCGGATTTTATTAATATCAAAGAACAATTGGATCGGTTGGTTGAGGGGTTTATAAGAGATTAGGATTATTGTAGCGACTTTTAGGTGAAATTGGAAATGCTTGTCGTAGTTTCTTATTTATAGGCCCCCTCTGATTTGGATTTTCTATCTATTTTAGAGGGGGTTAATTAAATGTCTCTTCTATTCTATGATACACGCAGTATTTCTATCATTATGAAGGAAAAGGTTCCTGTCCCCATTGCTTTAAATATACTTTTCGAGTAAACGAGTACTAACCCTTCCGGACACAAAATCTTCATCAGTTAAAACGTGTCGTAAAAATGGCAAGGTGGTTTCAATACCATCAATGTTGAATTCATCCAACGCGACCAACATCCTCTTTAAGGCATGGTCTCGATCCCTACCATGAACAATTAGCTTTCCAATTAACGAATCATAATAAATTGGTACTTCATAACCGTTGTAACAGTGAGAGTCTAACCGAATTCCTGGCCCTTGTGGGGGTTCCCACTTTGTAATAAGACCAGGTCTTGGCTGAAATCCATGTTCAGGAGATTCTGCATTAATACGACACTCAATAGCATGACCAGAAAAACGTACATCGGATTGAGTAAATTGTAATTGTTTTCCCCCAGCAATATTAAACTGTTCTTCTACTATATCAATCCCCGTAATTTCTTCAGTGACCGGATGCTCAACTTGAACCCTTGTATTCATCTCAAGAAAGTAAAACTCCTCTGTATCCTGATCAACAATAAATTCCACTGTTCCCGCACTTTCATATGAGATATTTTTGGCGAGCTGTACAGCAGCCTCCCTCATTTGAGTGCGGAGTTCTTCAGAAATCAATGGTGCTATTGTTTCTTCAACTAGTTTTTGGTGCCTTCGTTGAAGGGAACAATCTCGTTCACCTAAATGTATTACTTCTCCAAAATGGTCACCTATAACTTGCACTTCAATATGCCGTGCGTTTGCTATATACCTTTCAACATATAAAGTTCCATCTCCAAAGGCCGATTGTGCCTCAGCTTTTGCGGATTGAAAAATATCTTTTAAATCATTTATATCTGTCACAATTTTCATACCACGACCACCTCCACCAGCAGCGGCTTTCAGCATTATGGGCAACCCAATGTTTTCTACAATTACAAATAATTCTTCATAGGATGCAATTTTTTCAGAACCTTCTAGTACTGGAATCCCAGCATTTTTAGCTAAACTACGTGCAATGAGCTTATTCCCCATTTGGCGAATGTGATCTGGTTTAGGGCCAACAAATATAAGACCATTTTCAGCACAAGCTAATGCAAGTTCGGGAACTTCTGATAGAAACCCATAACCTGGATGAATCGCATCTGCACCTGTTCCCAATGCAGAAGAAATAATCACTGGAATATTAAGATAACTTTTTGATGCACTTTCAGGGCCTACACAAATCGTTTGGTCTGCTAACTTTGCAGGTAAACTTTCTTTGTCGGCTTCTGATACCGCTAGAACAGTCTCGATATCAAGTACTTTACAAGCTCTAATTATTCGTAATGCAATTTCTCCACGATTTGCAATTAATACCTTTGAAATACTCATTTTAATGTACCTTCATTATTTGGTCGTACTTTGAGCAATGTTTGACCATATTCAACAAATTGAGAATCCTGTACACAAATTTCAGTGATTACACCACTAACGTTAGCTGTAACTGCATTGAAGACTTTCATGATTTCAATCAAACCAACTGTAGTTCCTTCTGTAACCTCATCTCCTACTTGCACATAAGCTGGTGCTCCTGGCTCCGATTGAGTATAGAACAATCCTGCAGTTGGAGCAGGAATTAAAATCGTATCTTCTTGAGCTTCCGTAGCCGTTACTTCCGCTTTACCAAAAGCTTCTTGTACTTCACTACTTGGTACTGATTTATGAGAATGAACTTGAGATTCAACAGATTTAGGTTGAGGTTGAGGAGCTTTAATGGTAACACCTGTCTCTATTGTTCTTGTGTCAGGTGATAGTAAGTCTTCCTTGCCAATTACAATCTTTACATCCTGCATATCTAACTTTAGTGTATCAAAAGAAGATTCATCTAGTTTTTGAATTAAATTCATAATTTGTTCTACGTCATTATTACTTAAAAATCCTAAATTAGTTTTATCCTTCATCTTTATTCCCCCCAATATTTTTAAACAAAATGTATAACTTTACTAGAACTTTATTTACGAAGCGTCAATGAATCCTGACCATGCTTCACCTGAATATATTTAACTGTTGACTGTTTATTAAGTTCGCTCAAAAGTTGAAGGATTGGAGTATCAGCTGTAAAATATTGTTTCGGTGGACCAGCCGCCCGCATAGCTTCAATCTCTTTTGTACCTTTCATAATGTAGCGAAGTAAAAATTCTTCATCCGAAACCCCAGTTGCATCTAATTGTTGCCGAATTTTTTTAAGTGAATTATCACTGTTTTCATTCCATATATTTCGATCTCTTAGCTCCTTTGCTCTTGGTAAACTAAGAATTTGATCCTTTAGATTTTGATCCATAAAACTATAACCAGAATCCTCACCAAATGTTCCAAAAGCAAACTGAATTAATTCATCGATAATAACCTTGTAACGTTCTCCTGTTGCTACATTAATTGCTGATTGAGTAACAACAAACTGAGAATATGGGGTTATCATAATCGGATAACCAAGATCTTTTCGAACTTGGACGGTCTCTTGCAAAACTTCATCAATCCGATCTGAAATATTTAATTGAGTAAGTTGGTGTCTTAGATTAGAAATAACACCACCTGGTATTTGGTGGATATATTGTGCATAATCGTATTCCAATGGAACACCAATTGGCATGTTTTCCATTTTAGCCATTTCAGTAAGGCGGTCTGAAATTTGTTGTATTTCTGTTTCACTTATTGTAGTCGAATAATCTATGTCTAAGTATCTAGCATTCTTATTTATATTGAAAATGGAAGGTTGGGATGAACCGTTAGCAAGTGGTGGTATAGCAGTATGAAGTGTGCTAACCCCCATTTTTAATGCTTCCATATAGACGACTTCAGCTAACCCTGTAGTACAATGAGAATGAAGCTCGACTGGTACTCCTCCAGCATTGTCAATGATCGTTGGAATTAATGTTCTAACACGTTCAGGTGTTAGTAACCCTCCTGGATCTTTTAAATAAATAACATCGGGATTAAGTGCTAAAATTTCGCGAGTTTTCTGTGCATAATATTCATCAGTGTGCCGTGGAGAAATGGTATATGCAAGAGCAAGTGCAATTTCCATATTTAAATCCTTTAAAAATGGAACAAACCATGGAAAGGCACGACCAAGGTCATACGTATTTGTAATAACTTGAGCTCTCTCTAATGCTCCCATTTCTGCAATATGCTCGTAAAATAGTTTCACCATCTCGATTGGACAATCTTTCATCTCGAACGTATGAATAAACGGACCTGCCATACAAGCCTTCTTCGCATTTGGCATTTTACTTGTTAACATCCGTAACATATCCCATGGATCTTCTTTCAAATCCCTTACAAACTTTTTCATAAATATAGGAAACATCGGAATTTCCACAGCTTCAAATCCTGCCTGATCCATATTTTCCGCAACTGCTTCCATCATCCCCGTACGCAATCCCAATGCCCATAAGCTTTGAGAACCATCTCGAAAAGTAGTATCAATATACTTAACACCCATCGGTGATTCACCTCCTAAAATATTCAATTAAAATTTAAGATAATAAATGACTTTCTTGGTCGTTCGAATAAGAAGTATTCCCTATCAAAAGTTTTAATATAGTTCTTTAACTAGTTTTGATTTCATTTCAAACCTTGGTAATATTCCTGGCTCCACTAATTCAATCCCCGCTGTAAAAATAAGTTTTTCTCGTAGTACCTTTTCTAGTGATTTCTTTAAATCTATTAAATCCTCTTCCGTTACATTTGGTCCATGTTCTACCTTAATCGGTAAAGGCGGGTGTACTAGAGGTGGTGCCTGATGTAACTGGATTTGAATTTCTCCTGTTGTTAGAGGCCGAAAACTGCTAACAACTTCACGTATTGCACTAGGGAATACATTTACTCCACGAACAATGAGCATATCATCTGTGCGTCCAATGCAACGAAGTCGGAAACTTGATAATCCGCAAGAACAAGGTGAAGTTTCTATCCTTACTCGATCACGAGTTCTAAAGCGAATTAATGGAACACATTCTCTATCAATAGCTGTATAAACCAACTCCCCTTCACAATCCTTTGTTGTATCTAGAGGCTCTCCGGTTTCCGGGTCAATAATTTCACAAATCACATAATCATTGGCTACAAAATGCATCCCTTGTTGTTCCTGACATTCTCCAAACATAATTGGTGCCATATCAGCATTCCCCATACCTTCAACAACTTTACAACCCCAATCCTCCTCTATTTTCCTACGGGTTTCAGGTAATCCTGCACCCGGTTCTCCACCACAGTGAATGATCTTCAATCCTAATTCTTTTGGGTCTTTCCCCCATTTATTTCGTACATGTTCGGCTAAATAGAAGGCATAAGAAGGCGTACATAACATAACATCTGCTTTTAAATCAATCATAGATTGTATAACTCGGTCAGAAGCGCCTGTTCCAATCGGAATGAAAGTCGCCCCTAGCTTTTCAATCCCATCTTTTGTCGAGGAGCCAACAAAAAAGGAGGTACCCATAGCAAAAATTACTCTGCTATCACTTCGTATTCCATTGACATACATAACTCTTGAAATAATTTCAGCCCATATTTCATGGTCACTTTTCGTAACCCCAACATAGGTTGGCTTACCAGTTGTACCTGAAGATGAGTGAACACGAATAATATCTTCCATACCAACAGCGACGTGCTTCCCTAACGGAGGGTAAACCATTTGACTTTCCCTCAACTCATCCTTTACAGTAAATGGGAGTTTCTCTAAGTCCTCCACTCCACGAATATCTTCCGGTTTAATTCCTGCTTGATCAAATTTTTGACGATAAAACTCTGAATTCTCATATACATATCGTATTTGATAGGTAAGCTTTTCCACTTGTAAGCGCTTTAATTCAGAGTTAGAATAGCTTTCTTGTTTTAAAACGTTATCTAATTGACTACTCATATTTGCTTTAACCTCCGATAATTTATTAAACTTCTATACTTAAAATAATAATTCATCACTTTAAAAATATATATATAGTTTCCCTACTGAATTTTAGTATCATCATGCACTTTTCCATTTGTATTATTGATATAGGAATTTGATAAAGTATTATACTAAACATACAAATTGTGTTTTGCAAAATAAAAGTGGCTCTTACGCAATTTGGGTGAAAACTTACGAATTCTTCATTGAATGCATGGATAAATTTTTTTACAGTCTATAAAGAATTCGCTTTTTTAAGAGAGTTAAACTTGCGCGTCCATATAAAAATCGCTTTATGGTTTTTAAACGATTAATATGCCCTTCCAAAATGGCATTACTGTAGGTATAAGTTAAGGCTGTTCGGATAGAATTCTTTTCTTCCCATAGTTTTTCTATAATTAAAACAATGTCCTTTAGCTCATAGTTTCCCCTGCAAAATACATACAAATCGTTTGGTTGAAATATTAATTAACCTCAGTAAAACAAAAAAAGTTAAACCAAAGCACGGCTTAACTTTTAAAAAGACAACTTAAAGGTTATTTAATACTAGTCTAGTTCAACAGTAAAATTCCTATTTCTTGATTTGCACAAGAAATGTATTCCGTAAACAAAATTAATAAATTCCTAATTTATTGGCAACTACTCTTACCTCACCTCCAGCAGTCAATCCCCCGTCAACGGCTATCTCCGCTCCATTGACATAAGAAGATTCATCAGATGCTAAAAATAATATAACATTTACAACCTCTTCTGGTTTTCCCGGTCTAGCCAACGGGGTTACACAATTAAATTCATCAACAACATCAGATATAGACTTTGCTAAAGACGTCATTATAAATCCAGGATGTATGGAGTTAACTCTTATTTTATATTTACCCAACTCCATTGCAGCTGCTTTAGTCATTCCCCGTACAGCCCATTTACTAGCAGCGTATGGAACTGAAAAATAGCCAGTTAAACCAGCAAATGATGAAATATTTACAATTGAACCGCTTTTTGACTTTGCTAATAATGGTGTTAAGTGCTTAATACCTAAAAATACTCCTTTTTGGTTTACATCAATTATTCTATTCCAATCATCCACACTACAATTTTCAAATGTTAATGGTTGTCCGATACCAGCATTATTAACAACAATATCCAGATAACCAATTTCTTTCTCTATCCGTCTGGTTACTGAAAGCCAATCTTGTTCTTTGCTAACATCCATTTTTATAGTAATTACTTTTATATTATGTTTCTCTTCAAGCACCTTTGCTGATTTTATTAGTTTATCTTCAAGTATGTCAGTTAATATAATAACTTCTATACCTTCTTCTGCAAATCTCAAACACGTTGATGCACCTATTCCATTTGCAGCACCAGTTATCAGAGCAACTTTTCCTTCAAGCCTCTTAGCCATTTTTTTCCTCCTATAAAAAAAAGTAAAAAATTTATTCCGTTTGTAGGAAATTAATGTAGCCCTCTAGGGAAATAATACGGATTTTGTACATTGAGTCTTTTTAGTATTTCCTTACGTGTTAGTTTTTCCCCTGGTGAAACCGGTTTTAATTGATTATTTTCCACAGCCGGATCGTCTTCCCTACTATTTAAAATGGTAACTAATTTTTCTCTCCATTCATTCATTATATCTGGTTCTGTTGATGCTAAATTCTGACTCTCACCCTCATTGAGATTAAATAACAATTCGTATCCATCCTCTTCATACCAAATATACTTCCATGAACGATTAGCCAGCATTAAAGAACGATTACCCACTATTCCAAATTCACCCATAACTGTTTCTCGAACAGATGAGACTGAACTTTTTAGTAAAGGTACTAAACTCTTACCATCAATTCCTTCAGGTATAGATCCGCTTGCAATATCCAGGCACGTTGGTAATATATCTTGTAAACCGATAACCGAATCATTCGTTGTTCCCACTTCATACATATCTATGAACTTTTCTCCCATAGGAGGAGTGACTATAAATGGAATATTACACGAGCCTTTCAAAAAGTTCGCTTTTTGCCATAGGTTATGGTCACCTAAGTTATCACCATGATCTGAGGTAAAGATAAACCATGTATTTTCAAGCATTCTCTCTTCGCGTAATGTTCCAATAATTTGGTTAATTTGTCTATCAACTTGAGTTACCATTGCAAAAAACGCTTTATGGGCAAGCTCAACCTGATATTTAGTCAATTTTTCTTTCAATAAAACTTGATGTGCAGTTGGATGTTGATCAGCCCAATCACCAATTACTGGCTTCGGCACTTCAGCTTGATCATAAAGATATAAATCCCTTTGTAATGGTGCTAAAGGCGGATGTGGTGCTGTAAAGGATGTCCATAAAAATAACGGTCTAGTCCAATCACGTCGTTTGATCTCCTTACATGCTTGATTACCTATCCATTCAGTCGGGTGAAGGTGATCAGGTAAATGCCACGGCGTAACCGCATATTCATTTAAAGCTACACCATGTGTATAAGCTTGACCAGGGTAACCCTGTTCAGCAAGCCATAGTTCATAGTCATCGTAACCTCTATTTTCCCCGTAAGGTGTACCAAATCTACGACCCTCTTCACAAAGGACCATCTCATCAAAACCGTAATGACAGCGCTCCGGATAAACATGCATTTTACCAACAACTTTTGTCTGATATCCCGCTTCACTTAGCTGCTTAGGCAATGTTTCTTCCACAGGGAGTTCGAAACCGGCACTATAATGCGTAAGTCCTAAATTTTGTCCTTGCAAACCCGTCATTATCGTACCACGTGCTGGGATACAGATTGGTGTTGTTGAATAGGCTTGAGTAAAGCGTACTCCCCTCTCTGCAAGTTGATCAATATGTGGAGTTTGAATAACAGGATGGCCTGCACACCCTAATAAATCCCCCCTTAAATGGTCACATGATATCATTACTATATTCGGTTTATCACTCCGATTATTCATAATAACCTCCAATCTATTATCTAACTAATTATTAATTAACTAAAAATAGTACAAAATATCGGATATTTAATCCTTATCTTCCAACATAATCTACATTATAGAAGGTAAGAATGTAATGATTTGTGGAAATAATATAAACAAAGCAATAATAACAAAATCTGCAACAACAAACGGAATGCTTCCCTTATAAATATCGCCTAGATTACTTCCTGGTACTGCTCCTTTTAAAATAAACAGACTTATTCCAAATGGTGGAGTAACCAAAGATACTTCTACTAAAAAGACAAGCATGACACCAAACCATATAGGATCGTATCCTAAGGCAATAACAGCAGGAAATAGAATAGGTAATGTTAAAAACATGGCAGAAATCATGTCCATAAACATCCCCATAATTAAATACATTACAATAATACTCAATAAAACAACTATCGGTGGAACTGGTAAGGATACTAAAAAGTTTGATAGATTTGTAGGAATTCTAGTTAATGTCATAAAATAACTAAAAATATATGTGCTACCTACTAAAAGAAAAATCATACTCGTTGTTGAGGTTGTTTCTAGAATTGAGTCTTTGATTATTCCCCAATTTAAACCTTTTGCTATTAGCAACATAATGAATACAACAAAAGCCCCGATGGATCCGGCTTCTGTAGGTGTGAACGCACCAGAGTATAACCCTCCTATGATTACAATAACTAAGATTAGAAATCCCCATATATTTTTTAGTGATGATATACGCTCTTTCAAGGGGCTTTTTGGTAAAGCTGGAGCAATTGAAGGATCCCTTTTTACTAAAATGTAAATTAACACCATATAAACTAATGCTGCTAAAAGCCCAGGTAAAAGTCCTCCTATTAGTAGTTTCCCTATTGATTGTTGAGTTACAATAGCAAAGATAATCATCATAATACTTGGAGGGATCATTACAGCCAACGGACCAACTGAAGCAATAGTTCCAAAACCTAATCTATTATTTACTCCTGCTTTAATCATTTCTGGATAAACTATTTTAGCCAATGTAGCGGTAGAAGCAATACCTGATCCAGAAGTAGCACCAAACCCTGCACCTCCTAAAACCGTCGCTTGAGCTACCCCACCTGGTATATGACCTATCCATTTTTTTGCAGTAGCAAACAGTTCCGAAATAATTCCTGAATGAGATGCAAAATAGCCCATTAAAATAAATAAAGGAACTGCAACAAAACTCTCACTTCTAAGAACCGAATAAAAAGTGGTCTGCATAATATTTAAAGCCGGTGTTAAACCATTGATCAATAAAAAACCAATAAAACCAACAAATGCCATTGCGTATGCAACTGGCACTCTCAGAAACATGAGTACTAACATGACAACAATTCCTATATATCCAATCGTTTGTGGCTCAAATGTCATATTCATCCTCCCTCGTACTTATATTCGGTAATATAATATTTTTACAATTCAGTATGTGCTTCTGTTTCGCTATCTCTGTTTTTAATAGTAGATCCAATCAGAATAACATTGGTAAATAATCTTATAGATAGAAAAGTTAAACCTAAGGTAAGGATACATTTTGCAGGCCAAATTGGAATCCTAAGAAGACCTGAACTATATTCATTCTCAATAAATGATGAAAATGTAGCTATACCAGATTGCCATGCAATAATGCCAATGACAAATAATCCTATAAGTAGTCCAATAAGATCTAATATATTTTTAAGTACATTCGGTAATGCTCCTGTTCCTAACTCAACTACAATATTTTTATTTTGAGCCTGTACATATGGAAAACCTAAGGCTACAAGACCTATAAATGAGTAAGTAACCATTTCATATACAGCAACTAAAGGCCTATTAAACATATTTCTCATAAATACATCAAATGTAACAAAAAGCATTACAAGTATTGCGATAATTCCGGCAATTAAGGCTAAAAACTTTTCTACCTTCAGTAATTTCTCATCTATTTTTTTGAAAAAAGAGTACAATAGAATGACCTCCTAACCTTTTTTTACCTTACAAAAAATATGTATAGTAAACTACGACAGATTGTTGTTTACTATACATAAGTAAAAGATATATTTCTCAATTATTTATATGGATTTTCTTTTTCATACCTTTCAATTAACTCAATAAATGTATCTAAAACCTGTTGACCTGGAAGTCCATTGTCCTCTTGTTCTTTTGCCCAATCTACCCACACAATTTCATCTGCAATGTCTTTAACATTTTGTATATCCGCCGAAGATGGTTTATGAACTACAACATCTTGTTCTGCATAAACTTGAGCAGATCTTTCATCCGCATCAGTAAAGAGTTCGTGCATCATATTGGAATCATAATCTTGTTGCACCTCATCTATGACTGTTTTTATATCATCCGGTAAACTTTCATATACGTCGATATTCATACCAATAATACTAGTTAATCCTGAAACAGGTAATTGCCATAATGAATCAATTACTTCGTGAACACCGATTGCTACCCCTCCTGAAAAATTAAATAGCATACCATCAATAGTCCCTCTAGTCATTGCTTCATAAGCTTCTGTGTGTATAATTGGTACAGGGATCATACCAAGCCCTTCAGCTATTAAAGCCTGAGGTCTACCAACAGTAGAAACACGTAAACCTTTTATATCCTCAAAGCTAGACACATCTTTAGTAGATAATATTTGATACTGTGGTGCCGCGTATAACCCTATCTTTTTTATTCCATGGCTTTCTAATTGGTCTTTAACTGCTGGTTCAATCTCATATAATTCATGAAGTGCTTTGATTACAGGCCAAACATTTTCATATATTGCTGGATTTGTTGCCACTGTACTTAATGAAACTCTACCAGACTGTAATTCAGGAATGATAAAAGCTACATCAGTTACACGGCTTGAAACTGCATCTATGACATCTTCTCCACCGGCCAAAGATGAATTATAAAATCTTTCGAATATAATTCTTCCATCGCTTCTTTTTTCAATTTCATCCAATATAGCGTCAAAACCAACTGTCACTGGCATATCAGGAGCTGTATGAATACTAGCCGTTAAATTAATTACACCCTCTTTATCTAAATTATTAGTAGTATCCTGATTTGAGGAAGTAGTTGAACAGCCAATAAGACTAAATATAATAATGAAGTAAATACCCATTAATATTTTCACGATACTCATCCCCCCACATTTTAATTAAGTTTAATCTTATAAACCTCGACCACCATCTAATTGAAGCGAAACCCCTGTAATCATTTCTGCATCTTCTGATACTAAATATAAAGCTGCTTTGGCGATTTCATCCGCTGTAACAAGGCGATTTAAAGGGGTGTTATTAAGGTATGATGTAATACCTTCTTTCTTATTATCACCAGCAATGGTTTGCTCTAACATAGGTGTATCGACAATTGAAGGACATAAAGTGTTTACTCTAACATTAAACGGAGCTAACTCTACAGCTAAGGCTTTTGCCAATGTATTCAGAGCTCCCTTACTTGCTGCATAAATATTAGAGCCTGGTGCCGGTTTAATTCCAGCTAATGATGATGTGAATAATATAACCCCCTTTTTTTGTTCCTTCATATATGGAATTACATGTTTTGCTCCTAGAAATGAACCTTTTACATTTACTGTTAAAATTTGGTCAATTAATTCTTCAGGCTGATTTTCAGCACTCATAAATGGATGTGTAATACCCGCATTATTAAATAGAATGTCTATTTTCCCATATTGCTTTGCTGCTTCCTCCATCAATTTTTTTATCTGTTCCTCTTTACTAATATTAATCTGAACAAACAATGCTTCCCCACCGTTTTGTTCAATTTCATTTTTTGTTATTACACCTTTACTCTCATCCAAATCGGCAATGACTATTTTTGCTCCTTCTTTTGCAAATAATAAACTTGCAGCTTTTCCAATTCCTGACCCAGCTCCTGTAATAATTGCTACCTTATTTAATAATTTCAAATTTTCCACCTCTTAATTCATCCCTCGTTTTTGTAAAGGCTTACATTTTTAAAAAACGTTACTTTATTTTTATATTTCAAATACACCATAGTTTAATAGTATTTTTAATGCTAGATGTGTATTAAATAATTCTTCTTCCCTTGTTATATCAATTTTACTTATCTCTTGAATTCGCTTTAGACGATATCTTAACCCACCAACTGAAATCATCATTTTTCGAGCAGTATTTAAGATATTACCTTGGTTTTCCAAAAATATATAGAGTGTTTTTAATAATTCAGAGTCATTTTTTTGATCATAGATTACAACTTCTTTAAGTAATCGATTAGCGAATCCGTGTAATTGCTCCCCATCATGTACATTAAAAAGAATTCCTAATATCCCTAATTCATCAAACAACACTATATTCTCAACTGAATTTTTTGAAAGTGACATAACAACACATTTTTGTGCCTCCTCATAGCCATTGCGGAATGTTTGGATACTCTTGCACAGTGAACTTATTCCAAGATTAATTTGAAATTCTTTATATTTTGAACTGATCATTTTGTAAAGTAATTCACCAAAAGGTTTAGGTTCAAAATTTAATTTTGTTAAGATCTCTTCAGGTATGATGGCTATGAACTTATCCAACCTACTAAAAACAATACTATTATCTCCGTATAAATTTAGTTGTTCTTGTAGAGTCTCCTCTAACCTCTTCCTTTGCACTATTAATTTTTGTTCATTAGTACTATCGAATTGTTTTAAACTAAAAAGAAAGACATAGTGAGGCTTATCTAAATCGTAACCCATTAATTTCATTCGATAAGAAATACTCTCAATATCGGCGTTTTCTACAAGAAGTTCATTTAATAATTCACCTTTCATTCGATGTTCTGTTTCAATTGCAATTCTTTCATTTAAAATCTGTGCGGCACAAATAGTAGAAGCACGCTCTAAGCAAATTCGTTCCATCTCATTAAAATTTCCATACCTTTTAATTAATGAAATGTATCCACATACTTCATTTTTTAATAAAATCGGAGTAATTAAATATTGATTTTCACTTTCCGAACCACTAAAACTTTGTAAGTGGACGGTTTCCTTTCCATTCATTAGCTTTTCAATAAGCTCAGGTTCATCATGTGATTGAATAATTTGTAATAAATTATCCTGTTTATATTTCTCTGACGGAACCATTGGTTTAAAATTTTTATCTTTTAGAACAACTATTGTGTCTAAATTTTTTTCCAATGTCCTAATAATTGTAGATAGACCACCACCTTGAATTAAAACCTTTGATAATAACTCATTAATATTAAGTATATTTTTTAATTCTTCTTTCTGCTTTTCAATTCTTTGATATGCCCTATTGAGTTCTACCCCTAAATTTTCCTCTTCATATAAAGGGAGTTCATCATGTACTTCTTCACCCCAATGTTCAAGGGATCTCCCCATCCAGTGACAATAAGAATCTCCTTTACCACAACATTTAATTTCTCTAAATACAATTTTCTTACCTAATATTTCACTTGCAAATCCACCTGCATAACCAACAAGGGTAGAGCATACCTGTTCATGATAATAACCAAAGCTTTCGATATGTTGTGCAACTTCAAAGGAATCATGCCAATATCCTTCACTATAAAATTCCCCGGTTTCCTTATTGAATTCTCTCTTTTTTAACACTACTTGAAATAGTCCGAAAACACTTTGGATTTTGAGGCCATGATGTAGTAACTCAACTTCAGACTTTGCTGGGAATTTTTCTTTAATATGTTTGGCGTCACTAGCACCACAACGCCAACCATACCTCAACAAAAACCCTTTCGCCCGATCCATTCCTAAAGTAGACACTAAGTCTTTACGTAATATACCAAAAGCCTTATTTCTAATAAAAGAAACTTGTCGATCTTCAAAATATAATTTTGTCTCATCTGGATCAAAAGTAAGTAATTTTTTGTTTAATAAATCATTTTCAAACATGATAGTTCCTCCCACTCTTTTCAATAAAATTAAACAATACATTACATTAACGTTTAAGATAGTCCAACTATTTTGTAATCGGAAAAGGAGGTATAATTATCGAGCATTGTCCAAAAAAAACATTGAAAATGTAGATAGATAATAAATAAATATAAATAATTAACTATTTTTTATATTCAGTTATTTTTATCGTGAATGCTATTATTAAATGTATCTCTGTTAAATTTCCCATGTCTTTCAGCCCTTAAATATACCATACTATATTACTCTTATACTTTCTACGCATAATTATATAGGATTTATAAAGCACTTTGTTTATTTATTACTGAACGATTCGTACAATTTGACACTTACTTTTTGTACTAAAAGTATCATTAACTTTGTTTTGAACAATATCGATTTGTCAAGATAAAAGAGCAATATAATAACTCTATAGAATTAGTAGATCTTAATGGATTTAAAAGAGTACTGAGGAAGGAGAAAATAACGCACTTAGTTCTTTTTAACCCCGTAAATCTGAAAACTTGTACTCTATTTCTGGTACACTCACCTTTCAAACTCTGGCTATCTCGCTTAATCCGTCTAACAAGATAAAATCTTATATCGAATATTTTCAAAACCACTAGTGCTGCATAAATAATATCGACATTTTCAGTTTTATTATATGTTCTGGTTCAGAGCCAAAAAGGTAAATACCTAAACAAAGGTGGCTTCATCCATTTGGATAATTATTCACAATTAGACCTGTGTGACAACGACAGTTTACTTATTAAGGGGACAGACTTTCCTTCAAGCAACTAAACTAAAAAGCCTATGCACCAAAAAAGTGTTCCTCCATCATACGCATGCCCCTACTTTTTAACATTTGGCAGTAAAAGTACCCATAATCTCCTCCTACGTCCTAATCTATCACTTTCATTAAATAGTGACTTTCACTACTTCCCCCTTCATCCAATTGACAAGTTCTTGAGTGGAGCTTTACTTTATGCAAAAACAGACGAGGATATTGTACCAGATAATGAGTTTTTAATGAGTGGAAATCGAATAGCAGTTAAGGCATTGGATCTGAATACGGATTTTATTAATATCAAAGAACAATTGGATCGGTTGGCTGAGGGGTTTATAGGAGATTAGGATTATTGAAGGTGGCTTTTTGGAGACATTGGAAATGCTTGTCGTAGTTTCTTATTTATAGGCCCCCTCTGATTTGGATTTTCTATCTATTTCACCTGAAGGTTCCTGACCCCCGATGCATTAAAGCTTTACTGCATTAGGGGTCAGGCGCTACATTCTTACTAAATCACTACCATCACTAGCTGTAGTTGCGACAAAAGCACCCATATGTTTTGCAAGTTGGATAGCAAATGTTCCTACTCCCCCTGATCCTGCATGTATTAATATTTTATGTCCTTTTTCAATTCTCAGAATATCATGTAAAGCTTGGTAGGATGTCAATCCGACTAGAGGGATAGAGGCGGCTTCTTCAAAACTTAAATTTTTAGGTTTTAATGCAATATCTTCTTGGTTAACAGAGAGATATTCAGTAAAAGTTCCCATTTTATTTGCTCTAGGTCGACCATATACCTCATCACCGACTTTAAACTTCGTGACACTAGTACCTACTTCAACAATTTTTCCAGAAAAATCGTTTCCTAAAATTAACGGCATCTTGTATTTCAATAATAATTTTAATTCACCTTTTCGAATTTTTGTATCAAGAGGATTTATACTTGCCGCATATATCTCAACTAAGACCTCGTCATTATTTATTTTGGGCATAGGGAAGTCTAAAAAATTTGGTTTTTTACCGTAGTTTTCAATTGCTAAAGCTTTCATTACAATCCTCCACATTTTTATTTAACGCACATGTATCTTTTCATAACGAACCTAAGAAAAAAGATTATGAATATCCCTAGATGGGATATTCATATTAAATAAATTATTTTAAGAAAGGATAATCTGTATAACCTTCTTTTCCTCCTGCATAGAGCGTGTTTTTATCAGGTTCGTTTAGGGGAGCACCTGATTGAATCCGTTCTACAAAGTCTGGATTAGCTAGTACCCAAGTGCCTACTGTGACAACATCTGCAAGATTATTATCTACATCAGACGAAAGTTGATCTAGAGGACGACCTGGACGGTTAACAAGAAGTGATTGATCCCAAAGTTGACGCACATCTTTTAGGAATTGCTCGTTTCCAAAGTGCATTAAATGCAGATATGCAAGGTTAAGCTTATTTAATTCACTTATTAAATAGCGATACATCTCAAGGCTATTTTCCCCCTCATCAATGCCTTGCAGTGTTCCTTGAGGAGAAAAACGGATGCCTGTTCTTTCTGCTCCTATTTCATCAACAACTGCTTTAGCTACTTCAATAGCAAATCGAGAACGACCCTCAATCGTACCACCGTATGCATCTTGACGATGATTGGAGTTTTCACTAAGGAATTGTTGGATCAGATAACCATTCGCTCCGTGAATTTCAACTCCGTCTGCACCAGCTTCAATTGCTGAACGTGCTGCTAAACGAAACTCATTGATAACATCTTTTATCTCAAGCTCACTCAATTCTCTTGGTGTTGGAATTTCTTTCATTCCTTCTGCCGTGAAAATTTCTACACCAGGTGCAATAGCTGACGGTGCAACTGCTTGGCGATGGTGAGGTGTGTTATCAGGGTGTGATACACGTCCCACATGCATAAGCTGAACAAAAATATGACCGCCTTCACTATGAACTTTAGAAGTTACTTTTTTCCACCCTTTAATATGATTTTCTGTATAAATACCAGGTGTATTAGTGTAACCTTGCCCATCATCTGAAGGTTGGGTTCCTTCACTTATAATTAAACCGACTGAAGCACGCTGACCATAGTACTCTGCTACTAAATCGCTCGGCGTACCATCTGGTAAAGCTCTACTTCTAGTCATCGGAGCCATACCTATACGATTTTTTAAGTCAATGTTTCCGATACGAACTTTTTCAAATAATCTGCTCATATGAATACTCCTTTTTAATAAGAATTAGAATCTAGAAATGAATTTACGTGTTCTGCAAATAGTTCTGGAAATTGAAACAGATGCCCGTGACCAGAATCAGGATATATAATCAGCTGTGCTTTGGGTAATTTCTCTGTTAAGATATAACTGTTTTTAGTCGGTACCATCACATCATTAACACCATTAGTAACAAGTACAGGATGTTTGATGTTTTGTAACCATTCATAATCATGATTAGATTTTTGTTTAGCCCATTTTGCAATGGCTTGTAATTGTGCCTCTTTTACTTGTTCTGAACTGTTTACTTTTTTCTGATTAAAAATTCTTTGTAGTGAAGCCATTCCTGCAGATTTACTTGTTTCGGTTTGTTCGTAGAAAAAGAACATAAAATCATTTATTCCATCTTC
Source organism: Halalkalibacter sp. HAAS-P014 (assembly GCF_056619965.1). Taxonomy (NCBI): domain Bacteria; kingdom Bacillati; phylum Bacillota; class Bacilli; order Caryophanales; family Bacillaceae; genus Halalkalibacter; species Halalkalibacter sp. HAAS-P014. The sequence goes on along the minus strand of NZ_JBWQTV010000017.1, from coordinate 87,732 downwards.
TTCGGTTCCTCCGTGACGATTCATTCTTTCAAAAATCTCTGGATTTGGATTAATACCAGATTCAGGCGAAGTACCTGCCATAATAATTTTTCTTACTAAATCTCCTTCTTGTAAAGCTAGCTCTTGTGCTACCATGCCACCAATGGAAAAACCAAGAATGTCAACTTGTTCTAATCCAAGAGCTTTTATAAATGTTGCTGTATCTTTTGCCATATCAGCAATTGTAGTAGGCGTTAGGCCATCGGTCTCACCAACCCCTTTATTGTCAAATAAGATTACTGGGCGTGTATTTGCAATAGGTTCAAGCATGTTTGGATCCCAGTTTTCCATCGTTCCTCTAAAGTGAACAAGAAATACTACTGGTATACCATCTTGTGTACCAAATTTTCTATATGCGTAACGAGTTCCATCTGCTTCAATAAATTCTGATTCTGTTGGTATTTTAAAGTTTGTCATTTTTGTGTTCCTCCTTAGAAATTAAAAAACGATTTTATAAGTATGCATAGTATGCATTATGATGGTTTGTTTCATATTAATTTTAGAATGAACGTTCTAAAAACGGTAAAAAAAGAAAGCTAGTCCAACACTGAAAGTGCTAGAGTGATGATGCCTTCTAATTCTTTTTTATTATAATTAGTTTTTATTAGTACTCTTAATCCTACTAAATTGTTGTGTAAGAAACGAGATGTGTTATCAGAATCGATTTCTTTTGATAGCTCTCCACTAGTTTGGCCCCGTTTTATAAGGTTATTAAACATATCTTCAGTACGGTTAAACATTTTTGTAACTATGCGTCCAATTTCTTTGTCCAACAAAGATAATTCAATGGCTGCATTTACTGATAGACAACCTTTTGGGTATTGTTCAATGGAATTCAGTGTGAAAATAAAAACATCACGTATCGCCTGTTTAATGGATGAAGTGCTGTTAATTATGCTTTCCATCTCATTGACGATGAGCTCTTCATAGTGATTAAGGGAAGCTAAAAACAATGAACGCTTGTCACCAAATGTGTCATATATACTCCTGCGGTGTATCCCCATATGATCCACCAAATCTTGCATGGATGTTTTTTCATAACCCTGTTCCCAGAAAATCTCCATTGCTTTTCTTAATACTGCTTTTTCGTCAAACTCTTTACTTCTAGCCATTTTATTTCTCCTTAAAAAAATCCATGAACCAATACTAACAAAAACAAACGTCATAATCCATTATAGAATGAACGTTCTAAAATAAACACATGAATTTCAAACCATGATTAGATAATACCCTTTTTAGAACGATTAGTAAAGAATTATAACTAACTAATAATTCCTAACACATTTGCTACATATCACATGTTATCCATTAACTTTCACTTAGGGGTACCGCCAAACATTTCTTCTATTCGTTTAGTTTCTTCAGGATTGTTTTCTTCCACTGTTTCAATTAATGGATCAAATTCTTCTACAGATGCACTCATACCAAATAAACAAGAAACAGCAATTAGAAAAAACCATCTGAGCCCTTACTCAACCAAACTGCCCTGTTTAGTTTAAGTATATCTCTTCACACAATCTCACTTAAATTTTAACATAAATATCCAGATACTTTTTATTTATGTTATTCCATAAAATGGCCCGTTTGTTTAATACCTACTTCCGATAAATAAAACCTTTTAATAAAGTACATTCTTGCATAAACGAAGTTATTGTTGCACAGTATGTGTCTACTACGTAATAAAAAAATTGGGTTCTTTATAATCATAACCAAACAAAAAATACGCACTCTTTACCATAGGGAGGCACCAGCTCTTGGAATATTTGAGATTTAATAAGATTAACTAAAAAAAACTCTAATAATTATAAAAAGCGAATACCGATGTATTCGCTTTTCAATATCCTTTTATAGAATCTTCAATCTCTCTTGGATAATCTTCTCTTTTGATCCACCTTAACTCCTTCTCCGTTATATCAAACCATTCACCTTTACACCTCTTCTCTCCAAAATATCTGTGGAATAGATTTTCTGTTTTATACGGATTTTCACTTTTTATGAGGTGAACGATTTCATGATTATGAGCCGAACCGGTGCTAAGCTCCTTTCTACGCTGTTCAGGGTCATCTGCTTTTCCAATTTTTATATGTTGCAAACCTGATTCCCTTATAAAATAAACATAACTAGTATTCAACCCTTTTGAATCATACCTTTGACTTAAAGGCGCTAAATGGTGCCATTCTTGCATTTCAGAAGTTATGGTTTCCCCTTTAACAAATACAGTAAAAGCTTTATAAATGAAAAAGATGCTTAAAACGACACTTGCTAAAACTAATAAATCCATATTACCTCTCCCCTTTTAGAAGAATTCGTGGGGAAAAAACCGTATTTAAAGGATAGAAACCACTTCTCACTTTAAACGTTACCATGTGTCGGTGTTTCTCTAGTGTACGCTTTGGACACCTTTTTTGTTTATGTTCCTTTCGTTCCACAACAGCAGATAAAATGGGCTGATGATTTTCATAAGAACCACTTATGCCGTTGATAAACACTCTTTCACAAGGTAACACCGCAAACAAATCGTTTATTATCTTGTTTAAGCAACTGTACACATAGAATTGGTATAAATCATAACGTTTTGTTTTCGGCATTTCATGGTAACGAATTTTCCCTCGCTTTGTTGTTTTTTCAATTTTGCTTGGGATTATATTTTCTAGTGAATGAAGAAAAACATTACACTCTACTGTTTCGGTATCAAACACATGTAAGCTATACGCTTTTGCAACTTTACAATTCTGATAAAAAGATGCATATTTTTTTACTGCCTCTCTCCATGATTGTTGTTGACCCTCCACTATTTTTTTAGAAAAAGGGTAATTTCTTTCCCATTTTTGATAAAGTAAGCTATCTCTTTTGCCTGCTTTGTTTCTATTTAATTTGTAATAACTATTAATGATTGAATTTATCCCCAGTATTTGCGATAAGAAATTTGATTGAAATTGCTTCTCCTTCTGAATCCAAATTCGTTCATTTGGTCCAATTGAATTCATTGGAAATGGTTCTTTGATTTCCCTTTCCCAATTAATAGAAGGACACTCATCAAAATGAAATGCTTTTAATTCATCCAAAATCGCTTGTTGTCTACTTGTTATTTTATATGTCACGATACATCACCCATCTTAGTATTTGTAGAAAACAAGAATAAGATGTGATTTTTTGGAACTAATCTGTTATGAGACGACCACTGGTATTCATAAAGTGAATTATCATCTAAAACGGGGGTTTTATATGGACATCCTAGAAGTTCGTTTGGATCAGATCATATGGGATTTAGAAAATAGGTTTCACCTCGACATTAAAAGTATGAAGAAAAATATCCAGCAAGTAGGTCTTCTTACTCCACTATTCGTAGTTGGACCAGATAAATATAGTAAGTATTATTTAATTGACGGGTCCCGAAGATATAATGCGTTAAAAGCGTTAGCTCTTTATAATCCAAATTATAAGAATGTTAAAGTCATCCGTTATAAAGAAAATATCGGCACAAAGCTTGAAAGAGAGACGTTACGATTCCACCTTAATAATACCTCCAAGAAAATTATAGGCGCTGATGTACAGACAGCTATAGAAAACATCCAAGAAGCTGGACAGTATTCCGATGAAAGAGTAATTGAGATAATACAACCTAAACCTTCACATATTAAACGAATGAAAAAAAGCCGAAGAATTGATAAAAATTTACGAAATGAGGTCTCTGAAAATAGAGCGAGTCAACATGCGTTAGAAGTAATCTATAATATGGACATTACTTATAAACAATTTTCAGATCTTTATCATCTGTTACTCGACCGTAAGCTTATAGGAACCGATGCGGATGCATTGAAGAAGCTTGATAATCATCCTCTTTTTGCAGATTTAACAGATGAACAAAAGTCCAAAGTCATAAATAAAACATTAAAACAAGCAAGATTTACAAATAAAGAAGCAGAGCTGATTATTTTATCTGAAATAATGAAAGATGTTCCAAGTGATTATACGGATAGTGCATCGGATTGGATTAACTATTTATCAAGTACGCTCGCCGAGACTGTTAGTATGATGCATTCGGATATTGAACTTTTGGCTAATGATCTGCAAAGAGAACAGTTTAGAACATTACTATCAAAATTAAACAACCTATTATCTTGGACTTGGAATCATGAATACCAAGAAAATAGTTTCGGTAAAGAATTGAACAAATCTTTTCCAGACTTAACAAGTGAGCAAACTCAAACAGGATATAAGTTTCGATTTCATTAATATCTTCAGGACCATTTTCTCCCTGGCGCCTGGAAAAGGTTCCCGACCCCCATTACTTTTTATATCAATTTAATTTTTTAGATAAGTAATAGTCTTGAAGTTATAAATCTTAAACATAGGAAAACCAAATCGGTTCCCTAAAAAAACCTTTTCGATTGGTACGCCTAATGATTGTTCTAATTGAACAAAATGTTGTTCTCCTATATACTTAATGATTTTTGTGCCCACAATATTCATGCAGCTTAAATTAAAGTTTCCCTTTCTGCTCTATAATCACCACGCCACGAGTATAAGAAAGCTGTAGAACTAGACGTTCTACAGCTTGTTTTACGTTTATATTTACTTTCAAATATCTATAGGACTGACTTCTCTGAATCACCTTGTTAAACTCGGTAAAAACGTAACGATATCTGGAAAAAGAACTAATATAAACGTAAAACCTATCATAACCAATACTACAGGCAAAACCCCTTTAAATATTTTCTGAATAGGCACATCTTTAACAACCCCTTTTATAACAAAAATACTCACACCCAACGGAGGCGTTAATATTCCAGGAAAAAGCGCCTGTCCCCCAGTGCAGTAATACTTTACAGTACTAGAGGTCAGGCACTTTTATCACAGTTAAAATAGTTTAAAAAGCTTAAGGATTAATCTTCATCAAGCTCCCACTATTTTATGACAATTATTTACAAATCTATTAAAAAAAGTTGTATAATAATAGAATAGTCTGTAAAAAGGAGCGGATATTATGCCAATACCAAATTCCCAAATTGAAACTTGGGCAAAACAAGGAAGCGTTACAAAAGCTCTTAACTCTCATCACAAACTAAGAGATGTCTTGGATGAAGCTGGTAAGTCTATCATTAAAGAAAAGCCTATTAATTACAGCATGTTCTTACAAGGATCCTATGTAAACAACACTAATATTCGTGGAAATAGTGATGTTGACCTTGTCGTAATGTTAACATCAACTTTCCATAGTAATAAAGAATCCCTTTCTGCTTCAGATAAAGAAGAACATGATAGCATCTATTCAACTGCATCCTATCGATTCAAAGACTTCAAGAACGATGTATACATGACATTAGTAAACAAGTATGGTTACGATAAAGTGGAACAGGGAAGTAAGTCAATTAAAGTCAAAATGGATGATAATTGGTGGGCTGACGTAGTTCCAGTGACGCATTATAGAAAGTATGACGTAAAAAAAGCAAATATAGATTTTTCTAAAGACTATGTTGGAGGTGTGTATTTTGTTTCTTCGAGTGGACACTCCATTATAAACTTTCCTAAACAGCATAAGGAATATGGTTTTGCCAAAAACAAAGCAACTAATGGAATGAGTAAAAAAATGGTAAGAGCCTTCAAAAATGCACGGGATCGCTTAATTCGTGATTATATTATTACGGGAAAAGGTTCCTGTCCCCCATTACTTTAAAGTGCCGGGGGCAGGAACCCTTTTCCACGTTTGCTAGAAATTATTTGGTCTATGAGGATTACATAGATAATTCTATTCGAGGAAAGTGGTCACTAACTGAAATCGGACGAACCGCCTATATGAATGATGAAATTGCTAGTGACATCTTCATCAAATGGGCAGGGAAGCTGAAAAGGCAACGAGAAGAAGATTCCTCCTCTCCTTCTGATGTAGTGAATGAAAAGGAAAAAAGATACTGGATTTATTCGCCTGGCCATAATGCTTCCAAATGGGAGGAATTTTACTCTCAAGGGATTATGGGAATTGGTTGGGATGAGATGGGGGGATTGAAAGAAGATTAAAGTGGTCATCCTTTCTTACGCTTACTATAATTCTGACAAATGAGGTGTCAACTATTACTCATTTAAACAAGCTTTCCTTTGTTTAGCACTTAAGGCTGAGTATAAATGAGGTTTCAAAATCGAGCTTTTTTGTTATCATACCGTTAACCCTATATCGCTCTGCTTTTGTGATAAGTCATCGGTACAATTCCGTTACAAAATATAGCCAATGAAATAAGGTAAAATAAATCATTTTGATGGCTGATTAACAATAACATTTCAATTGTACCGATGGAACTACATAAGCTAATTCTAATAACAAAATTAATGATATAATTTGTTCACGAGATTTCTCTAAGCCTTCTCCTGCAAGTGGAATGATATAAAGCAAAGATTAGAGGTGAATTAATAAGAGAGAGTTATACCTTTTTTCTAAGTCTATTCTAAATCACTTGCATATCTTTCTCAGCATCAATATCTTAGATTGCATTTATTTTAGTAAAATCTGCTCAATCTATACAACTTGTGTTATTTTTTTCACTTCTCAAAAACCCTTTTCAAATAAACTCCTACTTTATCAATGGCTTTCTTTCCTTGATCTAGTACTCCATCAAAACAAAAAAAACCATGAATCATTCCTTTAAAACACTTGTATTCTACCGGTATATTAAATTCCTTTAATCGATTAGCATAATTAGCACCATCATCTCTAAGTGGGTCATATTCTGCTGTAATAATTAATGCTTGTGGTAATTCGTTTAGATTTTCAGCAAGCATTGGGGAAACCAGTTCATTTTGTATATCTTCATTAGTGTTAAGATAATTGCTTCTAAACCAATAAAGATTATCATCATTAAGTATATAGCCTTGACCATTTCTTTTAAAAGATTCACTTTGATAATTAAAATCAGTTATTGGATAAATCAACACTTGTGCATGAATTAGAAACATTCTTTCATTCTTGGATTTTATTGAGACAACTGCAGCTAAGTTTCCACCTGCACTGTCACCACCGACTGCTACTTTGTCAGCATTTCCATCTAAGGTCGAAGCGTGTTTACACACCCACTTCAAAGCTGCATAGCCATCTTCAATTGGAGTTGGGAATTTAAACTCCGGCGCAAGTCTGTAATCCACAGAGACAACAATACAATTAGAGATATTAGCTATTCGTCTACACTGACTATCTACCATATCCAATCCACCAAGTACATATCCCCCACCGTGATAATAAATGAAAATTGGAAATGGTCCTTTTCCATTAGGAGTATAAATACGTATATTAATATTCCCACCTTCAACTGCAATTTTTTTATCCTCAACCTTTCCTACCTCTTCAGTTACACCACTTAACACCTTCAACCGAGAGAATGTAGAACGAGCTTCATCTACAGGCATCTCTATAAACTGTCGTCTTTTATTTGACTCTAATTGTTCTAGCAAATTTATCACCTGAGGGGCTAATGGCATATTAACACTCCTATCTATTATCTACTATATAGGCAAACTTTAACTACCTACATAAAATTCTTATCTTCAATAATATTTCCTATACTTTAAATATTTAACGGGAAGTTCACCTAAGCTCTAACGGCCTATCTGAATCGCCCCTATATTGGGACGATTCAAAAAACCGTTTTATTTGTAAACTGTTAATGTTATAGAAACTAGCAAATTACGCAAGGCTTACACACTATACACTCTTCACTATTTAGTATAAAAATCAACACTTACTAAGGTTCGGTGATTTGCAACAATAATTAATAAATCTGTATCGTTGCATTGGTAATTACTTGTAATAATTTCACCAAATGGTAGAAAAAAATCGTCCGGTAAAAGCAAGCTAATTTCCTGTCATTTATACACGTCTGTCGCCTCTTACCGCAAGCGCTTTCATGCAAATGCAAATATAGCTTTCGCACTTATATTCGACATAAAGTGACTGAATTCTAATACCGACTTTGTAGCAAACTTTTAGCAGAGAGAGAAAAATGAAAATATACTAAATTCTTTAAAGTACCCTAACCATTACTAACGTTGGAGTACAGACTAGTTTCCATCAAGTTTTCATTAAAAATATTAGGCTATTTCATCATTTAAATCCTTAGGTTTATTCTTATTAAAGAAACGAAAATCCTGAGGTTCGATAAATAAAGAGATACCAATACCAATAATTAATGACCAGAAAGCAGCACCTAACCCTAATATGGTAATCTCCGAGGCAGCAATCAAAAAAGCAAGAATAACCCCGATTTTATGTGTCCCAGCTCCAAACGAATCGCCCATTATCGATATTAAAACTTTTAATAACGCTAGACCGGTGACGATTGCCATAAAATAGGATGGCATTGCTTCAAAAAAAGTAACTAACGTTCCATAGAAAGGACCAGCAATAGCTAATATAAAACCAAATAGCACAGCACCGACCCATCGTTTTTCTTTTGGCCCCGCTTCTGAATTACTTAATATAGCTGATAATGGTCCTCCAACAGCGAGGTTATATGTGCCAAAAAAACCTCCTACTGCTGTTGCTAATCCATTAACAGCAGAAATTCCATTTGTCGGTGGTCTATACCCTTCATTTTTAACTATAAAATTAGCCGCAGGAATTTCCTGTCCAACAATAATTATGATTAACGGAAGTCCATAAATTAGAAAAGCTTCTAATGAAAAGACCGGTAAAACTAACTCTGGATAGGCTACACTAAATTTAACCCCTGCAAACGATACATTACTAACAAGCAAATAAATAACTCCTACAATAATGGATGCCATAATTGGAGGAAAAGCAGGAATCCATTTAGAAACAATTAAGAAAATTCCAACCATTAAAACAGCAGGAAATAGTGCATTTTCCAACGTCGTAACCAAACTTAAACCAAACTTTAAAAACACACCCCCAACCATCGCCAGAACAATCGGTGTTGGAATCACATTAATTATTTTTCCCATATAGCCTTTTAATCCTATAATAAAAATAATAATCCCTGCCAATATTGAAGCACCTAACGTTTCCGCAAGTCCTACTTGTATTATCGATGTAGCAAATAGAACCGCTGCTGGCAGAGCACTGGCCATTGCTAATGGTTGGCGGTAATATATAGCAAGTAGTATACCGAATATTCCCCCTAATAAATACACGCTGGTTACCCACAAAGTAATTATTTCAGAGCTTAATCCTGCTACTGTTCCTGCACTTATCATTACCGTTCCTCCTGAAAGTCCAAAAGCTCCAGCGGCAATTGAGGCAGATAAATTTTTGGGGTTTATACCTCTTACAAAGTCACTTGATGCATTTTTATACCCCACGCCCTTTTCTATCATTTTTTCCAACCCCTTCTATTTCCTTAAGATTTTTTCCGAATTCTCTTGTTTTGTTAGAATTTCATACAGATCTATTTATGGATATCTGCAGGTGAGAGTGGACATATTTAGAACATAGAAGATTCTAACGTACTCTTCTCCCAAATTGTGAATATTTGGTGGAAATAGTATATAACATGCTTCACTCTCCCCTTCAAATTCCTCTTACATAACTGTGTAAAAAAATGATCCTCTGTTCATACGCTCCTATACAAGGACCATTAATTACAAGCAAACCTTGAACAAGCAACAGCCCCGTCTATTTTTGATAAACATTGAAAATTTGAAATTTGAAGTAGATCCCTATATTCTACGATGAAAAGAGTTTTTTCCTTGTAACTTTATTTGAGGCTGTTGATCAAGAAACCTATCAAAATATAGGTATGTCGCAGGGATATAGTCTACTTATTCCAAGAGCCTAAATGTAAGATTTTGGCTTTTTGCATTCAATTTACCCATCAAAGACTTTTACAACCTAGGTATTGCCACAAGAAAAAAGGGGTCATACCATTTTCAAAACAGGCTTGATAGTATGTCCACTCTCCGAATCATGGCAAGCCTGATTGATGTCTTCAAAAGCGTAATATTTGATAAACTTATCATATGGAAATTTACCTGATTGGTATAAATGAATCAGATAAGGTATAAATGTTTGAGGAACAGCACCTCCCTCAATGACACCTACAACTGTTCGATTGTTACGTAATTGTCTGACATTCAAGGTCACTTCATCATCCAGGGAGCCAATAATAGCTGATACTCCTCTCTGAGCAAGAACATCCACGGATTGACGAATCACAGCAGCACGTCCGCTTGTCTCTATTGCATAATCTACACCTTTTTTAGTAATTTTGATGATCTCTGTTACTGGATCTAGTTCCTTTGCATTTATAGTATGTGTTGCACCAATTTCTTTTGCCAGCTCCAAACGTTCATCTTGAACATCCACTGCAATAATTGTTGCACATCGAGCAACATTGGCAGCCAGCAACCCACTCAAACCTACGGCACCACATCCAAAGATGACAATGCTTGATCCGATATCAGGTTTTAAAATGTTAAAAATTGTCCCTGCGCCGGTCTGTATTCCGCAACCCAATGGAGCCAATACCTCGAGGGGAACATCTTTGGTTACTTTAACCACATTACGTTCTGATACTACTGAAAATTGTCCAAAACTTGACTGTCCAAAAAAGGTGGCTAGTTCCGTTCCATTTTTATGCAGTCGATTGCTTCCATCAGCTAATCTACCTCCAAAATTTAGCTCTAGAAACTCATTACAGACATAGGGTCGTCCTTCATGACAGTTTGAACACTTTCCACAGGAATTATAGGAAAGGACAACGTGGTCCCCAGGCAATACACTAGTTACTCCTGATCCTACTTTTTCAACAATGCCTGCTCCCTCATGTCCAAGAATAGCTGGTAATGGTACACCGGACATTTGATCACGAGCAATCATATCAGAATGACACATTCCTGATGCAATAATACGGACCAATACTTCACCAGATTTAGGTTCATTCAAATGGACGTCTTCAATTTTAAAATCTTCTCCCTTGCTATACGTAATAGCAGCTTTCATCATAATTTTAACCACCTTTCTTAGTGAAACCTTCAAATACTATAAGATTGCTAGCATTACCCTTGTATAAGCCTTCCTCCATCTATCACGTAGCTACTTCCTGTAATATATGAAGCTTTATCTGAAGATAAAAAAAGAATTAGATTTGCAATTTCCGCTGGCGTTGCAAATCGTTGTAACGGAATCTTTTGCTCAATTGCCGATTTAGACCTGTTAGCATTTTTTTGAATTGAATCCATCATATTAGTATCGACATTTCCCGGACAAACTGCATTAACTCGTATATTTTCAGAAGCAGCTTCAGCAGCCGCTGTTTTCGTTAACCCCATCACAGCATGCTTTGTTAAACCGTATGGTGCATAGCCCGGCGTCCCCAAAAACGCTGCAACCGAAGCTGTATTAATAATATTCCCTGACTTATTTTGTTTCATGACTTTTAGAGCATGTTTAACACCGAAGAATACACCTTTTAAATTAACATTTAGTACCTTTTCAAATGATTCAGCAGACGTTTCGGTAATAGGACCAAATTGCCCTTCAATTCCCGCATTGTTTACAAACACATCAATCGTTCCGAATTTATTTACTACTTCTTGGACAATTGCAGCCACATTGTCTTCCTCAGAAATATCTGTTACGATTTTCAGGTATTTATCTGGATCAATATTCAAAATAAGTTGATCCATTTTCTTTTGATCCAAATCAACTAGGACAAGTTTTGCTCCTTCACTGGCATATTGTTTTACCGTTTCGTATCCAATTCCACCAGTCGCTCCTGTTATTACAACAACTTTATCTTGGAATTCCATTGTGTGTCACCACCTATATATTTTAACTACTTAAAAACGAGAATAATATTAATAGTAGCCGCTATTACATTAAGTTCATAGACAGTTTTTTCTTATTTTTATAACTATCTTAATAACGACTAGGCTAATGAAAAATACTATATAAAAACATCATTATATTGCTTTATATGTTATGTTCTATCAAATAAGGGTTAAAAACATATTAAACTAAAAATAATTAATATTCGTACTTTTTTGATTAGTGAAGTGTTCTAGACAAATTTATTAATAACTTCTCAAGGCTTAGAATTAGGCCATAATTACATCCAAGTCTTTCGCAACAAAAACTTTACCTGAAAAAACTCTTGATGCTTCATTGTATACTTCTTCAACATCAATTTTTGGCAAGAAATGCGTTAGGTACATTTCCGGTTCCTCTATTTCGATAAGTTAACTTCTAGCACACTGGATGCTGATCTTCCCACAGAATAAAGTGCCTACAGGACCTACGACGGTAAACTCCCTTCGCCCTTCTACCCATCCACCAATCAAAAACTGTCCATATCCTAAACTATGATCTGCATGAAGATGGGCAAAAAAAACACATGCTTTCCATCCAGAGGAGCAATACCAGCCTTCATCAGTTGAGTGGTTGCTCCATCAACAAAATCGACTAGTATTGGTAGATTCTTATTAATTGTAATCGCGATAACCATTTTGTACGCTAATCCATTTAACAGTTGTGAACTTCTCAATTGCCCATTCACCATTGAAGCGACCTAACCCGGATTCTTTTTCACCTCCAAACGGGACATGTGCTTCAGCATTCACCGAGTGATCATTTATGTGAACCATGCCTGTTTTAATTTTTTTAGCAACCTCTACACCGTGATGAACATTTTCTGTAAAAACTGAGCCACTTAAACCATAAGGTGAATCGTTGGCAATTTTAATGGCGTCCTCTTCATCTTTTGATTTAATAATAGGAGCAACCGGACCAAAAATTTCATTTTTAGCAATCGGCATGTCGTTTGAAACATTTGTTAAAATTACTGGCTGCATCAAGCATTTCTCAACGACTCCTTCAAGATGAATCGTCGCACCTTGTGCAACACTAACCTGAATGTCTTGTTGAATTCTTTCTACTTGTTGTATGTTAATAAGTGGACCAACAGTTGTTGATGGCTCAGCTGGGTTACCTGTTCTAAGTCCTTTAACAATTTCAGTGAATTTTTCAACAAATTCATCATGAATGGTTTCATCCACAATGATCCGATTTAATGCCATGCATATTTGTCCTTGGTGTGAAAATTTACCATAAACTGCTGCTTTTGCGGCCTGATCAATGTTTGCATCTTTTAAAACTACCATCACATTGTTCCCACCTAGTTCAAGGGCAACTTCTTTTATATTTTCCCCTGCAAATCCTCCTACCCGGCGTCCTACTTCAGTTGATCCTGTAAACGATATCACGGATGGTATAGAGTGTGTGACAAATGCATCCCCAATTTCAGAACCACGCCCTACCACGACGTTTACTAAACCAGCTGGGAATCCAGCTTGTTCGAATAATTCACCGAACAATAATCCTGAAGTAACGGGGGTGTCAGATGCCGGCTTAATTACAACACTATTACCAGCAGCCAGGGCAGGAGCGACTGATCTCATTGTTAAAAGAAATGGGAAATTCCAAGGACCAATTACACCAATTACTCCCTTTGCTGTTCGATAAACGCGATTTTCTTTATTCGGTACAGAAGAAGGTAAAATTTGTCCCGTAATACGCGTCATAAAACTCGCAGACTCTTTTACCATGGTAACAGAAGCTTCAAATTCAACTGTCGCTTTAATTAACGTACTACCTGATTCGTTGATAAGCCATTGGATAATATCTTCTCTTTTTTCTTCTAATACTTGTACTAAACGCTCAAAGAGTTTTCGCTTCTCACCTAGTGGTAAATCCTCCCAGATTGATTGAGCTTGCTGCGCAGCAGAGTAAGCTTGATCTAGATCGTTTTTGCTTGCAGCTTGAATAGTTAATAGTTCTTCACCGGTATACGGATTATAGTTTTGAATCGTTCCAGGACTTCCACCATCTTTCCATCGACCGTCAATAAATTGTTTCGTGAAACCTTGTAGCAGTTGATTCATGTGCCATTCCTCCCACTTTATAATTTACTAATAAATAATTGGTTTAATAGATTTTTATCGATTAAGGATTGTGAATTGTTTTTTTCTTACTTCTTATTTTTAATTAACTTAAAAGAAATTTTTTTCTGTGAGAAGCAAGAAACGTTCAGGGATAAATAGTTTGCCAGTTTTTAGTATTGATAGTACTATCCGAACCGACGAACATCACGAAAATTCTAACAATATTATTGCTGGCTGATTTAAATTTAATCAAGCTTGTCACAAAGAAATTAATTTCAATAGCGCTCTTACATTTAATGACATTAAATGTTCCTCTTAATCAGCCACTATATAAGCACACTTTTCAAGCGAAAAGCCTTCATATTCTTTAGAAGCTACCTGATTACAAATTTGACGGTATTGATGAAGGCCACCTAAATATATTAGGAAACCTTTTGGTCTAGGCTTACCTACTACATTCGAACCTGTATACCATGAATCTATTTTTGCAACTAATCTTGTGTCTGCTATCTCTTTACATAACTTACTCCATTCGTATTCATTTTTTTCATTTGCTTCTATAATGTCGATTCCTTCTGTACGTGCGTAATTAATAAAATCAGAAATCCATTCGACGTGCTGTTCAATAGCAGCAACCATATTTGTAGTTACAGATGGACTTTCTGGGCCTGTAATCATGAACATATTAGGGAAACCTGCAGTCGCCAACCCTAGATAAGTTCGTACATGCGCCCCATTCTCCCACTTATCTTTCAGGGATACGTTGCCTTTACCCCGGATATCGATATTAAATAAAGGGCCAGTAATTGCATCATATCCTGTAGCAAAAATGATCATGTCTAATTCATAATGATGATTTAGTGTTTGAATACCTGTTTCTGTAATCTGCTGAATTGGATCTTTTTTTACATTAACGAGCTTAACATTTTCACGATTATATGTTTCATAATAGTTTGTATCAATAATCGGACGCCTTCCCGCATATAAGTAATCTGGCGTTAAGTCTTTTGCTGTTTGCGGTTTTTTTACAATTTCATGAATTTTCTTTTGAATAAATGCAGCCGCAACTCTACTCGAGTCTGGATTTGAATTGATATCATTATAAGTATTTTGAAATGCTTGCGCACCTTTATTCCAAGAAGCTTCGAAATTCTTCATTCGTTCTTCCTCTGAATCATCCATAGCCGATCGTTCACCTCGTAATTGTTGCGTGCCCATTGGTGTCTGTGTTCGCAATTTTTTTAATTTCCACGCGTTCGCTTTTGTCTTAGCTATAAACTCAGGGTCCAATGGATAATTTTGTGCAGGTGTAGTATATTGTGGCGTCCTCTGAAATACGAAAAGTTCTTTTACTTTGGGAGCAATTGTTGGAATCACCTGCACACCGGTAGAACCTGTTCCGATAACACCAACTTTCTTTCCTTCAAAAGAAACCTCTTCTTTTGGCCATCTTCCAGTGTGATACCATTCCCCCTTATAATCGTTTAATCCTTTCATTTTTGGCATGTTTGCAGATGATAGAACACCAACCCCTGTGATAAAGTAATGTGACGTAACGATAGATTGATCCTCTAGAGTTACACGCCAAAGATTATTTTGTTCGTCATAGTGAGCCGATTCCACCTTTGTGTTAAATTGAATATCTTTTTTTAAGTCGAGCTCATCGGCGACATAATTTATGTAGTTTAAAATTTCTGGTTGTTCTGGAAACCTGGAAGACCAAGTCCATTCTTGTGTTATCTTTTCAGAAAATGAATAACTATAAAAAATGCTTTCAATATCACAACGTGCCCCCGGGTAGCGGTTCCAGTACCATGTTCCTCCAACGTTATCCCCTGCTTCAAATATCTTTACTGAATATCCATCGTTACGTAGTTTGTGAAGCATATAAAGGCCAGAAAACCCTGCTCCTACTACAATTGCATCAAAGTTGGTTATTTGTTTTTTTGTCATGCAATATCCCTCCATGAAATGAATTAACATAACAATTCCTTTGTTGGAATCGAAGTTTTATGTTAGTAAGCGTTTACAATTTAATAATAGTGCATAAGATATTAAGTTAATATTCCCATTTTTTAATTCTGAATCCCTGAAAACAATTAAGGTTCTCTATTTTTAGGGGGATCACAAATAAAAAGTGGGGGAATACAGGTTTTTACCGTCTTTTCCAGCTCAGGCGAATCTTGACATGAATTTTGTTCACTGTATAATATCTTTTACGATTATTTTTAAAACATTTTGATAATAAGAACTTTTTCGAACAAGGCTCTCACATTAAAATAAGAGGAACA
Organism: Halalkalibacter sp. HAAS-P014; assembly: GCF_056619965.1. Taxonomy (NCBI): domain Bacteria; kingdom Bacillati; phylum Bacillota; class Bacilli; order Caryophanales; family Bacillaceae; genus Halalkalibacter; species Halalkalibacter sp. HAAS-P014. Next base: position 71,518 of record NZ_JBWQTV010000017.1, on the reverse strand, counting down.
TTAATTTAGAATAGTCCTTATTTCTAGATAACACTTAAAAACAGCACTATGTTTTTGGGAATTTCAATATGAAAAGGAGAGGGTATTCATGGATACAGAGCTAAAAAATTATATCCGGCTGATTTACGAAGCTACCGATCACGAGGATCGAATCCGAATTGCAACGAGAGGATTTATCAGTCTATTTCCTTTTTCTCGTGTTCATTTATATAATTACGCTATTTTTAATGAAACTATTGAAGGAGTATTAGATATCAATAACAATGGTACCAGTCCTTTAAATATTAAAGATGACATTCGTAACCTACCTCTTGTTCGTAAAGCTATTCGTACACAGGAATCCGTGTATTTAAGTGGAAAAGATTTTGTTCAACAAGCCCCAGCCAAATATGTTTCAACGGATATGTACCAAACTTTTTTAACTGTCGTACCGATAACCAATAAAGCTACCGTTATTGGTTATGCTTGTCCAGGTGTTTACAATGGTACTAATCCTATTAATGATACACTTCTTCAGCAATTGACCCTATATGGACAATTAATAGGTAATGCTATAGTGTCATTAAATCATCATATAGTCAGTTCTAAAAAATTATCAAAACGAGAATTAGAAACCCTACAGCGTATTTCTTGGGGAGAAACGGTTAAGGAAATTGCAAACTATATGCAAATTAGTGAATTTACGATTCAAGATTACATTAAATCTTCAATTAAAAAGCTCGATGCAAACAATCGGATGCACGCCGTTTCAGAAGCGTTACGCTTAGGAATCATTATGTAACTGTAAAACAGATTTAGTACTTTACCGAAAACTAAAAGAATGTTTAAAATTCCAAGTGTTCTTTCCATAAAAAATCTTCATATTAAATTTGAAAGTAAAAGCGCCTGACCCCGGTGCATTAAAGTCCTACTGCACTGGGGTCAGGCGCTACATTCATGTATTTTTTTTATCCATCACAACATAAGGAACTATTCCTCCCGTTATGTCTTTACCAATCCTGTTCACATCCCAATTAGTAGCCTCATAATCGTTTTCTGCCAAACCAATTGCTTCTTTTTGGTTAGGAGCAGATACTACACATTCATAATTTTCTGATTTTAAATAAAAAAAATAGAATCGAGGGTGTTTAATATATTTTCGTAACCCTATTATTTGTTCAAGTCTTTTTTCAAATTTTTTAAGATTGGGAAGCGAATGTTTTTGCCCTACTAAATATGTTGCATCCTCCCCTAAATAGTGATCGACGTTCTTATCAAACCCATCTTGGAAGATTACACGTGTAACACAGGAGGGCTGATCTGTCGCAAACAAATCCGGTTCTGGATAGGTGAATGAGCGAAAATCGAACTCTTCCAATAACTCTTCTAATTTTTTAATCTTATTGTTGGGAATTTTAAATTCTATTTCACCTAAACGAGCAACATACATTTCCCCGCGCCATTTAACAGTACCATCATGATGAACTTCCACATCAAATACAGGACAATTCCCATAGCATGGAGTTCTAGAAAGAAAGATTTTGTTGAACATGCTTGCATCTCCTCTGGTGCTTTAGTAATTATGATTTTTTAGTATATAGCCTAACCACTGCTTTCTCACCGATTTACAGATATTCATTTCCTAGTTATATTCCATTAGATTATCCGTATTCCTCCCCCAAATCTTCTTTGGGTACAAAAAAGACACCCAAATACGAAAGACGAGCCCTTCAAGATAAATAAGAAAGTGAACTTACAAGGATTTCCCATTATCAGGGTGCTCTTATCGCGCTACGACCGCTCTCCAAAGTGTAGGTTTTTCTCTTCGAATATTATGTTTTACTAACCTAATATCCCCAAATAGCTACATACTGATTTTGCAATTCAAACCTATTATCATTCCATCCTAGTGTGTTTAAAACATATCCTAAAGAATCTGCATTATATCTTCCAGCAATTTTTTGGTACGCTAATAGCTCAAATACTTTATTTGAATCAAAATCTACAGGATATAAGCCGCTTAGAGGATTCACAAAGCCTGTAATAGGACTCTTCAGTTTCCCGTTTTCATCATATATTTCATTTAAATACTCCGGACCTTTTGTAGAAATGTCTATAATGTACTTTTTATTATTGATCTTGCTGACAACCTCAACTTTGTAATTGTCTTTATAAATAACCTCATATTGATATTGCTCATTAAATATATTGAAATCAAATAGTAATTGTGCTCTATTTTCCACGAAGGAATAAATATAATGGTACATGATTCCTCCACTACCACCAGTAACAACACTTATTAAAATATCATCTACCCCATTGCCGGTAAAATCCCCCAAGAATATAGTAGGATTGTAACCAGCATTCTCACGAAGTGGAATACTGTTTACCACTCCAGTTCTTCCATCTTGTACGAGAAGGGTAATATTTTGAATAAATGGACTATCTGGTGTAGTGATTCCGGTTAAGTAGACATTATCTGGCACTCTATCACCAGTTACATCCCCACGAGCAAATGAAACAATAATCGGTTGAATCGAATTAGTCATAGAATAAAAATTACTCATACCATACTCCCTTTCATGATGACGATCATAAACATTTTCTAATTAAAATTATTATGCTTATCAAGCTGCAAGTATTAAGTAATATCTATTCAAATGCATAATAAAATTTTAAGGCCAATTGCATGCATGGGGTCGGTTCTTTTGCTCATCTACTCCATAGCTAATATGAGCACGATAGTAAGGGTAAACTTTTAGAGTGATCTCATACAGTCCACCAATTCCAGATACCTGTTTGATTTTAAGTATTTCTGTGTCATCTAATGCCCATGTAAGACCTTCTGGTGCAGGCTCTTCTTCAATATATTCAATTGTAAATTCTTCAAATTCTCTTTCTTCAGAAACTTCATTTCCTTCCATATTCAACGACCCATGAAGTGGGAGTCTTCTCATCTAAAAATAATAAAGGAAATGCCTTTCATATGACGAACTTTTTACTATATGTGCTCTACAGCTCAAAATTAACATGTATAATTAATTGATTAATCGATTTTTAAAATAGAGCTACGAGAGGTGAACAATGTGTTTCAGGAAAGCCCAATAGTAGAGCTCAAAAGAGAAGTGACAGACGGATTAAAAAAAGAGGTTATTGCATTTGCTAATACAAATGGTGGAGAAATTTTTATTGGTGTAGAAGACGACGGTACCGTGATTGGATTATCTAATGCTCACAAAGATTTAGAATCGATTAGTAATATGTTGCGTGACAGTATTAAACCTGATATTTTAGTGCATACCACAGCAGAAATTGTCACTATTGAAGGGAAAGAGATTATCAAAATTTCAATTTCAAAAGGGACAAGAAGACCGTACCATATTGCTAATAAAGGGATGAAATCGTCAGGCGTATTTTTACGCCATGGAACATCTGTCAGCACGCTTCCGATGAAGCGATTCGTCAAATGATAATAGAATCAGATGGTTCTCAATATGAAGATATGCGTAGCTTAAATCAATCTTTAACGTTTGTAGAAGCTGAAATCCAATTTAAGCAATTGAACATATCATTTGAACAACAACATAGGCGAACACTTGGTTTAATCAATGAAGAGGGTTACTTTACCAATTTAGGACTACTCCTTTCAGATCAATGTGAACACTCGATTAAATGTGCTCGTTATGACGGACTTGATAAACTTCATTTTCAAGATAGAAAAGAGTTCCATGGCTCTATTATAAAACAAGTAAAAGACGTGTATGAGTACATTGAATTGCATAATGGAAAATCTGCTTCGTTTCAAGGTTTAAATCGGGTAGAAATGTCTGAATACCCTGAGTATGCCATCCGTGAAGCATTAATAAATGCTGTCGTACACAGAGACTATAGCTTTAGTGGCAGTATTTTAATCCATATTTTCGATGATCGTATTGAAATGGTCTCAGTTGGTGGATTAGTTCAGGGGCTTACTCTGGATGATATTGAGTTAGGTATTTCGCAAAGTCGAAATCCTAAATTAGCCAATTGTTTTTATCGTATGAAATGGATTGAAAGTTACGGTACCGGATTACAAAGGATCCGCGAAAGCTATAGACATGCCGAAAAACAACCATTTTGGGAAGTATCACCGAACGCATTTGTAGTGACATTGCCCAAACAAATATGGCCAGTGAATGAAGAAGAAGAGGGAATCAAAACGTGGTTAGCTGAACATGAGGAATTTTCAAGTAAAAAATTAGAAAAGTATTTAGATATGAGTAAATCCTCAGTTCGCCTCATCCTTGAAAAGCTACTAAATGATCATGTGATTGAACGAATTGGCAAAGGCCGTGCAACAAAGTACAGACGATTAAATTAGATACTAAATACTTAAAATCAAATACTATTGGAGGAATTAGAATGGAACTTGTTGTTTATTTAGCAGGTCAGATTCATGATGATTGGAGAGATGAAGTTGCAGAAAAAGCAAAGGCTAAAAATCTTCCGCTTCATTTTGTCGCTCCGCAAACAAACCATGATCGTTCAGACAATATTGGCGAAGAGATTCTAGGAAAACAGCCTTCTCCCCTTTATAAAGATGATGCAGCATCAGATATTAACAATCTCAGAACACAAGTCTTAATGCAGAAAGCTGATATCGTTATTGCCTTATTTGGAGAAAAATACAGACAATGGAATACAGCAATGGACGCCAGTATGGCCATTGCTATGAACAAGCCGACGATTATCATCAGACCTGAATCATTCATTCACCCATTAAAAGAGCTCTCAAACAAAGCAAATGTAACTGTAGAAACTGTTGATCAAGCGATAGATGTCATCAGTTATATTTTTGACTGATATCCAAAATAGAAAAAAACAGTGAGTTTGACCAGAAAAAGGTTCCTGTCCCCCATTGCTTTAAAGTGCCGGGGGACAGGAACCTTTTTACGTAGGAACCTTTTTACATAACCAAAAAGATAAAAAAACTTCTCAAAAGTTAGTCAACTAATGAGAAGCCTCTTTTATTTTCACTATGTTCTATACAGCGTTACCCCATTCCAATAATCACCAATTAACTAAACCCAATCGAGACATATTTGACCTCTAAGAATTCTTCAATACCATGGTGTCCACCTTCCCTGCCGATACCACTTTCCTTAAACCCTCCAAATGGAGCTTGAGGCACAGAAGGGAGACCATCATTGAGGCCAATAATGCCATATTCCAGGTTTTCGCTTATTCTTATGGCTCTTCCAAGATTTTCTGTAAAAACATAAGCTGCAAGTCCGAAGTTCGTATTGTTTGCCCTTGCTACTACCTCCTCTTCTGTTTTGAATGAAGTAATAGGAGCTAGTGGACCAAACGTTTCTTCCAACATGCATAACATCTCGTCTGATACGTTAGAAAGAATAGTTGGTTCAAAAAATGAGCCATTTTCTCTTTCAAGCCTCTTGCCACCAAACTCAACTTTTGCTCCTTTATTCTTTGCATCTTCTATTTGTTGAATAACCGTTTCAGTTGCATTACGATCTATAAGGGGACCAATATCTGTTTCTTTATTCATCCCATTACCAATCTTTAGATTTGATACCTGACTAACTAGCTTATCAATAAATTCTTTTTCAATTGACTCATGTAAATAAATACGATTTGTACAAATACAAGTTTGACCAGCATTTCTAAATTTAGAATTTATTACTCCTAGGACGGCTTTGTCAATGTTTGCATCATCCATCACTATAAATGGAGCGTGGCCCCCTAATTCAAGTGAAACTTTTTTCACTGTACTAGCACTCTCACGCATTAAAAATTTGCCGACCTCTGTTGAACCTGTAAATGTAATTTTTCGAACTCTCTCATCTTTCAAGAAAACATTACCTATTGCTTGAGAGTCGCCTGTTACAACATTTATTACCCCTTTTGGGATACCAGCTCGTTCGGAGAGTTCTGCCAATTTTAATGCAGTCAGTGGGGTTTGCCCTGCCGGTTTAACGACGACTGTACAGCCTGCTGCTAATGCTGGACCTACCTTCCTTGTAATCATAGCTGCTGGAAAATTCCAAGGTGTGATAGCCGCTACAACTCCGATAGGTTGCTTTTGAACTAAAATCCTTTTATTTTGATCAGAAGAAGGAATGGTTTCCCCATAAACTCGCTTTGCTTCTTCCGAATACCAAGAAATAAATCCATTGGCATAATTAACTTCTCCAATAGCCTCAGCTAAAGGTTTCCCCTGTTCTGTTGTAAGGATTTCCCCTACTTCTTCCTGATGACTATCAATCAATTCATACCACTTTCTCAGCAAGATACTTCTTTCTTCTGCTGTCATTTTGGACCAAGTTGTAAAAGCGTAACTTGCTGCATTTACAGCTTGAGTTGCTTCTGTCTCTCCACCTTTAGGAACCGTGCCAATAATTTCGTTATTATAGGGATTGTAAACATTGATTTTCTCTAGGTTTTCTCCTGTCCATTCCCCGTTAATGTACATTAAGTTTAGCATTTGAGTAAGCTCCTTTTTTGAATACTAGCTCGTTCAAAGTAATTCGTTAATGCAGTCGTTAGACCACCATTGCCAAATTTTGTTCTTTTGTTATTTTTAATACAAGTACACTCAAGAAAATGAAGGATTATTTCTCTCCTAAGTTCAATTTCTTTCATTCCATTTTCGTAAAACCAATAATCGATTGTATTATATACACCTCTATTAATCCCATAAACTTCGAAACATTGATTTGCAAAAGCAAGATCTGTAAGATTATTATCAATTGAACTCATAATACCCCGATCATGCCCCCCTCTAATAAACCAAACTTAGTCTTTACTTCTCTTATATCTTTTTCTATTTGTGAGGTTAAATCGTAAATGGAAGCAAATTGTTTCTTTTCTCTAATAAAAAATTTCACCTCTACAGTGAGTTTTTCACCATAAATCTGTTGATTAAAATCAAAAATGAAGATTTCTTTAGATTTATCTGGAGACAGGGAGTTAAAGGTTGGCTTAAGATCCGTGTTCATGACTCCGTAATATTCACGGTTTTCATAAAATACTTTCACCCCGTACACACCATTTCTTAAGACAGGCTCTTGAAAAATGGATTGTATATTTGCTGTAGGATACCCCAATCCCTTTCCCATTCCTTGGCCATAAGCTACAGATCCCTCAAAGCGACAAATAGAGTCTTCACGTTTGCTCTTAAACAAGTCAGAAATTTTAATAGAAGGAATGTTATACTCTTTTGAAATTTCTGTCATCTCTAACGATGATGCGACCTCTCCATCTTTATTTAGAATTTCACACAGATAGCTAATGTCTGATGAGCATCCAGCCTTTTTTACTACTTCTACTGTTGCTTCAGAAATTCCAATGTGATCTAATATTCCATTTTCAGAATAGATTAAAGGGAAAACATGACCTGGTTTCTTAAAATCGTCTGGCTCTACCCTTAGGTCACAAAGGGCCTTAATGGTATCGGCCCTCTCAAAGGCTGATATTCCTGTTGTTGTTGTTTTATAGTCAATAGAAACAGTGAACTTTTTATTATTATTTTCACTGGTCATTAATGGCAGTTTAAGATCCCTTGCCCTATCACTGTTGATACAAACATAGACTAGCCCTTTGCCGATCTTTGTCATCAAATTAACATTAGCGGCAGTCACCTTTTCTGCTAATCCCATTAAATAACTTGTTTGAGTTTCGATATCATCAACAATAATGATCAAATCCCCATTTTTTACACAGTCTAGAATATTGTCTTGAACAATTGGAATCATAGGTACCCTCCTAGCTTAAAAAGGCTGGCTTTCTTAAGATTGTGTTGTGTAGGTCGTATTTTTTAATTGTTTCTGCATAAAAACCACTTCCTGAGCTAAGTCTTCAACGCGTGTTAAGACATCTTCATCTGTGATTTCTTTTACTTCGTTAAAATGGGAATCATGCGCATATACATAGCCAGGCGCAACATAAGCTCGAAAGTAGCCTGCAATTGGTTTTAATTGATTCTCAATTACTAAGTAATGTTGAAACGTTCCACCTGTAGCCACAAATCCCATCACTTTCCTTCTTAGTGCACTTACAGGGACTAGATCAAATACATTTTTTAACGCGCCCGTAATCGATCCCTGAAAAATGGGGGTTCCTATAATATAAAAGTCTGCTGAACTTACCTTATCTATTAACGTTTTTGTATCCCCTGTATACGTACTAGGATCTCTCCCATCACAAAACTGAACATCATAATCTTTTAAATTCAAGAATTCGACTTCGATTTCTGCATTCAATTCTTCAACCTTTTTAAGAACTTCCTTAACCAAAACTTCTGTTTTTGAACCTGTAATTGTTCCAGATATACCAAGTAGTTTCACCGTTCGTTCTCCCCCTTTTAATTGTTACATTATCTCATAATAAAAGGATCTTGAATTTTATCAGAAGAAGTATTGATCCATACCGTTTTAGTCTGCGTATATTCATAAATCGCTTCTATTCCACCTTCTCTGCCATACCCACTTAGTCCTGATCCGCCTATTGGAGCAATTGGCGAGACGCTTCGATAGGTGTTAATCCAGACAATTCCTGCCCGTACTCTTTTGGCTACCCTATGTGCCCTTGCTATATCGGATACCCATATCCCTGCAGCTAGTCCGTAGTCCGTACTATTTGCCATTTGAATAACTTCTTCTTCGGTTTTGAAAGGGATCACACTAAGGACTGGACCAAAAATCTCTTCTCTTGAAATGCGTGAAGCATTATTTGAATGTTCAAAGATCGTTGGCTCATAGTAATATCCTTCAGTTAGGTGTTGTGGCCTCTTACCACCAAGTATGAGTTTTCCACCTTCTTGTTTACCTATCGAAACATACTTCTCAACGTTTTCTAACTGAGACAAAGTAGCCATAGGTCCCATTTCAGTTTCTTCTGACATCGGGTCGCCAATTTTAATTTTTTCCACACGATCTACAATGATTTCCATTATCTTTTCATAGATATCCTCGTGTAAGAAAGCCCTAGAACCAGCAACACAACTTTGCCCTGAAGCACCAAATATCCCCGCGATTATTCCCATAGCTGCATTTTCTAAATTAGCATCCTCAAATACAATATTAGGAGATTTCCCTCCTAGTTCCAGAGAGACTTTCGAGAAATTACTAGCCGAATTTCTTACTACATGTTTTGCCGACTCCGCTCCACCTGTAAAAGCTATTCGCTTTACGAGTGGATGTGAGGTTAATGGACTACCAACACTTTCTCCAAAACCTGTCACAATATTTACAACACCTGGAGGGAACCCAGCTTCCTCAATTAACTTTACAAACTCTAACAACGACGCAGATGTGTACTCTGATGGCTTTATCACAATTGTATTACCCGCAGCTAAAGCAGGTGCCAGTTTCAAAAAGGTCAAGTATAATGGTGAGTTCCAAGGAGTAATAGCAGCTACAACACCAAGAGGTTCTCTAGAAGAGAATACAAACATATCCTTTTTATCTATAGGCAGAGTCTCGCCATGTATTTTATCCGCCAGCCCTGCATAATAGTAAAAAAACTCTGGTAGATAGTTTAGTTGTCCACGCATCTCCCTTATTAATTTTCCATTATCAAGCGATTCAAATTGTGCAATTTCATCAGCATGAACTTTTAATAAATCCCCGAGCTTTCTAAGTAAATGACCTCTTTCGGTATAGCTCATATCAGCCCAATCAGTTTGAGTAAAAGTTTGATGTGCTGCTAATACTGCCCTATCGACATCTGACTCGTTACCTCTAGCAATTAAGCACCATGGTTTACCTGATGCAGGATTAACACTTTCAAAATACTCTCCATTTGAGGGTTCGACCCATTCACCATTTATATACATGTTGTATTTTTTTAAGTTTTCCAATATAAGTACCCCCTACACTCAACTGCTATGCTTTTTAATAAAAGAGTCGAGAACCTTATTTACTATTTCTGCTCCTTCAATTGGCAGCATGTGTCTTATTGAAGGAACGATCATTAGTTCGGACTCTTTTATTTTATTATGCATTTGTGTTGCCATATCTGGAGATGACCCTACATCTGCCTCTCCAGTCATGATCAACGTTGGCCTGCTAATTTGTTCTAATTTGCCCCAAAGCTCTTGATCGGCAGTTGCAAATACTGTATACGCTTTCAAATAGGCTAATGGATCATTCTCCATCAGTTTATTTTTAATCTGCTGAATGACTTCTAAATTACCTTGCATATAGTCTTCATTAAACCAACGTGAAATTGCTGCATCTATTGTAGCCAAGTGACCTTCTTGTTCGACTTGCTTGACTCTACTAATGACCGCCTCTTGTTGGGCTTTCGTACGATTTGCTACTGCGCTCATAAAACAAAGCGACTGAACTCGATCAGGGTGTAACACCCCAAATAATTGAGCTACCATTCCTCCCATCGAGAAGCCAACAATATGAGCTTTGTCAATATTCAAATAATTCAAAAGATCCCGGAGTTGTTCAACAAAGTGAATGAGCTTATATTCTCCGTTCGTTTTTTTCGACTTACCATGACATAACATGTCATAGGCAATCACTCTATAGTTCAATGACAAGGAGTCTATTTGGTATTTCCACATGGTGTGGTCTAAGCCCACACCATGTATTAAAATAACTGGTTCTCCAATTCCCTTTTCAATATAGTTAATTGTTTGTTCACCAGATGTTACATTTGGCATATTAAACCAATCCCATCTCTTTCATATCAGAATGTCTATCCCCTGTTCTTGGATGTGGGCGACCACCAGTAGAAGCTCCAATGGCTACAACAATCTCGTCAGCACGAGGGGCATCTCCAATACTAGTTTCAAAGGTAATGTAGTGTGATCTTTTTGAATCATCATGCTTATGAACCATTGGAATGGTAATATTTGTTCCAGGGCCACCTCGCTTATTCGTGAAGCTCAAAAAGCTAGTTCCCTCTACCGAATTTCTAAACTTATTACCAAATTTTAATGTATGGATATAAGCAGAAGCATGCTCCATTTCACCGTCAACCCCTACTACAGCCGCTTTACCAAAAGCCTCCACATCATCCGCTGTGCCAATAGCTTTTAATAATTCTGCTACAAGTAACTCACCTAATTCAGGCGCATATTCATCAATTTTGGGTTTGAGATCTTCGACGAACCCTTGATTAGCCCATGGGTTTTTAATAACAGCTACAGCAGCAACCATCTTTATTGGATTCTCAAGCGCTCTTCCACCATCAGTACGTGTTTCCTCAATTGTTGTTAAAACCTTTCTAATTTCTAACATTTGCTTTTTCCCCCTTGATTTCATTTGTTTTAAAATTCGGCATTACTTTTTCAGTGAACAGCTTTAAACTTTTCATCATTTTGTCATGAGGTAAGCCATTATGGTTAACCCAGAGCAATAAATTTTGTAAATTTAATTCTTCTTGCAATTCTTTAATTTTCTCCGTTACGTATTCAGGTGTTCCAAATAATAGATTACGAGGATGTAAGAAATCGTATGTTAATTCTTGCCCTGGTTTCACTTCTTCTCCAGGATCCATTAAATTTCCAAGTCCTCTCCAATGACAAATCCAGCGATAATTGTTTAATACTGCCTCAGCAGCATCTTGACGTGCTTGTTCCATTGTTTCTGCAACATAAACATCTCTTACTAGCGCAATTCCTTCTCCTAAAGGAACTTCTCTACCTTGTGCTTTAGATGCTGTATCCCTATATAATTCGAACCTTCCTTTTAGCTCCTTTACGGTCGGCATCCAAAACATCCCATTTAAACCGCTTTCAGCTGCCAGTTGGATTGAGCGTGGCGAATCAATGGTTTGCCAAAATGGTGGTGGTGACTGAACAGGACTCGGAATAATTGAGATTTTATTAATTTCCCCTTTTTCAAGATCCATAAACTCTTCTGAAGCAGGACTCATTGGGTGGTTCCACTTTAAGCCCTCAGGTGGAAATTGATAGATATTACCTTGATGAGAAAAGAACCTTTCTGATAGCGCTTTCTTAAGAATTTCAAAAGTCTCTTCAAATAAAGCTCGGTTTTGTTCTTGATTTTTGGGATCTGCAAGGCTGTTTAAGTTGGCTGCTTCACGCCCGTATAATCCACGAGCCAGGCCAACTTCCACCCTCCCGCCACTTAGCTGGTCTAACATGGCAATATCTTCAGCTAAACGAAGAGGATGCCAAAACGTTATTACGTTGGCCGCTTGCCCTATTCGAATATTTTGGGTTCTAGCTGCAATATCAGCTCCGATTAAAATAGGGTTAGCTATTAGCTCATTTCCTTCATGACCGAAATGGTGCTCCGTATACCAAATAGAATCATAACCGTTTTCATCACAATAAACTGCTTGCTCTCTTGCTTCATCTAGCACTTTATCAAATTCTCCCAAACGTCCTCTGCCAGCTAAGTTTGCAAATATCCCAAATTTCATTCTACTTTTCCCCCTATTAACTATTTTTTATAGAGTTTATTTAAGATTCCTTTTTGAAGATGTAACCCACTTGCTTTAACATGCTTTCGCATCGCTTCTTCAGCTTCTTTACTTTTTCCACTTTTAATCATATCGAGCACTTCCTTGTGCTCTAAAAGTGATTGCTCAAGTCGATTAGGGACTTCTATACTCAAATAGACATACCGATTATAAGGAATTTGGTTTAAAAGAATATTGAAAAGGTAGCTCAACTTTGAATTATCCGAACCCTCAAGGATCGCTTTATGAAATTCACTATTAGCTTCAACAAAAAGGTTACTATCTGACAGATCAACTGCTTTCTCCATTTTTTCTACAGCTTGCTCCATGGCAGAAATTTCTTTAACGCTTCCTCTTTCAGCTAACAACCCAGCCGCTAATCCTTCCATTACTTCCTTAATCGTAAACAGTTCTTTAAGTTCTTTATCCGTTGGTTTAGAGACACAAGTCCCGACTCTAGGAATAATTTCTACTAATCCTTCTCTTTCTAACTGTTTTAATGCTTCCCTTACTGGTGTTCTACTTACCCCAAAATATTCTGAGAGTGCAGCTTCCGATAATTTTTGACCTGGCTCATATTCACCACTTACTATTGATTGACGTATCGCATTTGTTACTTGAGATGTAATACTTGAAGTTGAAATAACAGACATAGGATCCTCCTGATTGCCATGTACCATGGTAGGTTTTTTAAAAAAATATACTCCTCTCTATTCTACGGGATTAAAAGAACTTTTCCAACACTTTGTCGGCTCTCTATCCATTCATGTGCAGCAGCAGCCTCTTTTAAAGGGAACTTTTTGGTGACTTTAATCCTTACACTGTCTTTCTCCACATAGGATATAACCTTTTTAGCTAATTCCCCTACTTTTTCTGGCTTCAACTTCCTGTACATTCCGAAGCTAAAACCCAATACATTACGATTACTTGGGTATAACTCATCAATATCAACATACGCTTTTTGCTCAGCTGCATTTCCATAGTAGGCAATTCGTCCAAAAGGAGCTAGACATTTTAAAGATTCTGAAAATACATTTCCACCTAGAGAATCTAAAATGACATCTACACCTTTTCCTTCTGTAATTTCTAGTACCCTCTCAGAAAAGTTTTCATTAGTATAATTTATTATATGTTTAGCGCCAACCTCTTCTACAATGCTTTTCTTATGTTCTCTACTAACTGTTGCAATTATATTACTAGCTCCTAGTAACCTTGCAAATTGTATAGCTGTAGTTCCGAAACCCCCACTCGCTGCATGAATCAAAACGCTTTCTCCCTTTTGAACTCTTACAATATCATTCAACAAACTAAAAGAAGCAAAAGATACGATTGGGAAAGCCGCAGCCTTCTCTAAACACATAGTTTCAGGTATCGGAAAAACTAAATCTTCGTTAACTGCAATGTATTCTGCATATGAGCCAGTATCAGGTAGTGCTATAACTTTTTGACCTACGTTAAAAGCGCTTACACCTTTTCCAATATCAACAATAATCCCACTAGCTTCAAGCCCTGGTATAAAGGGTAATTGTACTTGACCAGGATAAGTCCCTTTTCTTTTCTTTACATCTGCAAAATTAACACTGGTTGCTTTTACTTTTATCAAAACCTGATTCTCTTGTATTTGAGGTATTTCTATTTCTTTGTACTCTAAGCAATTAGTTTCTCCTAATTGGCTGACAACGATCGCATTCAGAAGAATCACTCCTCTCTTATAAATTTCACCTCATCTGCCATGTACCATGCAAGATTAACTTTAGTATATCTAGGCTTTCATAAAGAGTCAATTGATTTTTCCGAAATTTCAATAAACTTTTTCGGTATAATTTTATTCATCCTATATTAGCCTTTTTTTCTGTCCTTTGACTCTCACTTGTTTCGATTCCTTGTTCTCTTGCTAACTCTTTAGCAATTCTCGGTGCATGCCATAATGAAGGTAATAACAAAATCGATACCGGCACAGCAGCAATTACTACAAATGACTGTAGTGCACCAACGCCACCTGAACCACCTGAACCTAAATTAATTAAGATAATAGAAATTGCCCCCATAAGTACTGACCAGAATACTCGAACAAAGTTAGGAGGGTTCCCTTCACCTGTTACACCCATAGCTAGTGAGTATGACATGGAATCCACGGTTGTTATGACAAATAGAACTGTTAACACTAGGAAAATTATTGGCATTATTGTTCCAAGTGGTAACTGCTGTGAAATTGCAATAATCGCAGCTGGTAACCCATTTTCAAATAATGGTCCACTTACGGAGCCAACATTATTAATCTCATAAAAAATTCCAGATCCACCTAAAATAGTAAACCAAAAATTAGAGGTTAACGAAGCAACGACTGCAACGACAATAAAAAGTTCCCTTATAGTACGTCCTTTTGAGATACGAGCGACTAGTATAGCCATCATTGGTCCATAACCGATAAACCACCCAAAGAAAAAGAGCATCCACCAACTTAGCCATGCCTCATCTTGACGAAAACTGCTTATATTAACAAATTCACTTACATAAAACCCAAAAGACGAGATAAATGAATCAATAATAAAGCGCCCCGGCCCAAATACCAATATAAATACTCCAATAATGACTGCAAGGATAACATTTACTTTACTAAGCCATTGGATCCCTCTATCAATACCAGTAATAGTAGAAATAGCCACAACAACAATCAGACCTACTATCATAGATACTTGAACGAAAGGATTATCTGGTAATCCAATTATTTGATTAGCACTATAACTAACTTGTAGTCCAAAAAATCCAATTGTACCAACTGTTCCTGCTGCTGCTCCTATAATACAAATTGCGTCAGCAAGTGTACCCCATTTACTAGTTAAAATCTTTTCTCCTAGTATTGGATATAACAACGTTCTTGGCTTTAGCGGCATGCCCTTATGATAATGTGCGTACATAATGATAATTGCACTAATTGCACCGTACACGGCCCATGCAGTAAATCCCCAAGACATATAGGACTGTGCTAAAGCAGGTGCAATTGCTTCATAAGTACCTGGTGAAATATTGGAGTGCATAGGTGGAACTTCCATAAAATAATAGATAGGTTCTGCTGCAGCCCAAAAAACCCCACCTGCTCCTAAACCTGAAACAACAATTATTGAAGCCCACTTAAAAAAACTACCCTCAGGTTTTGTTAATGTTCCCAATCTTACGTTACCATACCTAGAAATTGAAAGAACCAAACCTACAGCAAAAGTAAAGAACAACAGTATTTGCCAGTAAGCACCAAAATATTTAATAGATAAATCAAACCCAGTATTAACCATAGCAGTTACAGCGTCTAAATTTATTAATGATACGAGAACGAATACCACTAGTAATCCACCACTGATGATAAAAACTGGCCAATCAATACTGCCTTTAATGGATTCCCACTTATTATTCAAATCAATTCCTCCTTTATGAATATAGCGTATTAGAATCGGATCCTTCTACTCTTTCTATTTACAATCGCTTAAAATACCTCCTTTCAGCACTCAGTAGAAAGCGCTTCCATTTGTTTATTGTTTAAACAACGACTCCCTCTTGCATGTACCATGCAAGTTTCTATTAGAATACAACACCACTTCGCTTTAGTCAATTGAATTTTCTAAAATTTCTAACTTATTGCAAGTGAACCATTTCCTGCATTCATCATCATTAAATTATTGGCCGTCACAACTTCCTGAAAAGATTCCTGACCCCATTGCTTTAAAGTGCCCGGGACAGGAACCTTTTTAGAAACTTATACAGACATAAGCAATTTTGCTAATAACTTTTAAGCAAATAAAAATAAAAAAGCAGGATGAAATTGTATCACCCTACACTTCGCATGGAATATGTTGTTGCTGGGACTAATCTTTATAAAATCTATAGATCTCATCAATACTAATATCAATCCCACTATTTATAAGCCTTTCCCTTCTACTCTCATATAACTTATTCAGTTCAGAAGATAGAGTATCAATAGCATTAGCATATTTATTTACTGAGCTTGGACTTAGTTTTTTATTGTTTTCTAACCAATTCTTGAATTCATTTTAATCGCCCTCATTATTAGCTAATTTAAAAAAGAACCCCTCATTTAATATTATCCAAAACTTTTTTATCCATCACAACATAAGGAACTATTCCTCCCGTTATGTCTTTACCAATCCTGTTCACATCCCAATTAGTAGCCTCATAATCGGTTTCTGCCAAACCAATTGCTTCTTTTTGGTTAGGAGCAGATACTACACATTCATAATTCTCTGATTTCAAATAAAAAAAATAGAATCGAGGGTGTTTAATATATTTTCGTAACCCTATTATTTGTTCAAGTCTTTTTTCAAATTTTTTAAGATTGTGAAGCGAATGTTTTTGCCCTACTAAATATGTTGCATCCTCCCCTAAATAGTGATCGACGTTCTTATCAAACCCATCTTGGAAGATTACACGTGTAACGCAGGAGGGCTGATCTGTCGCAAACAAATCCGGTTCTGGATAGGTGAATGAGCGAAAATCGAACTCTTCCAATAACTCTTCTAATTTTTGAATCTTATTGTTGGTAATTTTAAATTCTATTTCACCTAAACGAGCAACATACATTTCCCCACGCCATTTAACAGTGCCATCATGATGAACTTCCACATCAAATACGGGACAATCCCCATAGCATGGAGTTCTAGAAAGAAAGATTTTGTTGAACATGCTTGCATCTCCTCTGGTGTTCTAGTAATTATAAACTCGCAAATTGTGGATTTTATATTAAATAGTATGGTTGTACTGTGTAGTAAATGGATCTGCTATTTTTTCGACGTGCATATTCAACATTAGCACCCTAAACAAAAAAGTCGCGTTATGAGATAAACGCGCCCTTTAATGGAGTAACACTTCAACTACTATTAGCTGGTCTTGTTAAAATTAAAATTACTGAAAAGTATTTTTATTTTACCAACGTCATTTCTTAATTTGTACTGTGCCGAGTGAATATTGAAAAGTCTTCACTAGCTCTATTGAAAATTTTTTTGGTTCGATGGGAAAATCATCTATTATCCAATCCAAAATTAAACCAGCTAATCCATATGCACAATAACGTTTCAATAAAATCACTTCTACTTTTTTCTTATCTGATGTGCTTATAATATCAAATTCCTTCAGGTATAAATTGATGATTAAATTGGTTATTCTCTCGCGAAAATTAATTTGAACAGCATCACCAAGTAATAATTGATAATATTCTCCATACCTTATAAAATGATTTAATAAATTTAGTGGCTCGTCTACTAAGCTTTGTATATTAATCGACTTTTTATTTATATATGAACTACGATATGCCTTAGTCATTTCTTTAAATAGGAATTGAATAATATCATTTAATAAATCATCTCTATTATTATAATGTGTATAAAATGTTCCTCGACTACATCCCGCAAATTCAATAATATCTTTGATCGTAATCTTTACATACTTTTTCTGTTTTAGTAATTCAAAAAAAGCGCTGTATAGATCTTGTTTCGTTTTTTGCACGCGCTTATCCAAAAATTGAAACTCTGGCATCATCTCACCTCTTATAACTTTTCTTAGACACTTTATCAGGAATTGTCTAGTTTCGCTTTTTTCAATTTGAAAGGACTTTGATTATATTTTACACTTATTTTGCATAAAAGAATAAAACGATAACAGGGGAGAGATTTTAATGAAAGCATGGATTTTTAAAGGTACAAATCAACCATTAGAACTAACTGAAATACCAGACCCCACTCCAGAAAAAGGGGAAGTTGTGGTTGATATAAAAGCTTCTGGTTTGTGTCATTCAGATGTATCAGCGCTTGAAGACCCAGATTGGATTGTTAATTTTCCAAATCTACCAGTCGTACTAGGACATGAAGCTGCCGGTGTCGTATCCGCAATTGGTGAAGGTGTATCAAATGTGAAAGTTGGCGATCGTGTAGGAATTCCTTCTGGTCCTCCTTCCAATATTGGATATTACCGTAATGGGGCATATGCAGAAAAAATATCGATTCCATCTGATGTAGCTGTGAAAATTCCTAATTCAGTTGACTTCATCAAAGCTGCTGCAGGTACAGATTCTGGTAATGTTGCCCATCATGCAGTTGTTACAGTAGGTCAAATCAAACCAGGTGAAAAAGTGGGTATAATCGGTATTGGTGGTCTTGGACAAATCGGTGCTCGTATTGCTGCACTAAAAGGGGCGGAAGTATACGCAGCAGAAGTTAAACAAGATGTTTGGCCATTAGCTGAATCACTTGGTGTTAAAAAAGTAGTTTCTGATATTAGAGAACTTGCAGATGTCGGCTTAAATTTAATCGTAGACTTTGCTGGTTTTGGTACTACAACAGCAGGTGCTATTGATGTTGTAGCTGATCATGGTCGTGTTGTTCAGGTTGGTATGGGACGTTTACAATCTGAAATCAATACGAATTCACTAATTTTAAAACATGTACAACTATTAGGTTCAATGGGTGGAGGCGTAGATGATTTAGCCGGCGTTTACGAACTAATGGCAACAGGTGAGCTTGACCCAGCTTTATCGACAACTACCTTTGAAAAAATCGATATTGGTTTAGAACGACTAAAACAAGGTGAAGTAAAAGGTCGTCTTGTAGCTGATTTACAATAATTCCTTTATTTACAAAGTCTTTATTAAGAAAAAACAACTCTTAGTAAGGGCTTTTTATCATTTTTTAAAAAAACCCCTCATTTAATATTATCCAAAACTTTTTTATCCATCACAACATAAGGAACTATTCCTCCCGTTATGTCTTTACCAATCCTGTTCACATCCCAGTTAGTAGCCTCATAATCGGTTTCTGCCAAGCTAATTGCTTCTTTTTGGTTAGGAGCGGATACTATACATTCATAATTCTCTGATTTTAAATAAAAAAAATAGAATGGAGGGTGTTTAATATATCTTCGTAACCCTATTATTTGTTCAATTCTTTTTTCAAATTTTTTAAGATTGTGAAGCGAATGTTTTTGCCCTGATAAATATGTTGCATCCTCCCCTAAATAGTGATCGACTTTCTTATCAAATCCATCTTGGAAGATTACACGTGTAGCACAGGAAGGCTGATCTGTCGCAAACAAATCCGGTTCTGGATAGGTGAATGAGCGAAAATCGAAATCTTCCAATAACTCTTCTAATTTTTTAATCTTATTGTTGGTAATTTTAAATTCTATTTCACCTAAACGAGCAACATACATTTCCCCGCGCCATTTAACAGTGCCATCATGATGAACTTCCACATCAAATACAGGACAATCCCCATAGCATGGGGTTCTAGAAAGAAAGATTTTATTGAACATGCTTGCATCTCCTCTGGTGCGCTAGTAATTTGCTAGTTTTTTTAGATATAACAAAGATTGCTAATTAGTATCACTGTACTAGGAGTAAAAGCGCCTGCCCCCTTAACACAGAACCCCCTTCTACTCTAGATCTCCCATCTATTTCAAAGGAGTTTTCACCCGATGCTCTAGAAAAAATAGATTCAACATCAATAATCAAAATAAACTCAAGCATTCCTATGCAAATTCACTTTACAATACTCAAGCTTAAAGTAAGACTCTAATTCCTTCCTAATACTTTGAACCGGATCTTTGAAAATATCTGACTGAGTTTGAGCAAAGTCTATCCTAGCTGCTGGAAATTTTGTTCCTACAGGTATTACCCGGATAGGATATGAAAATTTCGTTAGCTCGGAGTAAACACCTGATTTAGGCAGAATCGTATAACCATCGCCATTAGCAATTATATTTAACATCACATTAATATTATCCACTACATGGAATTTTTCGATAGATAGAGTATCGATAATTAACTTTGTTGTGTCGCTATGATACGTTAATACAGGGTTATCGAATAAGACAAATTTTTGATCCTCTAGTAAACTTGTATTACTTAAATCATCTTCAATACGATATGGACTGTCATCACAATATAGGAGAACTAATTCATCTTCTACCAAGGGTACTGTTTCAAAAATTTGTCTTTGTTCATTATTGTAAAAAACACCCAAATGCAACCCGCTATATTCAAGTAAATTCCAGATTGTTTGTGTTGGTTTAACGACTATTTTATATTTCACATCCGGATATTGGGTACGTAGAATATCCGTTACTGGATTAATACATAATTCGACTAACCATTCATCAATTCCAATATGTAGACGTTGAGATTGACTCGTAACTTCTTCATAAGATGTTTTCTTTTCCCCTACATACCCTTGTAGAACGGATGAAGCGTTATCAATATTCTGCAGAAGTTGAATTGCATAGGGCAAGAAATAATATCCTTGTTTCGTTAGCTTCACCCCTTCCCAATTCCTTTCAAGTAAAGGGAACCCCAACCCTTCCTCCATTTTTTGGATTCTCATACTTAATGTTGGTTGTGTTACATGGAGTAGCAACGCAGCTTTTGATATACTTTTCATTTTTGCAACAGCTAAAAATGACTTTAACCCCTCTAGATTCATAATTACACTCCTCCCTTGTTTATCTATATTAGTTCTAATAATAATCCAAACAACAAGCCTTATTATGATTGTAATATAGGGGGGTATAAAAAGTATCTATATCTAATTATTCAGAAAAGTATGATATATATTAATTAACACAAATTTTCTAAAGGAAGTGGGGATGTAAATGAAATAACAAAAGCCCTCTTACTTTGTAAAAAAGTATTATCTATCTTTCTTTTGTAATTAAAATAAATCTTTTAGGTAAAGGAGGAAAACACATGTCTGTTTTTACGGTGATATTAGTTGCTTCCTTATTCACTCTAGCCATGATTGCCTTTTCTTACTTTGGGGCTGCAAAAAAAATTAATAGTCTTGATGATTACCTTGTAGCTGGTAGGAATGTTTCCCTTGGCTTGGGGAGTTCTTCAATTATTGCTGCTTGGTTATGGGCTGTAAGTTTAATGGCATCTGCAGAGTATGGTTTTATATTCGGGGTAAATGGAACCTTCGGATATGCCGTTGGGGGTGCAATTGGTTTATTAATTTTCGGAATTTTCTCTAAACGAATCAAACAGGTATTCAATCTAGGTACAACGATGCCTGAATTCATTAACCGTCGATACGGAAAGAAAAGCCATATTTTATATCTAACTGTCGCTATTTTTACTTCATGCTTTAGCTTAATGGTCTGTATAAGAGGTACTGCTTTAACATTAAGCGCCATTTCTGATATTTCATACGGCTGGGCCGTTGTTATAGCAGCAGTTACCTTTTCTATTTATGCCGTTGTTTCTGGAGCATGGGGAACGTTCATTACAAGTTTCCTTCAATTAATATTAGTTGCCGTTACATTATTATTGATTGTTCCGACTATCGTTTTTTCTATAGGGATTGAAAATATCCACAGTAGAGTTTACGAAATAAACCCAGAGCTTCTGAATCCATTCTTCACACCTGGTTTATTGTTCTTTATTGGATTTGTTGCATCAGCAGCATCTATGTTACTTCTTAATCAAAGTTATTGGCAACGTACACTTGCCTTAAAACCAAAAATGGAAAGAAAAGCATTTCTTATATCAAGTATAGGGTGGTTCCCATTCCCTATTTTAGCATCCTTTTTAGGATTGGCAGGCCTTGCCGTTTATGGTCCTACCTTTGCTGATCCTTCTGCAATCGCACCAACTATGGCTACAACATATACCTGGATGGCTATCCTATTCTTCTTAATGATATTAGGTGCTATTGCCTCTACAGGAAGTGGAGATGTAAATGCTATCTCAGCTATGCTGATAGTAGATGTCTTTAAAAAGCTAGGTTATGAATCAAAAGACCAAGCGAAAATGATTAGAATGGCTAGAATTATTAGTTCAATCGTTATCGTCATGGCCTGTCTCGTATCCTTACTACCTATTTCGTTACTCTATATATTAGTATGGATTGCTATTTTCCACATGGCACTTGTTTTCCCTTTATTAGCAGGTATTTACAGCGGGAAAATTACAAACGACGGTGCTTTCTATGGGGGTATATGTGGGATTGTGATCGGTCAAATTCTTTGGTTTAACGGTTTTGGCTTAGGTGATCCTTACTCCTTTGTATCGGTTTGGGGTTCATTCTTTGTTTCAATAA
Source organism: Halalkalibacter sp. HAAS-P014 (assembly GCF_056619965.1). NCBI lineage: Bacteria > Bacillati > Bacillota > Bacilli > Caryophanales > Bacillaceae > Halalkalibacter > Halalkalibacter sp. HAAS-P014. The sequence continues at coordinate 49,004 of NZ_JBWQTV010000017.1, read as the reverse complement.
TAGTTTGCTTAACGATTAGTAATATCCAAAAACCTCAACATATAAAATTAGAAACATTTATCGAAAAATCAAATATAGCTCAATAAATCACCAAAAAGGAAGTGTTTCTATTATGGTATCAGCGAATTTTCTCTTAGTAGAATTTCTATTAGCGTTTGTTGGTGTTGCTATATCATGTATCACCATGTCTGTCATCATGTTAAGGAAGGAGAAATAGCAATGACGAGAAAACGAATACGAGGTTTTATCCGTAAACCTGATGTAAATGAAATAGTAGAATTGGCCGAATTAGATTATATGAAACTTTCTGATGAAGAGGCACTAATTTATAAAGACTTGATTGCTGATGGATTAGACATGATCGATTCAATAGACGAAATGCCTCAACCTAAATATAAAATCAAATGGACAGATCGTGATCCTGGATATCGACCTGATGTAGAAGAAGATCCCTATAACTTATTTATAAGAAAATGTAAGGTAAAAGGAGCAACCAAAGGGAAACTAGCAGGGAAAAAGATCGCTGTGAAAGATAATATTGCCGTTGCTGGCGTTCCTATGACAAATGGATCCCGTGCATTCACTAGTTTCATTCCAGACTATGATGCAGTTGTAACTGAACGTTTACTGAATGAAGGCGCTACGATTGTTGGCAAGCTAAACCAAGATGACATGTCTTTTAATGGCACCTCCGACACTAGTTCATTTGGTCAAGTTAAAAACCCAATCAATCCCAAGTACTCACCAGGAGGATCTTCATCTGCAAGTGGAGCAGTATTAGTAACAGACGAAGTTGATATGACTCTAGCAATTGATAATGCAGGGAGCGCCCGAATGCCAGCTGCATGGACAGGAGTCTACTCTATTAAACCTACCCATGGTTTAGTACCATCTTTCGGTATTTTCCACATGGATCACACATTAGATTTTATCTGTCCTGTCACTAAAACGGTAAGTGATTTAGCTTTACTATTGGAAGCAATCGCTGGCGATGACCCAAGAGATCCCCAATGGGTTCGAGGCCCTATCCATACAGACAACTATACAGAATCATTAAATACAGGTACAGAAGGGATTAAAGCAGCCATTATAAAAGAAGCTTTTGATTGGGAATTTGCCGACCCTGAAGTAATTGACGGGGTTCACAAGTCTGTTGAACAACTAAAGAGTCTAGGTGTTACTGTCGAAGAAATTAGCTTACCGATGTGGAAACATGCTCTTCCCATATGGCTTACACTAACCACTCATTCTGTTTCAGCCATGATCGAATCAGAAGAACAAGGTTATTGGCATAAAGGAATGGCCATTCCCGAGTTTGCAGATTACTTTGGGAAAACAAGAAAACTTGAAAGTGACCATTTCCCTCCAATTGTAAAAATGAATTTAATCATGGGGAAATATTTAAGAAGAAATTATTACAATACGTATTTTGCCAAAGCCCAAAATTTAAGAAATGTACTACGAGAACAACTTGATGACTTACTTAATAAGTTTGATATTCTACTTACACCAACCATTCCAATAAAGCATCTAGAATTATTAGATGAGAATATAAGTGAACAAGAATGGACCAAGCGAGCTGTTGCTAATGTTCACAATACTTGTCCTCTAAACTTAACTGGACATCCAGCACTAGCAATGCCAGTAGGAGTAGATAAGGATAACCTTCCAATTTCTTTGCAAATAATTGGGAAGCCATGGACAGAAAAGCAATTGCTTCAGGTAGCATATAATTATGAACAAAAGTTCAATTTAACTTAATGAATATTGTGATTGGATCCACTCTTGTCAGAAGATAAGAGTCGATCTGGTTTATGTAGCTGTAACGTTCTTATTGAAATGATCTCTTTTAATTTGGCTAGGAGCCTCTGGTTAATTAAAATGAGCCAATCAAATATACTTTGATTGGCTCATTTTTTTATTATTGATTTGCTTTTTTCACCCATTCAGCTACAGTAACTGTACGCTTCGCTTGATGTTTAACAGCTGCCTCTACGTCCTCAATCATTTTGCCATCTTGGCCGACTGTCACACTTACTCCATATGGGTTTCCACCTGATGTAAACTGAACTGGATCTGTGTAACCAGGCGATGCAATAATGGCACCCCAGTGATGCATCGATGTATAGAGATTTAAGATTGTTGCTTCTTGACCACCGTGCGAGTTTTGCGCTGAAGTCATCGCACTAACCACTTTGTTTACAAGTTTCCCGTTAAACCATAGGCCCCCTGTTGTATCAAGGAATTGCTTCATTTGTGCTGGCATGTTACCAAAACGTGTTGGTACACTAAACACAATTGCGTCTGCCCATTCAAGGTCATCTAACGTTACTTCAGGCACATCTTTCGTTGATTCAACATGTGCTTTCCATCCTTCATTTTCATCAATGACTGATTGTGGAGCAAGTTCAGGTATCTTTAATACTTTAACCTCTGCACCTAGTTCTTTCGCACCTTCTTCAGCCCACTTTGCTAGTTGATAGTTCGTTCCACCCATACTGTAATAAATAACTGCTAATTTTACGTTTGACATATCATTCGACTCCTTTGTTTTCCCAAATAATTTTTCTAAAATACCCATAATAGCTAAAACACCCTTCTATTTATATAATTGATTTATAAGAACCACCTCCACTGAAGATAACCATCTTCAATGTTCAAATGTTCTTTACCCTGTGATTTCAAAACACGCCGTTTACCTCTAATTAGCTTTTCTCTATTTCGAGATAATTAAGCTGATTTTGCAAAGGATTTTGATTGATTTTCATTTTTATAGAATAATTGACCTAAAGAATACAACTTACTACCATTTAACGCTAGATGTGCTGCAACAACTAGTAATACTAAATCAAAAGCATAACCATTTAAAAAGCCGTTTGCTAAATTAACTGTAAAAATGGCTCCAATCATTACTAGTCCAATCAATACAGCTGCAATGCGTGTTCCTAAACCTAAAATTAGAGCAATACCACCAACTAATTCAATGATAGCCACAACATACGCAAGTCCTCCAGGTAAACCAATACTGTCAAACCATCCTACTATATTTTCTATACCACCTTGAAACTTTGCAGCACCATTTCCTAAAAATACAAGCCCTAACACTACTCGTAATAATAAAGATCCAATTTCGTTTTTGTTTAACATCATTTTTTCCTCCGATATTTTTTGATTTTATATTTCTGTTTAGTATAGTACCATTTAATATATTACGAATTCAATATATTTTTTTCAAAAAATCATTTTCCTTACCAAATGTATAATAACTTCAACCGTTTAAAATAATAGTAATCTGTTAAACCCTGTATATTTTTCACTCGAAAATTTAAACTGATTTCTTTCTTTTTTAGCCAGATACAATGCTCGATCTGCCTGATAGATTAATTTTCTATACTCTAGACTATCCTCGGGGAAAACCGCCACCCCAACACTAGCGCTAACATGAAGCTTTAAATTGTCAATTTCATAAGTTTGTTGAAATGATGAAATTAACCTTTCTGCAATATTGACAATTTCCTGTATCTCATTAATCCCCCTTAGTAAAACTAGGAATTCATCACCACCCACACGACAAAGAACATCACTGTCCCGGACACCCGATTTTAACCTTTTTGCAAACCGCTGAAGTAATTGATCTCCGACATCATGACCATACGTATCATTTACTGATTTAAACTTATCAATGTCAATATACATAATGGCTAATTTTTCATTCGCTTCTTTCGCTAATTCAAGTGAATCGGTAACAATTTCAGTAAATATTCTTCTATTTTTCAGTCCTGTTAACGAATCATGATAGGCTAGATGTTCTAATTGTGATTCATATACTTTCTTTTCAGTGACATCGCGAAATACGATTTGTATATCTGGTTGCTCTTTGCTTCCAATTGGGATCACTTTTACTTCCACCCATACTTCCTTTCCGTCATATCGAGTAAATTTGTCAACGATTGCTTCAGCAGGTTTCCATTGATTATGATCATCATAGACTGTTTCTATAATCTGTTGAATATCCTTTTTTCTTTCACTTGATATAAACTCCCAAATTGAACACCCTATAATGTCCTCTTGCTTTCTCTTTCCTAAAAATTCAACGCCTGATGAGTTCACAAATTCAATTTTATTGTTACGTTGCTTTATGACGGATTCGGGCAAATACTCAATAAGAGTTCGATAACAGTATTCACTTTCTTCTAGCTTCCGTTGAGTCATCATTTGCTCCGTAAAGTCTTTATACATTCCAATTGCTAGAATATTATCTTTATTGACCGACCAATAAGAAGCTAAAACATCTAGTATTGTCCCATCCCTATTTTTTCGTTTCACAACCTCATAAGGAAAACTTTGACCTTTCTTTAATCCCTGTAATAGAATCTGATGCTCTTCTACGGTCATATTGACAATGAATGGTGGAAACCCTATTCCACTTAATTCCTTCAAGTCCCACCCAATCATGTCCTTAAAAGCAGGATTTGTATTCAATACTGACCCATCATAATCTAGAATAAAAATAGCATCATTTGTATTATCCCAAATAAGATCTACTACACTTTTACTCAGTGTAGGTTGAGTAAGTAAATTCATCATGACCACTCAATTCTGTACACGATTTAAATCATTTTAACTTTAGACAGTAATCTAGGTGTTGTGGTTTCTCTAAGAAAAACCCTGAAAATCTTAACCTGGTCAGATCAAAGTGTTAGATACCATTTTCTTGCTGCTTCTACCTCACTCGGGGTCAACTGATGACCTCTATCCTCCCAATGGAGCTCTACTTTTGCATTTGCCTTTTCTAATATAGAATGTAGTTCAGTTGATTCTTCTGGTGAACAAATTGGATCATTTGTTCCAGCGGCAATAAACACAGATTTTCCTGATAAATCGGGAAGTTCAATTCCTCTTCTTGGTACCATTGGATGATGAAGAATAGCAGCTTTTAGGGCATTTTGATAGTGAAATAGTAAACTTGCCGCTATATTAGCACCGTTTGAGTATCCAATAGCAATGATGTTATCTCGGTCAAAATCATACTGTTTTGCCGCTTCATCTAGAAATTGATTCAACTCATAAGTACGGAAAATTAGATCTTCTTCATCAAATAATCCTTCAGCTAATCTTCTAAAGAACCGCGGCATTCCATTTTCTAAAATATTTCCTCTAACACTTAAAATAGATGCATCTTCATCAATTCTTCCAGCAAGAGGCATCAGGTCTAGTTCATTTCCTCCTGTACCATGAAGCAATAATAATGTTGGTTTTGCTGAATCTTTCCCTTTTTGAAAAATGTGTTTCATTATTTTTTATCCCCTTTCTAAAATGCGAACCTCAATAGGTGGTAAGCTCTCTTCTAATTCTTCTCGTTTTGATTCAAACCAAGTAGGCAGCATAAGTGTTTCTCCGAGCTTATCCAATGGCTCATCAACCGTAAAGCCAGGGGGATCTGTAGCTATTTCAAAGAGAATCCCACCTTCTTCATGAAAATAAAGAGCTTTAAAGTAGTTACGGTCAAGAATTTCAGTAGGGTTATATCCCTTATTAATAAGAAGCGATCTCCATTGCTGAAGCTCTTCTTCGTCCTTAGCTCTCCATGCAAGATGGTGAACCGTTCCAGCTCCCATTAGGCCCCTTACATCAGGAGTGAGCTTAATGTCAACCACGTTTCCAACTTGTGCATCAGACTGAAATCTTAGAAAACCATCTTCCTGACCAAGACACGTTAGGCCTAAGATATTTTCAAGTACGTCTGCTGTTTTATTAGGCTGTCGTGAAATGAGCGTAGCTCCGCCAAATCCGTTAATGGCTACATCTGAAGTGATATCGTCAAAATTCCATTTGTTTACTGGTCCATCTTTCTTTTCCACTAATTCAGTATGTAGACCATCAGGATCTTTAAAACTCACGTACTCTTCGCCAAAGCGCGTTGATGTAGAAAACTCAATTCCAAAATTCTTTAAACGTCTTTCCCAAAATGTGGTTGAACCATACGGGATCATAAAACTAAAAACACCCACTTGTCCTGTACCAATCCGTCCCTTTAGCTGGTTAGCCCATGGGAAAAACGTGATAACCGTACCAGGTTTACCTGTCTCATTCCCAAAATAGAGATGATAGACCTCTGGTCGATCAAAATTAATTGTCCTCTTAACCAGTCTTAACCCTAGTATTCCAGAATAAAAGTCAATGTTTCTTTGTGCATCGTTAACCATCACTGATATGTGATGAATTCCTGCCGTTTTTAACATCTAGATCCCCCTATACTAAAGAATAAAATTACTTTGGTCTTTCAATCGAGAAAATCTCGCCAATTTGGGCGTAGTTAAAACCGGCCAATCGGCTAACGGCCCCTAACCCTTTTGGATCAATCCTTCCGTTTTCATAAATCTCCTCTTCAATGTGAAATTGAACTACTTTTCCTATAATAAAATCACACCCAGTAGAATCCCCTTCACCTAATTCTAAGGAATGTTCTAACGTACACTCCATGCGAACTTTCGCTTCATTAATACCAGTAACTGATATTTTCACACTATCAATTGGCGTTACTTAGCTATTTCAATTTCACTTTGGTCTGGAGGAAGGTTTGCAGCTGTTTGATTAATTTGCTCAACATTTTGTTCATCGACAATATGAATGACAAATTCTCTCATATCTAAAATGTTTCTTGCTGTATCTTTTTGCTTTCCTCCAGAACGTTGAATCGCTAATGAAACCATCGGCGGATTAGACGAGGCAATATTAAAATAACTAAATGGTGCCCCGTTTATAGTCCCATCCTCCACAATTGTGGTGACAAATGCGATTGGCCTTGGAATGATACTTCCTATTAAAAATTTATAATTATCTCTTTCTGTTTGGTTCAAGGGATCAATTGCAATCAAAGCATTCATTCCTTTCATGAAATTAATCTAACTCTCTTACTTCAAATGGAAGCACAATCGATTCAATCTTTTCTCTATGTGGTTCATATTGATTAGGTAGCATCAATTTTTCTCCCATAGTCTTTTGTGATTCATCATGCGCAAATCCTGGTGGGTCTGTTGCAATCTCAAAAAGAATATCGCCGTATTCCTTAAAGTAAATGGCATTAAAATAGTTTCGATCCTGAACAGGAGTAACTCCTAACCCAAAACTTTCAACATGTTGTTTCCAATCAAGTTGATCTTCATCATCACTAGCTCTCCACGCAATGTGGTGAACCGTGCCAACACCCATTGATCCACTGCCGATTGTACTTAATTTAAGATCAATCAGGTTGCCGATATCACTTGTCGATTTGAATCGGATAAAGTCTCCCTCTTCTGCTACTTTTTCTAGCCCCATAATGTTTTCAAGCACTTCTGCCGTTTTTTGTGGATTCTTTGATAGTAAAGTTGCACCACCAAATCCTTTAATGGCCACCTCTGGTTTCACGTCTCCAAATTCCCAAGTATTGATTTCCCCTTCTTCTCTTTCCACTATTTCCAAATGAAGTCCATGTGGATCATCAAATTCTAGATAAGTCTCTCCAAAACGCTCCATTTTTGTAAAGGCAACCTTAAATTTCTCAAGTCTCTTTTCCCAAAATGCCATAGCACCTTTTGGTACTACATAGGAAGTGACCCCAACTTGACCATCACCAATTTTTCCTTGATAAGCATTTGCCCACGGAAAAAATGTAATGATTGTTCCCGGTTTTCCGCCTTCATCACCAAAATACAAATGGTACGTACCTGGATCATCAAAATTGACTGTCTTTTTAACCAAACGTAATCCTAAAACACCTGCATAAAAATCTACATTTTCTTGTGGATGCCCTACAATTGCTGTAATGTGGTGAATACCCATTGTTTTTTTGGTCATTTTTCATTCACTCCTATTACTATTTTGTATTTAAATATATGTTACAAATTCACTAACAGGCTTTCGATAACCACGTGGCTTTCTAGATATCTTAAGCTTGTTCAAAAGCTTTTTTGTCTCCCAAAACGATGATTACCGCTGAAGAACTCAATACTTTATGTTGACCGTATGCAGCTTTTTGTAACCTTTCTTTAACTTCTGGATCTAACACTATTACATAGTTTGTATGCTGAAGATTAAAAGCGAAGGTCCTAATTTAACTAAATCAAGATTTCAATTAATTCCATTTTCGTAATTGGAACGTTAGGTACAAAAAACTAGCTGAACGCCTTTCTTTTATCAACTGAATAAACTCAGGCATATTTTGCTCCCCTCTAGATACAATCCCCACATTACAATAAAACAAATAATTAATATATTATTAATTCGAGATATATGACTAAAAAAAATTATAATTCTATGCTCTTGGCATGGAATCCTAATTTTTTTAATTGCTCAATTACAATCACTTTTTCTTTTTCATCTAACCCACTACATATTTCCTCAATTGCATCTCGATGCTTTGGAAAAATGTCATTCATTACGAGTATTCCCTCTTCTGTAATTGCTGCATATGTGACACGACGATCTTTAGGACAGGGCTTTCTATCTATAAATCTCTTCTTTTCTAATTTATCTACGACATATGTGATGCTACTACTCGCAATCAAAACTTTATCACCAATTTTTTGTATTGGTTGATCCCCTTTGCTATATAGCAATTCAAGAACCGCAAATTCTGTTGGGTTTAATCCAAAACCTTTAATATTTTGCTCAACACGTTTTTTTACCGATTGTAAAGCACGGTTCAACACAATAAATAACTTTAAAGACAAATTTTCTTCTATTTGTTTGTTGTCTTGAATTTCCAAAATCATCATTCCTCATAAAATTATCTCGAATTCGAGGTAATTGTATAATATTTTATTTTATTGTGTCAAGTAAAGAGTTAAAAACAAATTGCTGACATCTTTAGAAATAGAGATATTTTCTGATTTAGACTATGCATTAAAGAGTGCTAATCGCACCAAAACAAGGTTCCTGCCCTCCGGTGTTCCGGAATCCATAAAGACGAAAAAGGTTGAAGTTGCAAGCCCTACTCGGTGTCGAGGAGATTCTTTAATGGCAATAGCTTGACAGCAAGATATCATGGTTCCAAATCCAAAACCAATTAGTGCTCCTGCTAAAAGGAGAGTAAACCCCGGAAAAGGCACCTGTCCCCCAGTACTGTAAATTATTACTGCACTGGGGGGCAGGCGCTTTAATTCTAAAAAGATGAAAAAAAAGACTTCTCAAAAGTTAGTCAACTAATGAGAAGCCTCTTTTATTTTCACTATGTTTTATACAGTGTTACCCTATACCAATAATTATTAATTAACTAAACCTAATCGAGACATATTTGACCTTTAATAATTCTTCAATACCATGAATACGCAGTATCGTTGTACTGCGACTTTACTGAATAATTTTTTTAATGTTCAATCAAGTGTCAGAAACACTTATGTCCTGTTACCGTATATTTTTTGAACTATTACCTAATCTAAACCAGAATAATATCCCATTTAGAGGGTCTCAGAGAAGTCGACTGGCACCCTGAAAATCGAGAAGAGAGAAAATGAGGGCCTCAGAGAAGTCGACTGGCACCCTGAAAATGGAAAAGAGAGAAAATGAAGGTCTCAGAGGAGCCGACTGGCACCCTGAAAATGGAAAAGAGAGAAAATGAAGGTCTCAGAGGAGCCGACTGGCACCCTGAAAATAGAGAAGAGAGAAAAAGAGGGTCTCAGAGAAGTCGACTGGCACCCTGAAAATAGAGAAGAGAGAAAAAGAGGGTCTCAGAGAAGTCGACTGACACCCTGAAAAGGAAGAGGAGAGAAAAAGAGGGTCTCAAAGGATCTGACTGGCACCCTGAAAAGGAAGAGGATTTTTCAAGAATTTACTGCACAGTCTCGGTCTAATGACAATCACTCTTATTGAATTAGATACCTTTTATGCTGCTCGCGTTTTCTTTCGTGAGTTATTTTTGCATACCTAAGTGGTGGTATCTGGCGAACTGTGACCTAACAACTCTTGAATGGCTACGAGCTCAGCTCCATTATTTAATGTCAATGTTGCAAAAGTATGTCTTAAAATATGGGGACTAACTTTGTATTGCAAACCTGCCCTTTTAGCTATTATTCCTATTTCTCTTTGTATTCCTCGTTTAGATAATCTTCTATAAGGTTTTCTCTCTGTAATCATCAAGGCTTCACAATCATCTTTCCGTTCTTTTAAATATTTATCTAAATGATACATTGCTCTAATCGAAAAATAGACCTCCCTTTGTTTATCACCTTTACCTATAACTAATGTGCTCATATTCTGTTGATTGATATAGGTTTTATTTAATCCATGAATTTCAGATAAGCGACAGCCAGTTGCATATAATACTTCAAGAAAGGCACGTTGTCTTACTGTTTTACAGGCTTCTCTTAACATCTCCAATTCTTGGATTGACAAGGATTTAGGAAGCCGATATTCATCTTTTGGAGCTTTTAATTTCGTAGTTGGATCACGTTTAATATATTCTTCTGAGACTAACCAACTAAAGAAACTCTTTATAATAGATAGCTTCTTTCTGATTGTGCTCATTTTTAAGGTACCATCTTGACTTAGGTACATTCGAACGTCTGCTGTAGCTATGTCCTTCACCTTCTTTTTTACGATGTCAGCAAACATACTTAATTCCAGAAGATAGTTATCTAGAGTAATAGAGCTTAATCCTTCAAGTCTCTTTGCTGAAATGAACAATTGAATTTTATCCTCAAGATCAGGATGAACCTCACCTAACTCAACTCTTCGAATATAATACTCTGATAGAACAGTAGACAATTTATTCTTTGTATTTTCCACTTCAATGTTAGGGTACAATTCTTTTAAAGCTACGACTAAATCTGATAAAATTTGCTCTCTCTGGTTCATAATAATCAACTCTCCTTAGATTTTATTAGTAAACTAAGGATTAACTATTCAAGTACAAAAAATACATTTTTTAGAATAGGATAGTTTCATTTCTTGCTAGAGTAGGTATTCTTGATGCAAGAAGAAAGACGATTACGCTAAGCATAATCGTCTTTCAATGGTTGTATATCGCCAGTATCGTTGTACTATGCATTATTGTAATACTTTAAATCTTGCGCCGCATTGATATTTATTTATGTGTTTTTTCAATTCCACTTCACTTTTAAATTTCTGACATTTAACCTTTACCATTTATTAATATTTCCATTTTCGTACTGTTCAAAAAAATGTATTTTTATACCAGGAAGTTCGTCCACTCATTCATATAACTAAGACATACTGTGTAGTACCCTGTTGAAATGGAGGTGACGTATTTTATGGATCAGCTAGCAATGGCCTATCAAGGACAGATGGTTGAAGTTAGAGATGTCTATGGTGGAATTCATACTGGAGTTATCGATGGTGTTAATCAACGAAGAGGATTATTTCTTAGAACATCACCCTTTAGAAGGATATTTATTCCCTTCTTCTTAATCACTTCCCTTCTTCTTTTACGACGTTTTTTCTAAAAAGATTAACTAAAAACAAAGAACTGTTCTGAATAATATTGATAAAAGCTAGTTAAGAATTATCATTCCCAACTAGCTTTTATCTTAGTGTTAAAATAGTAGTAATTTATTTGTTTGACTATGTTATTTTCTTTCGTAAATATGAACTTAACATATCAATGACAACGACCATAACTAGAATGATAAAAGTGACAGTCGCTAACCTTGTATATTCAAAGCTACGCATATATAGCGTAATATAAAATCCAATTCCTCCTGCACCTACCAATCCAAGAATCGTTGCTTCTCTAAAGTTAAGTTCAAATCGGTAAAATGTATAGGCAATAAAGTGCGGTAAGACCTGCGGAATAATCCCGTAGCGGAGGGCTTTTAACTTTGAGGCCCCAGTTGATAGGATCCCTTCAACTGGTTTTGGATCAATTGCTTCAATTGCTTCAGAATAAAACTTCCCTAGCATACCAACAGAATAAATAATTGTTGCTAAAGTACCTGCCAATGGCCCGAGACCTACAGCAACGACAAAAAAGAGGGCGTATAAAATAAGGGGGATACTTCGAATTGTGTTCAATAGCGTACGTACACATACTCTAACCGCAGGATGTACAATATTTGATGCTGCTAAAAAACCAAAAGGGATAGAGAGAATCGCACCTCCTGTTGTCCCAATTATTGCAATCTGAAGGGTTTCAAGAGCCGCCCCCATAACCGTTTGTGTTACTTCCCAATTGGGCGGGAACGTACGACTTAAGAAGTCGAGGGTTCGTTCAAAACTGATTCGATCAGGATTGACGTCTATCCCGCGTACTGACCAATAATGAAGCAAAAATACAACACCAATAATTAATAATAACTTTATATAGTGGCTAGGAGGGCGCTTAGGAGGTATATACATTGTATACTTATTCGTTTGATTTAGAGGCTTCTCCGTGCTCATACTCATTATAAATCACCTCCAGCAAATCATCTGTTAAATTCTTAGGATCCCCATCAAACACTAGTTGCCCTTTTTGTAAAGCGATAATACGAGTGGCATACATTTTAGCCAATTCAATATCATGTAAATTAACCAACACTGTTAACCCATTCTTTTTATTTAAATCTTTAAGCGTATTAAGGACAAACTTTGTTAATGATATATCTAAACTTGCTGCAGGTTCATCAGCTAATACAATTTGAGGTTGTTGAACAAGTGCACGAGCAATAGCAACACGCTGACGTTCTCCTCCAGACAACTGATCAACCCTGTAATGTACCCTATCTTCTAATCCTAAATCCACTAATGTACGGTAAGCAAACTCTTTATCCTTTTTTGGAAAAAGACCGAGTAAACCGCGAATGTTTCCAATGTAGCCCAATCTCCCGCACAACGCGTTGTCAAGAGCACTCATACGCTCAACGAGGTTAAAGCTTTGATAGATAGTTGCCACATTACGTCGTAATTCATAAACCTTTTTTTTACTAGTACACATCACATCAATGTCATTCACTACCAACTTTCCTGCAGATGGACGAACAAAGCCAGTCAAGCTTCTTAAAAACGTTGTCTTTCCAGCACCACTTTTACCGATTACAGCAATGAACTCTTCCTCTTCTACAGTTAAAGAAAAATCCTGAAGGGCCGGAGTAGTCTCCGACCCTTTTCTTTTAGGATAAACAATTTCTAACTGTTCAGCTTTAATCATTTTCTTTTTAGATGTCATAATACACACCTATTCACCTAAGATTCCTGCTTTTTGTGCTTTATCGATAAGTGGAAGGTATAGTTCGACATCAGCAGGAACAACTTTCGTCCATCCATAAAGCCCTTGAAGAAGATCATTGTATTCTGGTTCATTTAATTTTAGAAAAGCCTCTGTAATCTTTTCAACTAGTTCATCAGGAAGCTCACCACTAACAGCAATCGCATGTCTTGGCATTGGATCGGATTGAGCAACATATGTGATTCTTTCACGCTCTTCCTCTGTTAAAAACACTCCTGGACCGTTTTCGGACACACCTGCTACATCAACCGTTCCTTCAATTAAAGCTCTTAATGATAGCTCGGTACCCCCTGCAAAATAAACTTCACTAAAGAAATTTTGGAGGTCGTCTGCATCTTCAACTAAACCTTCACTAATCAACTTTGCAACTGGCATTAAATAACCTGAACCTGATAGCGGATCATTGAAAGCGACCGTTTTTCCTTCAAGGTCTTCTATCGTTTCAATTCCACTATCCTTGAGAACCCAGAATTTAGAATGATAGAAACTTTGACCGTTTCTTTCTTCCTTTAGAACTAAATGAGCATTTGCCATTTTATTCGCAAGAGCTGCTTGTACGGGTGAAAGATTAGTTGCGATATGCGCATGACCAGCACGCATTGCTTCAACGGTTGCCGTATAATCCGCATCGACTTGTGCTTTTACCGTGATACCTAATTCGTCTCCTAAGTATGATGCTAAACCGTCCTTTTCTAATTCTAGGTTTATCGGGTCTGCCTCCGGTGTAAAGCTTATCACTAGCTCGTCAATACCATAATCTACTTTTGTTTCGTCTACATTATCCTGATCATTTGTCTGCTGCTCTTCATTGATTTCATCAACCTCCTCTGACGTTGTGCTACTTCCACAAGCTACTAAAGCCATTGATAATAGAAAAATCAATACTATTAAGAGTCCTTTAACTTTGTCCTTCACAATAAACATTTTCCCATCTCCTCTTTTTTTGCACTTAAACTAAAATGTTTCCTTGTTGCAACTTTTATGTTACTGTCCAAAACTAAGAGTGTCAACAATTATATTTAGATTATTACTAATATTGAACTTAAGTTAGCAAATCATTAGCGTCAAAAACCTTGTTTTGCACCTTATTTAGGAGATTACGTAACCCTTCAATTCTAAAAATGAAAAAGATTATTGATTTAGTTAATAAACATTAGATTAAGCTGCAAGTTGTTCTAAGTCTTAACGTTTAAACAACCCTATGTCACAAAAAAGAAGAGTAGTTCTCTTTAGTGACTACTCTTCAGCTTAATAGCTTAAATATTTAATTAGATCTAGTTTTATTTTTCTTTCACAAAAAGAAGTTATTTGTTGCGTAGTTTGTGTCTACTACAAAATAATTCAATAACCTCAAAAGTTACATTTTCCTTTTACTTCATTGATAAAATACAATTAAAAGAGTCCAAATATACACCCGGTAGAATTAAATCTAGATTCCAGCCACCTTCCGAGATTGGTAAAAAATCGTTTTCTACATTTTCACCAGTCCGAATAAGCAGCACGGAGCCGTTGTATCTTTCCAAAGTAAGCAACACATAATTCGGCTGTTCAGGTTTGATATGTAACAGATCGCCCCCACGATTTCCTAACACAGAATAATAAATCATTCCACTTGCCATATACAACACGACCCCGAGTAAAAGTGCCTGTCCCCCCTCGGATTTTGTCGATAATCATTAAGAGCATCTGTCGGATTATCAAGTTCTTTGGTGATAGATTCCCCTTCAGTGTTATTTCTCTTAAAAGAGCGCCTGTACCAATGCATCCACATAAAAAGTGGACACCCCTCTGTATAAGGTTATCCACTTTTCCCTAATCACTTGCTATTTAACTAATCCACAGAAATGTGGAGCCACGGTGAAGCCTACTTAAACGTGGCAGTAGACTCGAAGGAAACAGCAGAGCCGTTCCGACACTTCACTCCTTAATCAGTTATAGCTCCTTTTGATGCAGACGAAACAGATCTAGCGTATTTTGCTAATATTCCTCTTAAATTTTGTTCCGGAGCAGTCCAGTCCTTTGCTCTTTCTTTAAATTCTTCTTCTGACACATTCACCATAAGCTCCTGTGTTTCACTATCAATCGTAATTAAATCTCCTTCTTTAATTAAGGCAATAGGTCCCCCTACTTGCGCCTCAGGAGATAGATGACCTACTACTAATCCATGTGTTCCCCCAGAGAATCGGCCATCTGTGATTAAGCCAACTTTTTCGCCCAATCCTTTTCCAACTACGATCGCAGTAATCGACAACATCTCCGCCATTCCCGGTCCACCCTTTGGTCCAACATAGCGGATGACAATGATATCTCCTGGATGAATTTCATTGTTTAAAACCGCATCGGTGGCTAACTTCTCTGAATCGAATACACGAGCAGGCCCTGTGATTGTTTTAATTTTCAAACCTGACATCTTGGCCAAGGCGCCTTCTGGAGCTAAATTTCCTTTTAAGATCACAAGAGGTCCTGTTTCACGTTTAGGATGATCAAACGAAATAACCTCCTGCCCCTCGCTCAAATGAGGAACCTCAGCAAGATTTTCCGCGATCGTTTTTCCTGTTACAGTTAAACAATCTCCGTGCAGAAGTCCTTTTTCAAGAAGAAGCTTCATCACAGCCGGCACACCGCCAACTTTAGATAAATCCTCCATTACGTAACGGCCGCTTGGTTTCAGATCGGCAATATGAGGAACGTTTTGACGGATTCGTTCAAAATCATCTAAATCAAGTTCTACATCGATGGTGTGGGCCAACGCTAATAAGTGGAGCACCGCGTTGGTCGATCCCCCTAGAGCCATGATGACGGTAATCGCATTTTCAAATGCATTTTTTGTCATAATGTCCTTAGGGGTAATTCCCTTAGTTAATAAATTCATTACCGCTTCTCCCGCGTCTAGACAATCCTGCATTTTTTCATCTGTTACTGCCGGGTTGGATGAACTGCCAGGCAGACTCATTCCCATCGCTTCGATTGCTGAAGCCATCGTATTCGCGGTGTACATTCCTCCACACGATCCGGCCCCTGGACAAGCATGACACTCGATTTTATGAAGTTCCTCGCGATCAATATCTCCATTGTTATACTTCCCAACTGCCTCAAACGCAGAAACAATATCTAAATCTTTTCCATCTGCCTTACCTGGGCGAATGGTGCCTCCATAAACAAAAACAGCCGGTAAGTTTAAACGGCCTATCGCGATCATACACCCAGGCATATTCTTATCACACCCACCAATGGCAACAACCCCGTCGTAGCTTTGTGCTCCCATGACGGTTTCAATCGAATCAGCGATGACTTCCCTGCTTGGCAATGAAAAGCGCATCCCTACCGTCCCCATCGAGATCCCATCAGAAACGGTAATCGTATTAAAAATAAAAGGAGTTCCCCCTCCCTTTAAAGCTCCTTCTTTTGCTTTCCTAGCTAACTCATCAATATGCATATTACACGGAGTTACCTCACTCCATGTACTGGCGACTCCGACAAAGGGCTTTTCAAAGTCTTCATCTGTCACTCCCATTGCTCGGATCATGGCACGATTGGGTGCTCGGTTTACATCATTAAAAACCTGACTGCGACTTTTCGATAGATTACTCATTACGTTTTCCTCCTTTAAGATGATTAGATTTATAGATTGCTTTTTATACAAAAAAACCGACAATCTTTGAATAATAATAGTCTCATAGCACTATTATTATTTAAAAATTGTCGGTTTACACTTCAACTAACTAGTCAGTTTTTTGATTGTCTACCAAATATTAAATACTCTAAATAATAGAGTTTTCCTATCTATTATCTTATTGTTTATGTGCTTATCTGTCAAGGGAAGCACTAGGGGGCTCTTTAAAAAAGTGCCTGTGCGTTGCGATCCCTTAAAAAGGTGCCTGGCACTACTCGTATATTGTCGATATTAATTCGACACACTTCGATCAGTGACAGGCACCTAAACATTTAAAGTAAGGTCCCATTCGCTTTTTCTGTTTTTCAAGACAGGGAACTGATCATTCAACCATTTACGGCCTGGGAAACAGCTTTAACTTTATTGATACTCTTCTTCCAACTCGATCCCTAAACCCTCTGCCATACGATTGACGAAATTAAAATATGAAGTAATTTGACATAAGTCAAGAATTTCCCGATCTGAGCAGCCTTTTTCTTTTAAAAGCTCGGTATCTTCTTTCGTGATACTTGTCGGTTGCTTCGTTAACTTCACCGCATAATCTAGCATCGCCATCATTTTGTCATCGATTGATGCCTTTTGATAATCGCTCTTGATTTGTTCGACTAACGCAGGATCGTTAGTTAATAGATGGAGCGCCGCCCCATGATGGGCAGTTCAGTAATGGCAGTGATTGACCGTCGAAACCGTTGTCGCAATCATCTCCCGTTGAGCTCGGCTGAGAGGGGACTTTTTAAACATGATCGTTTTATAAAATTGAAGGTGAGCTTCTAGTGAATCTGGAAAGAGACTATGTGCTTTTAGTATATTCGCGACACTTCCACCCATCTTGTCGTAAAGCTCCTTTAATTTTCCTTCTGCTTCTGTTTCATGAATCATTTCAATATAACTCAATGTGGTATCCTCCTTACTAGTTCACACTTCGTATAGTGTAATATAACATTCTAGTCAGATAGCGTATATACCTTTTTCACGCAGGAAATCGGCCAAACGAATGGTTAATCTCTTTGATGAAGATACCATTGCTTGCAATTATCAACGAATCGTTCTAGCTGTTCGATACGCAATGGTTTGCTAAAGAGGCACCCGTGCACTTCGGCACATTGAGCAGAGGTAAGTACGCTCAATTCTTCTAGCGTTTCTACCCCTTCTAAACTAGCCTAAAAGCGCCTGACCCCCAGTGTGATAAAGTATTAACGCACTGGGGGGCAGGCACTTTCATTAGCCTCCGTTATTTAGGTGAAGTTCTTCACAATTACACCCCCTAGTATTTTATTAACTTTTATTAAACGACTATTTCCCCTTCCATTTGAATAGATTATATTCCACCAATCTTTCTCCCGTTCCCCTCTATTGAGTTCCTGAAGAATTTCGAATCTGATCTTCTTGAATTGTCATAACATCTAATAACTACCTTTGAATTAATTGTAAAATAAATTCCAATTAATTGTATATACTAAAGGTATCTTTAATGTGGAGGTATAATATGGCTCTAAATCAAGAGGTGATGACCTTCTTGAACGACCTTAAAACTGCGGTTACTATTGCAGATGCTACCAATCCGAATTTAGAATTTATTTTCGTTAACGAATATTTTACTGAACTAACAGGATTTAAAAAAAGTGACGTTTTAGGTAAAAATGGTCGATTTCTTCAAGGTCCAGACACTGACATTGAAACTATAAAAAAGGTTCGACATGCATTACATAATAAAAGATCGGTTCATGTTGAAATTCTTAATTATAAAAAAGATGGTTCTTCATTTTGGAATGAAATGAAAATTGACCCTATCTTTAATAATCAAGGTGAGTGTATTTTCTTTGTTGGTCTTCAGTTAGATATTACAGAACGTAAAGATGCACAAAAGAAAACTGAACTGCTAAATAATTCATTAGTAAAATCACACATTAATATAAGTAACATTTTGGAAAGCATGACTGATTGTTTCTGGGCAGTTAACAAAGATTGGGAGTTTAGTTATGTTAACAACCCAGCTCTAACAATATTTTCAAAGGACAAGAAGGAACTGATCGGAAAAAATATTTGGAAGATATTTCCCTACATGATTGGTACTAAATTTCACCAGGAATTTAAACGTGCGATTGATAAAGATACAACTGTTCATTTTGAAGCATACTCTACTTATCTGGATAAGTGGTTAGAAGTTCATGCCTATCCAACTCCTGAGGGCGGGTTAAGTACTTATTTCCGAGACATTACTGAGCGAAAAGTAGCAGAGGAACGAATTAATAACCTAGCATATATCGATCAAACCACAGGATTGCCTAATAGAAATAGACTATATCAAGATTTAAGCAAAATGGTAAAACAAGATAAAATTGAAGTAGGATTTTTATTGCTTGATTTGGATAATTTCAAAAATATTAATGATGTTTTAGGTCATGGAGCAGGAGATATGTTATTAAGTAATTTGAGTAAAAGGTTATTGAATTTTTTTGAAAAAGAAAATCTAGAAATATATCGCTATGGTGGGGATGAATTTATTTTTCTTTTAAAAGAAACTAATTCGATAAATCAAGTAGCAAAAAAAATATTGGGATCATTTATAAATCCTTATTATATTAAGGGAAAAAGCCTCTTCATTACAGCTAGTATCGGAATCAGTCTTTTTCCTCAACACGGATCAAATACTGAAACATTACTAAAATTAGCTGATTCTGCATTGTATTTTGCCAAAAAACAAGGTGGGAATCAATATTGTTTGTACCGTCAAGAAATATCAGATATCAATAATAGAAAAATTGAGTTGGAAAATTCTTTAAAAAGCGGTGTACTTAATAATGAATTCAGTTTGTATTATCAACCAAAAATAAATTTTTCTAATAACAAGATAGTTGGTTTTGAAGCACTAGTTCGATGGAACCATCCCGTTCTAGGTTCAATATCACCTGATGAATTTATCTCTTTAGCCGAAGAGACGGGAACTATTATTTCACTTGGAGCTTGGATACTGCAAGAGGCTTGTAAACAGTTAAGATTTTGGCAGGAATCTGGATTTGAAGATATTACCGTTGCTGTTAATGTTTCTGTATTACAACTAAGAGAAAAGGATTTCGTAAACTTGGTTATATCAACTTTAGAAAAAAACAATGTTAAACCGAGCAATTTAATCTTAGAAATTACTGAAAGCCTGGAACTGCACCCAAAAATAATTTCACCTCTTTTATTTGAATTAAAAGAACTAGGTATTAAAATAGCACTGGATGATTTTGGTAAGGGCTATTCAACATTTTACTTTTTGAGACAAATGCCCATTGATACACTCAAAATGGACAAATCACTTATGGATAACATATGTTCAAATGAACGGGATGCGTTTATCGCAAAAGCAATAATTGAAATTGGATATAGTTTAAATATGGATGTTATCGCCGAAGGAATAGAGCTGAAGGAACAAGCAGATCTTTTGCTTGAATACGGATGTGAACTGGTACAAGGCTTTTTCTTTAGCAAGCCATTAACAGCTAATGATGCGACAAAACTTCTAATGAAAGAAAACATAATCAAGATAGAACAAGTTGATTCATTCCTTTATTAAATTCTACCATCCCCAAATAAGCTTCAATTGTTGCGAAGCTAAACGCAAACACAGCACTCAGAATCAAGCATACAAATAGTATTTTTATTGTTAGTACAGTATTGAAATAGAAGCAAGAAACTCAGCAGGTGACTGATTCAGTCATATTAAGTAAGACGACAATACAGTAGTTAAAAAACATGTGTGAACATAGAGAAATTTAATAAAGTGCCTGCGCAGTTTCCGTCTACTGTTCAATAGATAAAAAGCGAAAATCTTTATTCAGCTAGTATGCTTGTAAAATTAATGTAGCTATTTATTACAAATAAAAAATCCTTACACGAAAGAATGAGTAAGGACGGAAGAGATGGTCACATTGCTGGCCATCTCTTCCTTGTTAATAATATTAATTCGTTTGTTTATCAAACTTTCGCTTCGGCTTAAATCCTTCTTCAAGTAAATATTGCTTCGCTTCATTATACGATGGAAACGTTCCGTCTAGTTGTTCACCTGCATAAACGTTCCACATGTCATCTTCAAAAATAATAGTAAGCTTATACCCTTCTTTGTCCATCCAGATTTCATCAATATTTTGAAGAGTTTCCTCTAATTCACTAACTGCGTTTGATTGCAGAGAGTCAATTGAGCGTTCAATAATCGAACGTAATTCTTCTTCTGAAAAATCACGGATATTAACCATCCCTTTAGGATCTTTTTTCGGCACTTTAAGTGTTGCAGCATAAACAAACCCATTTCCGTTTGGATGCAAATGGTATACGACATTTTTTTTATCACTGTCGCCTCCCACATAATGAAAATTAACACGATTTAGCGATACATTGCGGCGTTCTAATTCTGGGAAAGACTCGATAATTGCAAGTTTTTGTTCAAATGTAAGCATAGTTCCTCCAAATAATTCTAATTTAATCATTAATTATATCATTAGTAGATATTAACAAAAAATACACTTGCTCGCGAAAGAAACGGAGTTATGAAACGATGGCTTTTTATTGGTGTTCCATACCCACACCAACGGGAGTACGGATTTTTCCTTTAATTAAACCAACGTTTCTTCTATATGCATTACCTGGGATTGTCGAAAGTATTTATTTCGTAATAACTTTACAACACTTCGAACTATTTTTAACAATTTGTTTGTAACCAGATAAAGAAGTCCAAACTAACAATTCCTTCATTATTTCATAGTTTTCTTAATCTCATGATCAAAAAAAGCCTTACTACCAGCACCTCTTCTAATTATAAGGGTTTAACTTTGTTGCGCAGTATAACGTCAAATACGAAAGACGACCACCAAAAAAGGGGGCCTAAAGTGTTACTGTACTTGGGGGCAGGCGCTACATTCTCCAGAAATATTAGCTTGCTTTTTAGTGCAGTCGCATATAGATATCGCTCAAATGACCAGCTTGATAAGATAGAACGTTATTTTATATTTTTGATTATTTTCAACATCATCCCTGCTGCGACATTTTGCCCGTAAAACTGATTGGTTGTTCCTGTAAAGTATAGGTCACTCTTTGGGTGGTAAAATGAAAAAGCGCCTGTCTGTCCCCAATGTCCTATCAATCCATTTTTCAATTCTTTAAGAAAGATAGGTTGATTGGCAATTCCAACTCCATAAAAGAATAACCCTGGACCAAAAAGGAGTTTCCAATCTTTTAGCTCCTCGAAATATCCCTTCGGAAAGAAATGTCCATTGAAAAATGCCTTTAAAAATATCATTGATTCCTTCGCAGTTGATACTATACCTCCTTCTGGTCCGATAGATGACATATATTTGGGTAGATGGATTTCCTTATCTTTAAAATAGATAGGGGCAGGTTGCATATCATTCACATCTTCAAATAAATACGTATCTTCTAAGTTGAGTTCATCAAAAATAAATTCCTTGAAGACCGTATGGATGTCTTTGTTTGTGATTGTTTCAATAATCTTACCTAAAAGCTGATAATTTGTATCAGAATATTGAGCCTTTTTACCAGGAACAAATTTCGGTTTCTTTTGTTTTGCACTCGCTATTGCTCTTTCGAAGCCCCAACTCTGATCGTTTCCTGATGTTAAATCCTTAACCACATCAGAAGAAAAGTAATCTGGAATTCCCGATGTGTTGGACATTAAGTGTTTAATTGTTATATCTTTAGAGTATTCTTTTCCTTTAAATAGGTGGAGTTCATGTAGAATTTCATCTGACAAATAATCTGAGATTTTATTTTGTAGGTTCAGACAGTTTCTTGACCTTAAGTTTAGTACAACTGCCGTGACGTATAATTTTGTTACGCTTGCAATAAAATATGGCTTATTTGTAGTTAGATTTCCAGCCCCGTGTAAGATCGACAAAGAATTGTCCCCATCTTCGACACATAATACAGCACCATATATGTTTTTCTTTGATACCGCAGTTGAAACTACTTCAGCAATAAATGAAGAATCAATTGTTCGTAACAACTATAACATTCCCCTCTCATTTAATAGAGTCTCTACTATATCATCTTCCAAGAGAATAATTTTTCAAGTATCAACAGTGATAAGGTTCTTCATCTAAATTCTTATATTCATATCCTTGATCCTTATAGCATTATTATTGTTCGATTTCTGCTGAATACTTCAATAAAATGATACTGCCGTAAAGCCTCCGTTAAGGTGCAATTTTTTATAGAAGAGCTAAACCAAAAATGAAAAAAGATGATGTTGAATAGTAATAATAACAATGGAATCCATAAATTGACTTTTTTGATTCATTATTATTCATATCAAATATCCCAGAGTCCAAAAAGAGTTCCTGACACCCGGTGCAGTCAAGTGTTACTGCACTCGGAGTCAGGCGTTATGTTAGGTAGAAGTAATTTAATTCAATAGTTGTTACATATATACCCTCATATGTCGATTGTGGCTCTAGTGTTAACGATAACGCAACGGGACTAAAATGAATCAGGTAAGAGCCTATTAGTCAACGAGCCTTGAGGAAGATATTTCTTAACAAAGCGATAGGCTTGTAAGTCTAATTCATTAAGGTTTGGCTTTCTACCTAATTTCCTCGAAAACTCCTCTCTAAAAGAAAAGACTCCATATGTAAAACAACAACAGTCTGATCCTCCGTATCTATTAGAATTGCATACTTTGTAATTACACTCATAAATTACTCCTTTTGCAATGAATATCTCCAATACATCTTTTCCAGACTATTGCTTTTCACCATTCTTTCTGCATCTATAAAAATATGCAACCTTTTTAGAAAGGTCCACTTACGATATTCCACACTAATGTCGTTTCATAATATGTATCACTTTCTTGTTTACTTATGTTTGATGGGGGATGATACTTTAGTGAATTTGTTCCAAAGTTAATGTGATAAGTCCCCATTCCTTCACCTAGATCAGCAAATAGGACTCTCGTTGGAATAGTATCATAAATTTTATATGTCTGGTCATCAACCCAATTGGGTGAAGGAGCAGATCCATTCTCTGCTATGATATTTGCACCTGCAGCATTGAGTACCAATTTTCCCTTTTCTTCCTCTTTGGTTCTTTCATTCGAATCTACTTGTTTTAGTGGGGTTGATTTTAACAATAACCTCCACCCCGAACCTGATCCACTTGCATCAACAACTGTCAGCGTTCCTACATCTCCAAATGCAGTTTCGGTTTTCTCATTATACCTTAGCACTACATTTTCTTTTGAAGAAAAAACATTCAATGTTCCACCAGTAATGGTGAAGTTTACCAATGAATGATTCTGTGATGAATTAACTGTCAGTATATTCATAAAGAAAACAACCATAAAAGTAGCGAGAAGAACTTGCTTATTAATTTTTCTTGTTGATGTTTCTTGTAACTTAAACAATGGTAGCACCTCTCTCAGTGCTACCATTATATAGGAAACAAATTAACAGTTTAAGCAATTTCCTCAGGTAATATTAGGTAATCCCTTGATTTACTTTTTCCTTGAACCTAGCCAGTAAAAGAAACCGGCTAAAGTGACACCACTTATAACCCATACCCACACTGGAATCCCTCTTGGCGCCGATACAGGAGCATCTTCCCTTATCTCTTCATACTCTCTCACTTGTTCTCTTTCAATTTCAAACGTTCGTTCAGCCGTTATCTCCTCATCAAGTACATTTGCTGATATAAAAACATTATACAGACCAGGGTCTAGTGAACCATGCGTCCACGGAACTGGAAACCGAATCTCCGTATGGGGCACCATCGTAAATGGTTCAAATTCACCAGTAAATAATTCTTCACCACTGTCATTTTCAACTCTATAGTGACCATGTGTACCTCTTAAAATCATTTGAGCACCGTTAATAAACTCCATGAACAATTCCAGTCCAGATGGATTAACGTTAATTCCTACATCGCCCATTGCAAAGTTTTGAGATGCTGTGTTTGGTAAATCAAGTTGCACCGCGAGTGTAAACGTAACTTCATTTCTGATGATAAAACCAATATCTCCTTCTGTATCATGAGATTCGATTTCATCAAGAGTGTCTTCACCTATAGAAGCAAATAAAAGTCCACCTAAAAATGTTCCTTCATCGACAGTAGGAACCGAAATATGTATTGGGACTTCCACCGTTTCATTTGCATCTAGTTCGATAAAAGGTTCAACATCCAATAATTCTGACATAAGGGTAGCATTGTCCAATATTTTTGTATTTTCCGATTCTATAATATCTTCATACAAAATTCCTCCAGTTGGAGCCGTATAAGAATTTAAAGGAAGTACTTGAACAGTTATTTCATGATCTCTCTTATTGTGAATACGAGCATATATCGTTTGATCATCGCCTGGTTTCACGTCTAAATGATAGTAACCACTTACACCTTCGATTTGCGTATCAGGTAAGATCGCTTCAACAGAAAAAGGAGCATCCATTTCTTGCTGAGCGTTAGTTTTCTCTAAGAATAAGTTGTTTATTATCGTAACTATAACAAAAAAACATAAAATATAGACCAAAATGCGACTATACATTCCTATCAAACACTCCTTTCACCTGTTAGTCTATCCCAAATGAAGTTGATTTTATTAACGCAAAAAAAACAACCATGCTTTTAACATGGTTGTTCGTACATCATCTATTATTGTTTAGGACCTTGAGTCAAGTTCCATGTAATTACAGTTGTATAATGACCTGCTAACGCTGTATCAGGACTTAGAGTTAATGTTAACGCATTGCCACCAAAAATTGTGTTAAACGTTCCAAGACCTTGTCCCTCTTGCGCATCCAAAACAGTTACTCCGTATACATTATCTAAGTTGCCACTACCTGGTGTTAGAACCGTAGCATCTGAAGACCCTGCTTCTGCTTGTACAGTAGGTTCGACAATAGCAAGAGAGTTAGCTGGTAACGTATGATTATCGGTAGTTCTCTTTAATGATGATGCTGTTGCACTTACATTCCAGCCACTTCCAGCACCAGTTGGATCAACCACTTTAAGGTTACCTAAATTGGCTGAAGTTGTTTGAATTGTACCATCTAATGTTAATCCTTCAAATGTTACTGGTTCAGGTACTTCAATCTTTAAAGTTCCTCCAGTAACTTCAGCAGTTCCAGTTGTTGTTTCTGATGCAAATGAAACATTTGCGAAAACACCAAAAGATAATGCGAATACTGATAAAGTAGTTACTAATTTTTTCATGTATAAATTCCTCCCGAAAGGTAATTTTTTTGAGATAATCTATACCCCACTCACCTTTATCCTTTTTTAGGCATTAAAAAATTCCTACCATAAAACTTAAAGTCTATAAAAAGGTAAGAATAGAAAGGAAGTATACGTAACTACTTCTTTTCATTCTTTAGCAACCTGTCGACCTTAGCAATAACTTACCTTAGGCACATGGCTTTGCGTCATCGCCTTTCAACGATTTTGCCTTTTATAAAGGAATGAACTATATGAAATTGTTCTATCAGATGGCGTGTGATATATCTTACATGGATTATCATAACGGGAATATTAAAAGTAATCTAGTCATTAAATATTTCCATTGTTACCAAAGGAAAATATAGAACAATGTATTAGTAGGTAATAATAAGAATATCGCCTAAAATGATAAAGGCTCCTCCATCAACATAACGAAAATCCGGAAATCATAGAAAAACAAAAGTGACTGCACCTTCTTTGTCTCAAGAATTTCCCCAAAAAGAAAAAGTGCTCCATCCTGCACAGATTAGCACTTTTTGCTTAGATTTATAAAAAAATTAATATTGTATTCGGCAAGTAATAAATGTAACTTTACCTTCCAAATAACAACATGACTTTATTATTGGAATGGGTGAGTATTGTGGACAGTTCGAGCCAGCCGTGCCAAGTTTTGAACCATGAATGTGGATGTTAGAGCCAGTGACTGTGGAAAGGAGAGCCAAGTTCTTTTCTATGTACTTTTGTTCAATATTTTGCTCCTATTTTCAAAAAAGTATTGGAAACCATATAATAAAATTGCCTTATAAAATATATAGATAAAAAATTGAAAGTGATTCAATTGAGCTAATGTAACCACTCTAAATTTTTTGGTTAGATTAATAATTGGAAAAGCGAATAAAGCGTCTATAATAGCATTTAGTAGTATAAACCGTTTAAAATTCCCATAAGTCCACCTTAAAATCCACATAGATCCGATTAAAAATGGACCTACATGATAAGGAAATTCCCCTAATATATAGGATTTAGGCTTATTATAAAAAAACCACCATTTTCGTTGTTTACCAATTAAAGTATCAGTAAAATGTACAAGTAAAACAAGAATTGACGCAGGTAAGAATCTTTTAATATTACGTATGCCTAAGATGGGTAATGTAACCCACGATAGCACAATCATTACAAAGTTAACCAATACCTGGCTTCTCAATGACATAATGTCCTCCATATTATAGGTTGATTACTTTTATTTTTAACTATTATTTTACACAACAGTCAATGTTATTCTAATTTAAATTAACCTACTACTTTATTTTAAGTTCATTCTTCACAAAGTCACATTAAAATGAAAAGATCTGTTGCATTGAGTCTACTATGTAGTAAGACCATGATCTCACTACGCCTTTTACTCTGCATCACTTGATGATAATTAATTCATGATTCAAAAAAGCATACCCATCTTAAACGTTACCACATACCATAAAATAAGGTTTCTACGATTGGGAGGCAGTATTTATGTATAGACAGCAAGCAAGAATACCAAGAAACTGTCCACAGGGGTTTTTGGGTCGGTATACCGTAATTCCAGGAGACACGTTCTATACCATTGCGCAGATGTTTAGAGTAAGAATTGAAACACTTGCATTCAATAATCCCCATATTCCAAATCCTAATGTATTATTCCCCGGAGACATTCTCTGCGTTCCTGGTTTAATCCCTTACCCCTGCTGTACGTCTTTACAGCCCCGAGGGAGTGCACCATTCGGTACAGGAGGCGTAGCTTATGTGAATTTCGCTCCAAGAGGAGGTCAGGCTGTGAGCATTATGGCAACCTTACCGCAGCCTCAAGTTTTCGGTAATTTTGACAAGTATACAGGTGAAATGATCATTCTCGGAACTGGAAGCTTTAGAACCCAGTTATTTGCTACTCCCGAAGACCCACCTATTTGGTCATCCCGAATAGAACTTCCTACCGCTGCATCCGTTACGCCAAACTCGCGTGTGTTAGTACGCCCTTTTAATTCGTTGGCCGGCACTTCAGGTGCTCCTGTCTTAGAAGGCATAATTCTTGTTGGAAATTGCCAATAACATCAATAGAAGCAAAAGGAGCTGTCCTTCGTCATTTGTGAAAAGGTTCCTGTCCCCCATTACTTTAAAGTGCCGGGGGTCAGGAACCTTTTTTCGCGTTAGCCCTTGGGATTTTTAAAGTCCTATTTCATCTACTGCATAAGTAGCATCTTCATTGCTAAAACCTTCAAATTCTAACTGTTGAATTAGACCGCTTCTTGAGAAACTTGTGTAGTCTAAGTAATCTTGAGCCATTATTACGGCTTGCTCTCGCCAATCAACATTTAACTGATTTACTGCATAAGTAGCGTCCTCATCATCAAAACCTTCAAATTTTAACTGATCTATTAGACCACTTTTAGAAAAAGCTGTATAAGCTAAATAGTCATTAGCCATAGCCACTGCATTTTGTTGTGATAATGTTTCTGTTTCTTCCACAGTTTCTTCTTGTATTTCTTCTTCTACTGGTGCTTCTTCCTCTGAGGTTTCTTCAATATCCTCTTCTAATTCAGCTTCTTCTACTTCCTCAACCTCTTCTTCTATTTCTACATTTTCTTCGTGTTCTTCCTCTGCTATTTCCTCCACAGGATCAGGTGCAGCGATTACGAAAAGGATTAAAAAAACAAGTGTAGATGCAACTGTCACAAGTAATGCTTGTGGTCTAGATTTCGCCTTAATTAAACTAGGTTTTATTAGAGCGACGGGAATAGCGATTAACGACAATAGAAACAAAATAAAAAACAATGTACTCATTTTCCAAACCTCCTCTTTCCCCTATATTTTCCGAAAAAATGCACATTATTCTTTTAAACAGTTATGTCACGATCTCTGTCCCGATCATCATTGTTGTGACATCTTCAACATTGACACTCCTTTCGTATATAAAAAAGCAGCCGTTTCCATGGTAGTTAAAAGAAAAACAATATTAAAATAATTGGTATTGTTACAAGTAAAGTTAATAAACAGCCACAACCCATCATCTTATTTCCAGTTTGCTGCATTCCCTTGCCAACTTTATCTAACTTCTCTGTTCTATCTAACCATTTTTGTTTTCGTTCTTCCTTGTCCATTTTATCAACGCTCCCATTGTCGTTTTTATATACACTGGGCAAAGGGGACAGGCAACTTGTCCTAAAAAAAATTACGTAAAATCAATTGGAAATTTTTCATGACACTTTAAACATTACAGATTTAATCTACCTCTTATATCGACTTCACCATAGAGTTTCGAAGCAGAGGGAACAGATCTTTCGTTTCCTTTAGGTAGGGTATTACAGATCCGTCCCCCTCTTATTTTTAACGGGGAATAAGGCTTTATTCTTCCACGATTGCTCCAATTGTGGCTTATCAATTTTATTGAACAATATTTTTGTACTGCGCAGCAAAAGGTTTTTTCGGTTGATTTTCTTATTATTCCATAAGCTCCCGTTTATGGAATAATAAAAACATAGGGAGATCTTAGTCTTCCTATGTTTTCACTCATATTATTTATCTGTTTGTTTTTGCTTCTTTTTCAAATACTCCGCACGTATTTTTTCAAGTTGCTGCTTTTTATCAAGTTTGGCAGGCTTCTGTTTTTCATGAAACTTTGTCACAGCTACCTGACCTTTGGCATCCAATTGATATTTCCCCACTTTGTTCACCTACTTTTCTTGTCTTTAAAGAGAATCTATCCAACAAATATAATATACCTAATTTTACTGAAGTAAACCTTATTACTTTATTAGTTTACTGCTAACTTTACATATATAAGTAAAGACAATAAAAACTTAGTAAAATAATTCATCTCCAAATGATTTTCATTTCATTGCTATAATCAAAATAAAATGCCTTGACACTTGCATAAGCCTTAATAATTCTATTTCTTGTTTGTTCAGCTCTCTTTTTAAAGGTCCAATTGTTCGGTAAATAAGTTTTAAAATATTAAAACAATTTAAGTCTACTCCATCTTTTTAATGGTTCTTTATGCTAATAACCATTACGTTCTCGATGATTTCAAATTTAGGTTTCTGAGTGGTAACTCCTCAATCGAGTAGATTTCATTTTAAGACACCTCAATTTCAATAAAATCTTGTTAAACTCTTGCTTACCGTTACTCTAAGTACAATTATTCACAATATCAAACATTCCTTAATCCTGTTTGTTACTTAATAACTCTTCCATTTTCTTTTCTAATTCTTCAATTCTGGATTCCTGTTTTATAAAAACTGTAATTAACACTGCTATTACGAACGCAATAAAAATAATTAAAGCCCAGATGTTTTCTACAATAAGACCGAGGAAGAAAAATGCAAAAATCCAACAAATAACTATACAAGCTAAAAA
Organism: Halalkalibacter sp. HAAS-P014; assembly: GCF_056619965.1. Classification (NCBI taxonomy): domain Bacteria; kingdom Bacillati; phylum Bacillota; class Bacilli; order Caryophanales; family Bacillaceae; genus Halalkalibacter; species Halalkalibacter sp. HAAS-P014. The sequence continues at coordinate 18,540 of NZ_JBWQTV010000017.1, read as the reverse complement.
TGTACCAATAAATTCTTTCAATTTAAATACCTCCTTCAAATCATAAATAATCTTTTATAGTAAATTAACCTTCCTACTGTGTTACTTTCTTATTGAACAAGCCTGCTCCGTACTTTGTACAACATGATTTACAATTTCATTTGCATCAGCAGCAATTTCTGGATAAGAATCAGGTTCTAAATTCAAGTAAATGGTATCATACGTTAAATAACAACAGGCATTTTAAAATAGTTTCTATCCAGTGGATAATAGCGAATAGTCACTCGTTAATTAGCGTATCCATTGCTATAACAATGAAATTAACAAATGGAAATAGCCAACAGTTTTCTGTTGGCTCTCCACATAGATGGTAAATATCAATTCGATAGATTCTTTACTTCCCAAACCTGTACTCGCGAATGGATGTGCTCATCCCCTTCTCATAAGGTTGGCAGTTGCACTTTTACTTTTTTATAACAGGAACCCAAATTTCACTTTCATTTTCCTTACTTGTCATCATTTCTGGGCCTCCACTATGCTCATATGATGAGGACGGAAACCATTCAGTGTAAATACGTTGCCAAACTTCCTGAACCTCTTGCCACTCACCTTTCACATGAAATATTGCCCAGGTTGCCTTTGGTATTTCTAATTTTGATAGATGTCTTGGACACTCCTTTGTTGTAGCAGCCGCAAGATAAAAATCAATTTCCTCTTCAGCGTAATTAGTCATTATTTGAAGCAATCCCTTTAATTCTGTATTTGCTAGTTTCTTTATTTCATTTATCGTTTCATCGTTATTCTGTAATAATTGTATAATATTAGGATCGACATCTTCGTCCATAACTTTTGTTCTTTTATGAATCCCAACGACACTAAAAGAACCTTTTTCTACGATTTTATAATTCATTTCATTTCCTCCCTTAATTGTAAGTTGAAAGGTCATTTTTGGAAAAGCTTTAAGTGACTGCCCATTTTTTTTAACCTGACTTGGTTTAACCCCATGAAATTTTTGGAAAGCCCTAGCAAAAGAATCAGGTGATTTATAGTGAAATTTCAATGCAACATCGATCACCTTTGAATTCTCATTAATTAAATCATGTGCCGCATACGTTAATCTTCTTCGCCGAATATATTCAGTTAATGTGATACCAGATATAAAGGAGAACATTCTCATGAAGTGATACTCAGAACAATGAGCAATTTTTGCGACTTTCCTAAAATCAATCTCACTCGTCAAGTTTTCCTCAATATAGTTAATTGCTTCATTCAACTTTTTAAGATTTTCCATCTCACAACCTCCTCACTTACAACAATAGCAGTGAATAAAAAGTGATTCCCGACTTTCCTTGCACAATTAAATAGGACTGTATATGTATAAACTTAAAATCCAGTCTCATCTGTTAACGGTTCCAATTTGCGATAGTTATTATCTTTTTGACAAAGCTTTCCACAATAAAGTCACCAAAAAAATGAATAAAATACCTTCTATTATTTTACGAATACCTCTTAAACAAACCTGCTCATTCGTGAAAAAGCGTTCCTGCTGCTGTTGCAGAAACGCTTCCGTTAATTTAATTATGACTATTAGATTTACTCAGAAAAAACGGGATCAACATCATTTGTTAAACAGTGGAAATCGACCTTTCTAAGATGAAAATGGAAAATGAATTTCAATTTGGTTTAGAGGTTCTGCTAAAAGGGATTTAAAAGTGAAATTAAATGAGGCCCTCTTCCGTCCCAATAAAATTAGCGCTTTCCATTCCTAAGGAAAGCGCTCTAAACCTTGAACTACAACTAATATTAAAATGCTCCTGATCCACCGCCAGTAAACCCACCTGAACTTGCACCTGTACCAATACCCTGCTCTGCACTCCTAAAATTTACTGTTGCAGCAGCGGCAATGATCAACCATGTCGGATCAAAGCCATAGGCTGTGCTTGACTGCCGTTCATTTGTTTTAAAGGCATTAACTAGTGATTCGTTCTTCTTAATAAGCTTTTTTTCATTGCTCCCAATCCCAATAATAAATGCCCGCATTTTATCATCATCGGATAATGATTGCCACGTTGACGCTAGTAACTTTGGAAATTCCTGTTTAAAAAACGTGGAACCTCTCCCATCGCAAACTGAACTTGACCGTCATCAAATACGGTTTCCGTTTTGTACGCCTCATCATAGCCAAAGGCAATAAGAGCAATTGTCGACTCTGGTGGAATAACATTAACTATTAAACCTTCATATGTTGTCTCATTACTTTTATCGAAAAATGGCCAGTAAAATTCAGCAACATCCTCATAAACGTCAATACCGTTGTTGATTTTATAAGTTATATCAATAGTTATTGTTTCGTCTTTCCCTCCCCGATGAATACGATGTTCAGTTCTATCTGTCTCTACTAGTAACGGATTGTTGCTTTCAAAAGCTTCAAGCTCAACTATTTCAGTGCCTTCTTTCGGAATTAATTCTCGAATAATCCCCTCGAATTCGCCACTAAATTCATACGTATGTTCCTCTTGAACTATAACATCACCATTTGTTTCTAGAAATGCATGAATTTCTACATTAGTAATGTTGAAATCAACGGCAAACACTTCAGTCGGGATAAAAAATAGGATTGTCATGAGAAGCACGCAGATTATGTTTTTTTTCATTTATTCCATCTACCTTTCCACTCACTATACGAAAACCCTTTTCTAACCTCTTTACGTTTCCAACATAATAAGGTTTCATTTACTTTGACCACGACTAATCATATGCTCTATCACTTCTTCAAGCGATAAACGGTTCGCATGGCTAATCGAAATCCCAACTTCTTCTAACTCTTTCTCGATGACTGGCAGATGATCCGTAACAATTTGTGGCGGGACTTCTTCTACCTTAATAACATGAGGATGATCTTTCAATGCTTCTGGAAGATGGGACACCCACAGCCTCGCCCACTTATCATGAATTTCATCTTTATCGAATGTAGCGATGATTTTTCCATTTTCTAAAAGCGTAATAGAATCACATAATTGCTTTACTTCATCAATATTATGTGTCGCTAGAACAATACTTCTTTCTCCATCTTCCATATAGTTCATTAAATCTTCTTTCATTTTCTGTTGTGAAACGATGTCTACACCAGCTGATGGTTCATCTAACAATAAGACTTTTGATTCATGGCAAAGTGCAAAAATAAATTCTACTTTTTTCTTCGTTCCTTTCGAGCACTTACCAAACTTTTGCTCCTCATCAATGCTGTACCGTTTAAACAAAAGCGCACAATGCTGTTGATCCCACGTTGGATACCAATAAGCAATCAATGAAGCAAGCTCTTTCACCGTTAAATGACCAAATGGTTCGAGTAAATCACCAACATATCCAATTTTTTGCTTTATTTCGGTCTCTTTGCTAGCAAAATCCTGACCAAATAGATGAATCGACCCTCCATCAGCTTGAAGAAGGTTCATCATCATTCGAAAAAAAGTAGTTTTACCAGATCCATTTGCTCCAACTACTGCGACTGCTGTACCTTTTTCCACTTGAAAATCGATTGGACCTAGAGAAAATTTTTTATAGTGTTTGCTTATCCCTTTTATATCAACCATTGAGGTTTTCATGATCATCCCCCATTATTTTTCGTGAAAATTTCGCTTTAACACTTCATTGAAAATCGTCATCAAATCATCTATCGAGCATCCGACCTGCATTCCCTGTTCAATTGCTTTTTGGAATGCGTCATACACAACCTTTTGTTTCGCTTCTTCCTTTTGTAGCTTCTCAATCTCTCTTACAAACGTTCCTTTCCCTTGAACCGTTTTGATATATCCGTCACTTTCCAAATTTTGATAAGCTCGCCTCGTTGTTATAACACTGCACGCTAACTCACTTGCCATCGCTCGAATGGAAGGGAGCGGTGTTCCTGGTGAGAGGTGCCCACCTACAATTAGTGATTTCACTTGGGTTTCAATTTGGTGATAGATTGGTTCTCTACTTTCCTCTGAAACACGAATCGGTAGCTTCATCGCTTCCCCCTCCCTCCATTACAAGTAATCTCTTTTTGATAATCTCATTGTCAGCAATTTGTTCCAAATATAGCTGCCACAAACGCCGACAAAAAGGGAGACGGCTGCTAATGGCCAACCATGACTCTTAATAAGGATCAATACCGTTTCAACGATACCTTGCCCTACTAAATTGTAGAAAATAAACACTGTTGCGAGAAAAACGACAATAAAAACCAACGGAAGTAGATGTAATATTTTCCCATTAGTTCCATATTCAACGAATGGATTTACCCCTCCTATCGCTAAAGCATAGCCTAACCAAAAGAGGATAAATACTAAGTACTCTACCGGAGTCATAAGCTCAAAAAAATGTGTTGGTAAGGCTATTGTTATCGTTACATAAAATGCTAAAGACATAACGATGAATGTTCCAATCATAAGAAGTATTCTACTTAACGATAGGGTAGCAATTGGAATAGGCAACGTACGGAATAAGGCCATTCTTTTGCTAAATGGATCGTCCTTTATCGTTTGAAAGGTTAAATATGGTCGGGACATAAAAATCGCTGCAAACGATGGAGTCATTACAAGGAAAATAATGTCCAGTAGCGTATGATTATAAAACATCATTTCAGCCCCAAATAACTTTCTAACTGATTGTTCAAGCAGAATACTGGAAAATAATCCAATAAAAATCGTTGCTCCTAACGTCATGGCAATTGCTACCCATTGCGATTTTAATTCTTTTTTAGCTAACCAAACTGCTTGCTGAAACAAGTCACTTCCTCCTCTTACTCAAAAATATTTTGTCGCTCTCCATGCCCAAATAAATCGATTCCGAAGTAAACCAATACAGCTATTGATAAACTCCAAATTACGATACTTCCTGTCATCCAATACGCTGTTTTCTTTTTCGTTCCTCCAAATGATAAGCTCATAAACGCAGTCAAGTGACTTCCGACAAAGAAAGGACCAATCATAGCAAGCCCTGGTAAGCCGTACTTTTTCCATAGCTTTTGTGCTCTTACTGTTCGTTTACTTGGTGTTTTTTCTTCTTCCTTTTTTCGCTTTTGTCTCCATTCTTTAATTTTATTAACAAATATTATCACAAATAAAACCGTTAGAATATTACCAATAAGTGCAAGGATGATGACGGGAACTGGAGATAACCCAGCAATCATTGCTAACGGAATAACTCCATATGACTCAAAAAAAGGCACTGCAGCAAATAAAAAAACAAGAACATAAGCCCATAAAGTATCTAATACATTCATTATAAATCCCTCCTAGTGTTATGGTGTTTATATCTATATACACACTATAACATCTGAAAAACGGATTGCAAAGGATAAAATAAAAAATAGGGAACCCATATTATGGAATCCCTATAATGCTTTTTCATTGATGTTACTATTTTTTTGCATATTCATTCTCTTTAACCATTTGCTCATATTTCATTGAAGTTCTAACAAATAGATCAGTTGTTCCTCATAGGGCCTGTATAAATTAGAATTGCGTCTCTTAAAAAATCTGTCATCCCTGGCATCCTTTCATAATACTTCTTAAACCGATCATCACCCACATACATTTGAGCAAGATCAGCATGAGCGTCCTTGTTGTATTCCCTCCAATAATACATAAGCCACTTCTTATGCAACTTCGCCGTTTTCTGTGCAATATCGCTCCCTGGGTCTCCAGTTTTAAATGCTTCTTCCAGAGTCTCCAGGACTTCATTTGCAAGACGACTAACCTCGTCATGCTCTTCTTTCGTCATATTAGTAAGTTTTTCATTAGACTGGTTAACTACATTATCGCCATATTTTTCACGAATCTCTTTCCCGTATTTCTCCTCGTTGTTATCAATCAATTGCTGCTTAAAACCTTCAAATTTCTCTTTATCTGTCATTATGATTCTCCCTTCCATTGAATCAATTGTTTTTTCTACATTGGCAATCAACACATCTAACTTCCTTTGTCCAAGAAGTTGTTCCCGGTGTTCCTTCAGTGCATGGGTTTCATCATAAAAAGGGGAAGTAATGATTTCTTTGATCTTTTCAAGACTTACCCCTAATTCTTTATAAAACAAGACTTGCTGTAATCGATCCACTTCTACCTGACCATAAATTCGATATCCCGACGAGTTAATTCTTGCTGGCTTAAGAATATGGATTTCATCATAATACCGAAGTGTTCTCGTACTGACTCCTGCTAGCTGAGCAAGTTTCTGTATGGTGTATTCCATTTGCTCACCTCCTGATACTATCACTCTACACCTTTACGTATGCGTGAAGGTCAACTGAATCTTTTCACTATCGCCCCTTTTTTTCCGAGAAATGGTCATTAGTTTATAATCACTCTTAACGAATACGCTGAAGTATCAGGTCGAAAGCCATGCATGAGACAGCTGGTCATATGTTTGCTAGTGAGAGCTAAATGACGGTTACTTTCTTTGAACCTGAATATTTTTCGTACTATAATAGAGAAAACCATTTAAGGGATGATGTATCATAGCTAAACATAAGATCTATACAATGAGTTTTGCAAGTGTCTATCCACATTATGTTACGAAGGCAAAGAGAAAAGGACGTACGAAAACAGAAGTCAACGAAATCATCCGTTGGTTGACAGGGTATAGCCAAGAAGAATTAGAAGCACAAATGGAAAAACAGACAGACTTTGAGACCTTCTTTGCGGAAGCTCCCCAACTGAATCCTTCGCGGGCTTTGATCAAAGGTGTGGTCTGCGGTGTCCGGGTGGAAGACATTGAGGAACCAACTATGCAGGACATTCGCTATTTGGATAAGCTAATCGATGAGTTAGCAAAGGGAAAAGCGATAAAGAAGATTTTGCGGGAATAATTTAAAACGAAAAAACACCGATTCCACTTTATAAAAGTCGGTGTTTTTTGTTGAATCGGCAAACTAACCCAATTCCAAAATCATAGAAATATTGTAGATTATTTATTCTTTAAATGATAACCCTTCTTCTTCTAATGAAGTTCTCAAAGTAGGTAAGGAAGCTGGTCCAATACCATGGATTTTTAGGATTTCTTTTTCGGTGTACTTTGAGAGTTTTTGCAGAGTATCAATCTCTTCGTGAAGTAAGGCATTTCTGGTAGGTGAACTTAGTTTCGATAGGAAGCCACTTTCAGGTTTATTCTCTTTATTACAAATAGGGCAACTTGGACACTCACTACTTTTGTAATACTTATGTCCCTTTTCACAGATTCTTAAACTTTTTTCTACTGTCAACATAATCGCTCCTAACAAATTTTGTATTCAATTTTAAGGTGCCTGCCCCCAAGCTGGAATATTGCACCACACTTACTGGGAGACAAGCTACCTCACTCTAATCCATCTTAATTGGTACTCGTTTCGTCAGTTGGCGAAGCAGCCATAGTCCAACGACAAGGAGGACGATCGTCACCACCATGGCAAGGGGCAACGTTAAATCAGGATAGGGAATACTGATAAACCCGAATAGTTGAAGTGAGCTTGCTCCATCCGATCCCAGATCGGTTAGTCCTACATAAATAATTGCACCAAGGATGGAAAGGAACCCACCAAAGCCACCATAGCGATAAAACCCGATACTAATGAGCCAACCTGCTAAATAATATGCGACAATCGACATGCTATAAGCCACGAACGGCACGAGCCAAACCGACCCCATATACCAACTTTCCCCATGGCTTGTACTTGGCACATAGGCAGTAACCCCCCCAACAAATTGGAGCATCCCTTGTAATGCACTGGCGATAAGCATAATCGCCACCACTACCCCAAAAGCAGCGGCAGCCGATCCGAGATAATAATCCTTTCTCGTAATCCCATTCCCTACGAAATATCCAAGGAATGCAAAGCACGAGAGGATGCCAATAATCAACATAAAAATTTTTGCAGGCTGAAAGATAAAAGCGAGGAAATGTACATTAAACTGTTCCACATTCGTTACGAACATAGGAACGACAAGATAAACAATGAAGACAATTCCGATGAACCAGAGAGCCCACTTCATTTGGACAGAAAAAAGGTCTAATCCTACTTTAGCCGTAGTAGAATTCTGTTTAATACTCATATTTAATCCTCCTCCCCTGTTAAATGGATAAATAATTCCTGAAGGGAAACTGGTCCAATCTCTAAGCCTAATCGCTCCCCTTCCAAACGCTTTTCTTCACTCATTTCTCCGTATACCATTACCGATTTCGTCTCACCAAGCTGTTGCGTTTTCAACTGCTGCATACCCACTACAAACGAATCCACTGTCTTCACGGAACCTGTAACCGATGCTCCTCTTTCAACGAACTCGTCGTACGGCTCATCCACAAGCAACTTCCCGTCATGAAGCAACAAGACATGATCAAACAAATACTCCATCTCCGACACAAGATGCGTTGAGAGAATCATTGTCCTCGGATGGCGCGCCTGCTCCTCAATCACTTCCTCGTAAAATAGCTCACGGGTTGGAGCATCCATCGCCAAATACACTTCATCTAATATCGTCACCGGCGATCGACTAGCGAGACCGAGGATGGCATTCAATGCTGATTGCTTCCCACTAGAAAGTTTATTAATCGGTTTATCAAGGGGCAGTTTAAACCGATGAGATAGCTCCTCCGCATAGTTCCTGTCAAAATGAGGGCGATACCGATCTGCAAAGTCAAAATATCCTTTCACCACTTCATCTTCATCGCTGTAATCAGACTCATACACGAACCCTACATGAGGCATAATCTTCTTATTTTCAAAAGGATCTTCCCCTCCAATCGTTAATGATCCTGAGGTTACTTCCCGATAAGAAGCTAACAAGGAAAGAAAACTGGTTTTACCAGCACCATTTCTCCCAAGCAAACCATAGGTTTTCCCATATTCAAGCGTAAAGGAAATATCCTTCAGAGCCTCAAACTCTTTAAAATTAAGATTTACATTTTTCGCCACTATATCAAAACTCATTAAGATCTCTCTCCCTTCAACTGCTTGATGATGTCGGTGATATCCTTCTCTGATAAGCCCAGCTTCTCAGACTCCTGAATCATAGGAAGTATAAATTCATCAGCAAAGACAAGTTTCCTATTCTCCAGTAGTTTCTCTCGCGCTCCCTCTGTAACAAACATCCCAACACCTCTTTTCTTATAAATAATCTCCTCGTCCACGAGCAAATTAATCCCTTTGGAAATGGTAATATGATTCACTTTATAAAATTGCACCATCTGTGTCGTTGAAGGGATTTGATCATGCTCCTTCAATTCCCCTTTCACAATTTGGTCCTCAATCCACTCTTTAATTTGAATAAAAATTGGCTTCTTATCATGGAACGAAATGGTCAATCGCCATCCCCCCTTCAAACATTTGTAACCATTTATCACCCTACAGGACATATACCCTTATAGTTATATATATGAGTATATAACCAATTTAAAAATTGTCAATAGGAGCACCGGGACGATTCCAGTTGAATTGTCCCCATTGGAGTGATATTCGTGGGATGAATCAGGAAGAAACTGATGCAGGAAAATTCCATGTAGCACACCATGGAATTCCTACAACGGTTGCAATCCTTTTGGTTGTTTTGTTATCTTTATTTATTGATGCTAATTTACTAATCGGGTCTTATTCAAAAAAACAATAATAAATATTCGACACTTCTTTGCTCTTGTATAAACCCTCAAGTACACTAGAGCGAAGTAGTAGAAGGTCTTTATAGAAAGGTGGAAGTATTTTTGAAGGAGCAATGGAAGAATATATTGCCATTGGAATTGGCGCAGCTCTCGGGACGATTAGTCGATATTGGTTAAATCTTTTGACGTTAGAAACGGGATACCCATTTGGGACGATTATTGAAAATCTCTTTGGAAGTTTACTCTTAGGATTTTTAACTGCTTGGTTTCTTATTTTTGTACCAAAGAATTGGGTGAAAACAGGGTTAGGAGTTGGATTATGCGGTGGTTTTACAACAATGTCGACACTAGCAGCAGATGCGACATTTTTATTTCATACATATACACCCTTTGAATCTGCTATGTACGTATTTGGATCGATGTTGGGTGGTATTCTACTTGCTTTTATCGGTTATTATGTTGGAGCAACCCTATAAAGGACCTTAGTGAAGTCGTTAAAGCTCCTTCAGAAATTGAACTGTACTCATTCCCTTCAAATACTAGCGTCTCATCTCCTCCCTGAAATGGTTTACCTACTAACTCACTGTCCGGGTGAGAATAGCGAATCCCATTCATATCCATGACAACAACAAAAAGAACTTCAGCTAATTGACGAACTTCATTAGCATACTGTTGAATTTCCTCAACTTTCCCTTCAATTAACCCTTTTTGGACACTTTCTGACTGGGCGACAATTCGAGCGATCGTTAATGCCTTCTCTTCTTCCTTATTGATACTATTTTCATTAATCGATTTACTAACTAGAAGATCTGTAAGGAGCAGAGAAAAGAGCACAACAATACAAATAAGGCAAATAATAATCGTGCGCAAAGTAAACTTTCTATTTAGCAAAAAATTACCTACTTCCTCAAGTAAAATATGAACTGCTATTCATAGTAGTCAAAATGTTTTCTATTCTCAATCCTCGTAAAATAATGTAACATGTTTGGTTCTGCACATGATTTCACGGTTTTTGGTGATTCTAAATGTGAGCTATTTGGACGTTTCATTATAAACTTTTTTATAGAAAGGAGTGATTACATATGTCTAGCATCCTTTTGATTTTTTTACTACAAATTATATTAGTACCCATTTTATCTCTTCGCATTATATTTGTTGTTAAGAATATGAGCACCCTTGCTTCTATTTTCGGATTTATGGAAGCATTGATTTATGTTTTCGGTTTATCGATTGTCCTTAGTGGTGAGCAAAGTATTGCTGAGATGCTTGTATATGCCTTAGGCTTTGCTGCTGGTATTTATTTAGGTGGTTTTATTGAAAATAAATTAGCTTTAGGATATACAAACCTTACTGTTAACTTGATGAATAATAATACTAAACTAATTTCGACTCTTCGAAACAATGGTTTTGGAGTGACCGTATTTGAAGGAATGGGGAAAGACAGTATTCGTTTTCAGCTTCAAATTTTGACTAAAAGAAGCATGGAAGAAAAACTAATGAAGATGATTGAGGAATATGAGCCACATGCCTTTATTATTTCTTATGAGCCTCGTAAATTTAAGGGGGGCTACCTATTAAAAGCAATGAAAAAGACAAAAAGAAAAGCAGATCTGTAAAATAGCTTAGCAGTAAAGCTCCCGTTACGATCCACTTAGCGGCTTTATTAAAACTAAACCGTATAACTTAACAATTCAAATGACTCATTAGATATGATTGTCATTTCACTAGTTTCATGTTCAAAAAATAAAATAACTACGGCATCCTTTTTACGAAAATCAAAGCAAAAATAATTTCCAAAATCATCATTTGCAAAAGCGATTACACCTTTTGGCAGTGACTCTTGTAATGCTTTGTTTATCATAACAAGGTTATCTGGAAAGGACTTTCCTATAGGTAAAAACGATCTTAGTTGTACATCTAAACCAGGCTTTATAGATATAATATTTGGACGCGGCCTTGCCCCATTATAATTTCGAATAATCTTCTTATAAAATCCAGGAAAGGTTACCTGGTAAAACGACTCCAATTCAGAAAGTGTGGCTTCATTCACTACACCCTTACTATATTTCCATTGAACGCTTTCCACGAAAACACCACCTTTGAAAAAATTAATAACCTCCACCCCATAAACTCATACCACCACTATGGCCTGATTGTGCATGAATCACTGTATCCATTAACTGCATTTTCCCCGGTTGCTCATGGTGATGCCAAGTATACCCATCGGGTGTTTCACCATCATATATTTGTTCAAGTTGAATATCCGTAAATTGCGCTTTGAGTTCGGGAGACAAGTGAATAGCTTCGTAGAGTTGATCATTACTAAGCTTTTCATGCATATAGCTAGAGGATTCATAGTACTCTTCTGGAATTTGGGTATCATAAACGGATTCAAACACTGGAAATACACCTTGTACAACGGTTCCATCTGGTAGTTGTACTGTACTAGATTCATAAAGCACGCCTGTTTCTGGATGTGTTGTACCATCTAAATCAGCATTTATTGTTTCAATGATCGCAACCTCAACATCAGCATGAACCTCACCAGTTACATTATCGACCACATCAAATACTCCGTAAGCGATTACGAGAACCGCACCGACCTTACCGATATTTTTTAAGCCATTCTTTACTTTAACCTGATCTTTGCCAACTATACCTGTTGCAACTTCATACATATTTTTAGATGTATACCATACACCCTTAGCCATTCCTTTCGTTACATTCCACGTCGCACCACCGACTTCACTTAAGCCCTCATTCCTTAATTTCTTATCTTTTTTGACTAGACCTATTGTTGTATCAACTACTCCTTGACCTACACCACCAATATTTCCAAAAAAGAATCTAGTCGAATTTGAGACACTATCGCCAATCTCTTGAATGTAATCATTTTTTATTACACTGCCTCCAAGTTTAATAGGTCCACCCAAAACAAAAGAAAAAGCCTTTCCTAAACCTTCAGCTGTTTGGAGCACGTACTTTTTTTTCATACTTCACCTCTTTTCTTTTATTAGTAGAAAAGAATTCATTATATTATTTTAACACTAAGCCACAAAAAAGTGTTTCAAAAGGGGAAAGCCAGATCCAAGCACTTTTAGATAAGGGCAAACCATACCACCTTCTTTGTCTCAAGAATTTCCCCAAAAAGAAAAAGTGCTCCATCCTGCAAAGATTAGCACTTTTTGCTTAAATTTATGAAAATTCAAATCAGCTTAGATTCGGCAAGTCGTCTTTTTATAGGGTATTCTATTATCAATCTAGTGTATTTGCAAAGTGGGACTGCCCCCCATTACCTCTGATTGATAAACTAACTTTTGGCGTAATCGTCTCTTAATGGTTGTGTATTACCAGTATCAGTTCCTACTGTGAGGCAAAAGAACCTGTTATAGTTGCTAGTAGTTTTCCTACTGACTTTGCAATAGTTCAGGGAATAAAAAATGGATAATATGCTTAGTTAAACGTCGAGACTCTCCTTTGTATGGATAGATATGCATATACATAGATGGGTTAAAGTTGGCCTCAATAATCCCGTAAGCATTTTTATGAGATGCAGGTACTTCTGTATTTTCAATAATCAAATCGATTCCACAAACTTTAACTCCCAGTGTAGATACCGCATCCACGGCTATTTTTTTATAATCATCAGGAATTTGATCGGTCACATCAATCGAGTCCCCACCTGTACTAATATTAGAGTTTTCACGCAAATAGACGATTTCTTCATTTTTTGGAATCGAATCCATTCGATATCCTTGACCTTTAAGCATAAGGTCCTCCAATTCACCTAATTGTATACTTTCTAAAGGTTTCCGATGGTCTCTTCCTCTTAACGGGTCACGATTCTTTTTCATGACTAACTCTTCAATTGTATGTTTACCGTCACCTTTAACATTCGCAGGAATTCGTAATAAAACAGCATAAACTTGATTATTTAACACAAAAAATCGATATTCTGTTCCATTAAGAAATTCTTCTATTAATATAGAAGAGTCTTCTTTAAATGCTAGTGTAATGGCATTTTGATAATCTTCGTAATTTGCGCTTTCTTTGAAGATCGATATTCCTAATCCATAGTTTGTGGTTTTCGGCTTCACAACAAAAGGTTTGCTGGAAAATAAATGATAGGATCGTAAAGCTTGCTCGATTGTTTGAAACTCCTCACCCTTAGGCACTTGAAATCCATGTTGGTGAAGAATTTTCTTGGTTACTGTTTTATTTTCCATAATTAAAGTAGATACATAATTATCTTTACTTGTCATATTTCCATTTTTAACATATTCAACATGATCTTTTAATTTCAGCTTCAAAAATTGATCTTGTCGGTCCAAAATTTCTACTTTAATTCCTTGTTGAATGGCATCAAACATTAAAATCTGAGTGGACAACTCCATATCAGTAAATCCTGCTAATTGATATGGCTTACCCCATGATTTTTTATAATTATTTTTTGCAATTGACGTAGCCACTTGAACTTGACTACTTTTTTCACCTTCTTTATAAAGCCTTCCCGCTAAAGTCTTACTTGGGTCCATCAGCATTTCTCTCAGATTAATGAATAACGTATCTGAAATAGGCAATTGTAAGAGTTTTACTAAATGTTCCATTTCATCAATTATATTTTTAGCCTCTTTTTCGAATTTTGTATGCTCGAGTGGATGCTCAAGAGCCACTACATCATTGTAGTAATCCCCCATTTTTACCCAGTCATCACAATTTTCCCCTTCATCTTTCCATAGCAAATAAAGTAAGAAAAGATGGAGAAATTCTGCTTGTTCATAGCTAATTCCATACGTTTCAAAAGGATTTAAATCTATATTGCGCAATTCAATATAACGAATACCGTGTTCTTCTAAATCTGAAACATGATGTCCACCTCTTAAACGGACAGCTGAATAAAATTCTTTTTCTTCTGATAGAAGCCCTCTTTTAACCATCAACGAAAGATCTGATAGATAATTCTGTATACTACTATATGACACTTGAACCTCATCGGAATTTGTATACCCATACTTACTGCTTCTAATGCTTCTTACTGCCTCATTCAAAGAATCTTCTTTGAAAAAATTCTTTTCACTACTAGGAGAAGCTCCATAAAAATAAGTGAATATCCACCGATAGTGTAAATAGTTTCTTGTGACTTTTAGATAAATCTCTGTTTTAAAATGTCGATAATCTTTACTCTCCGATTGCGCGTTAAATAACGCTTGGATTAGCTCATCGCCGAATTCAAAGTTGAAATGAACACCACAAAACATTTGTTTACGACGTCCATAAGACTGGGATAAAGTTTGGCGATATCGAACATTTTCAGCACTTTTCAATTTCGCAATCACAATATCTTCTTCTTTTTCTGGTAAATTTGGCGGCATACTTAAAGGCCAAAGCATTTCCTTATCACCCATAGAACGATAAGCAACATCATGGATCGCCGCTAAGTAATTAAACAGTTCCTCTAATGTCTCAGTAACAGGTGTGATGATTTCCATTTGTAATTCTGAAAAGTCGCGCTGAATATATGGATGATCATCTCGCAGTGAAATACTTTTAGGATGATCCGTTTTAGCTAAATTTCCGGATAAGTCAACTCGTTTACTTTCTTTTTCAATCCCATAACGGGCTTTTAATAAGTAGGGTCTAACGTGGTCATTGACTAACATTTTTTTTATATCCGTTTTAACGATAATCCCCAATTAGCTCACCCCTTCTTCAAACCATTACTCATTTTTAAATAATAAACTTTAAAATACATCGACATGCAGTAATCGAAAATATCCACATTCAATTGTCATGTGGATATTTTTATTTCTATTAAATATTATTTTAAGTGCTTCATATGGAAAGCAAAATGGTCTTCTAAGAAAGTAGCTATAAAGAAATAGCTATGATCATAACCTTCCATTTTCTCGTAATTTACTACTTGATTATTTTCATGAATATTCTTTAAAAAATACGTTTCATCTAGCTGTTCTGGATAAAAATTATCTTGAGTTCCTTGCGTAATAAGAGTAGGCGGCATACCGGCTTCTTTGACCAGTTCTGAAGCATCCCATTCTTTCCAGGAAGCTCTATCTTCTCCTAAATAAGTGGAGAAAGCTTTTATTCCCCACGGGACTCTACTAGGACTTAAAATAGGAGAAAAGGCAGAAATTGCTTTGAATCTTGTCGCATTTTTCATGCCAATCACTAAAGCACCATGACCGCCCATTGAATGCCCCATAATACTTTCTTCTCCTGAAAAATGTGGTACCAAAGTGGGCACAATAGCTGTTAATTCTTCTACTATATACGTATACATGTTATAATGCGTTGCCCACGGGTCTTGTATCGCATTTAGATAAAAACCTGCACCTTTTCCAAGATCCCATCCGTCATCGTCAGCCACATGTTCTCCACGTGGTGAAGTATCTGGAATCATAACGGCTACTTGATATTTTTCAGCTAATCTTTGAAATCCACTTTTTTGACTAAAATTATCATCTGTACAGGTTAAACCAGATAGCCACCAAATAAGAGGAATTTTTTTCTTTTCTTTATTTGATGGTAAGTAAATACTAAATGTCATCTCACATTGTAAAACTTCTGAATAATGATTATATTTACATTGCTGCCCATCAAAAGAGCGATGTTTTTCAATAAGTTTAAGACTCACTTTCTCACTCTCCATATGTTAAAATCGTACGAATCGACTCACCTTTATGAAGCAAGTCAAATGCTTCATTGATGTCTTTAAAGTCTAAGTGGTGTGTGATAAACGAATCCAAATCGATTTCACCGTTCATATAATCTTCGACCATTCCTGGCAATTGAGTTCTTCCTTTTACCCCACCAAAGGCTGATCCACGCCATACTCTACCTGTTACTAATTGGAATGGACGAGTATGAATTTCTTTACCTGCACCTGCTACACCGATAATCGTACTTTCACCCCAGCCTTTGTGACAGCATTCAAGAGCAGATCTCATGACTTCAACATTTCCAATACACTCGAAGCTGTAATCGACTCCTCCATCCGTCATTTCAATGATTACTTCTTGAATTGGTTTATCAAATTTAGCAGGATTTATAAAGTCAGTGGCTCCCATTTTTTTAGCCAACTCAAACTTATCCTCATTTAAGTCTATCGCAATGATTCGGCTTGCTTTTGCTTGAACCAATCCTTGAATGACGGCTAATCCAATCGCCCCAAGACCAAATACTGCTGTTACAGCTCCTTCTTCTACTTTTGCTGTGTTGTGTACAGCACCAATTCCTGTAGTCACACCACATCCGAATAGACAAACTTTATCAAGTGGAGCTTCTGGGTCAATTTTTGCTAAAGAGACTTCAGAAACAACTGTATATTCACTAAATGTACTAGTTCCCATGTAATGATAAATCGGCTCTCCATTATAAGAGAAACGAGTAGTTCCATCAGGCATTAAGCCTTTCCCTTGAGTTTCTCGGACGGCACTACATAAGTTTGTTTTTCCAGAACGACAGAATTTACATTCCCCACATTCAGCTGTGTATAGTGGAATCACATGGTCTCCCGGTTTTACTGAAGTTACTTCATCTCCTACAGAAACAACAACACCAGCACCTTCATGACCTAGTACAGCAGGAAATACGCCTTCCGGATCATCACCAGATAATGTAAATGCATCTGTATGACAGACTGAGGTATAGAGAATTTTAACTAATACTTCTCTTGCTTTTGGTTCTTCTACATCTATTTCTACAATTTGAAGTGGTTCTCCTGATTTAAATGCAACAGCAGCTCTGCTTTTCAATTGAATCCCTTCTTTCTTTTTATTTTCTGATTCTTTTTAATAATCACATATTAAAAACATAGTATCAATACTGACTTTTTTGTCACTACAATCAAAATAATCAAAAAAAGTGTTTCTCTCGGGTTAAAAGAACAGTAGCTTTACATTTAAACGAATCACACCTACCTTTATTTCCCAATTTACTTTTTCATCATTCCATATTATAATCCAACAGTAAATACTGACTTTTTTGTCACTATATAAAAAATAAACCATAGAAAGGCATGTGATAATATGGTCATTCATTATAAAGAAAA
This sequence comes from Halalkalibacter sp. HAAS-P014, assembly GCF_056619965.1. NCBI lineage: Bacteria > Bacillati > Bacillota > Bacilli > Caryophanales > Bacillaceae > Halalkalibacter > Halalkalibacter sp. HAAS-P014. The sequence continues at coordinate 884 of NZ_JBWQTV010000017.1, read as the reverse complement.
GTCTTTTTTTACTAACAAAGATTTAGCTCTGTCCGTAATTGGGGGGCGTTGGAAAATAGCGATTATCTGGTGTTTGCTTCAACAATCTCCTTTAAGATTAAGTGAAATACAAAAATACCTACCAGATGTCAATCAACGTATGTTAATTAGACAATTAAGGGAGTTAGAAGAGGATCAAATTATTACTAGAAAGGTATACCCAGTTGTTCCTCCTAAAGTAGAATATGAACTAAGCGAAATTGGTCTTCAATTAGAACCTGTTGTCACTTCCATTTGTAATTGGGGTGATCATTTTAGAGCATTTTTGGATGAAAATGCTGATAAAAAATCAGTTAAATAAAGTTAAATTCGATTTTGATTGGTTATTACTAGTAAATAATCTGCATTCAATTTACTAATATATTTTAGTAAATATCCATATGTATTTTACAAGTGTTGGAAGAGTTTTATTTTGTTCGTAGAATGGAAACCCCCGTACACTTGTAGTGTAGAAGGGATTTAGGGTAGGGACAGACGTATTATACTGAAAGGATAGACCATACAACTTCTCTAGTTAATAAAAATTATGTCTTTACTTGCTATTTATTTGTTCAAACAGCTTCTCATCTAGCACGTTGCCAACCAATAGAATTTCCGCGCTTAGCTTCGCAACTCCTATAAAAATACCTATCAAAATCATACAATTTGATAGGTATTTCACTCTATTCGTACTTGTTTGTGGTAAGGAACGAAAAAAAAGACAATCCAATGGATTGTCTTTTAACTGCCTGGCAACGTCCTACTCTCACAGGGGGAAGCCCCCAACTACCATCGGCGCAAAAGAGCTTAACGACCGTGTTCGGCATGGGAACGGGTGTGACCTCTTCGCTATCGCCACCAGACTA